>DEWI01000155.1 GCA_002363575.1 Verrucomicrobia bacterium UBA3214 | reverse complement strand
ACGAACTGGTAGGACGCTGGGCGGCAAAGCGCTTTACCGTCGTTTCGCCGCGCCTCTGGAGCGCGGAACAGCCGAATTGCTACAAGCTCGTGATCAATAACGGCGAAGAATTCGTCTCCACCGTATTCGGCTTCAGGACAAGCGAAATCCGCGAAGACGGCCGCTACTACCTGAACGGGAAGAAGATCAAGCTAAAAGGCGCCAACCGCCACGAGACGGATCCATACTACGGCCACTACGTGCCGGAGTGGCGCCACGAGCAGGATGCGAAGATGCTCAAGGAAGCGAATTGCAATGCCGTGCGCAACGCCCACTATCCGCAAGACGACTACTGGTACTACCTCTGCGACACCATGGGCATATACCTCGTCGATGAGGCGAACGTCGAATCCCACGGCTACGGCTACGGCGTCGAATCGCTTTCGCACTGCACGTTATGGCGCAAGGCGACGGTGGATCGCAACATCGCGATGGTCGAACGCAACAAAAACCACCCCTCGGTCGTGATCTGGAGCTATGGCAACGAGGCGGGGCCGGGCGAGAATTTCGCCGCGGCGCGCGATGCGATAAAGGCGCGCGATCTCACGCGCCCGACGCACTACGAACGCGATTGGGAAGTCGCCGACATGGATGGCTGCCAATATCCAAGTGTCCCTTGGGTGCGTCAGAAAGCGGCAGAAGCAAGCTCGAAAAAGCCCTTCTACATTTCCGAGTACGCGCACAACATGAACAACGCCATGGGCAATCTCAAAGACTACCAGGACGCGATCGAATCCTCCGACGTGATTCTCGGCGCGACGATCTGGGATTGGGTTGATCAAGGCCTTTACAAACGCAACGCCGACGGCACCGACACTATCGCATTCGGCGGAGATTTCGGCGACCAGCCGAACGACGGCCAATTCGTGATGAATGGCGTCGTCCTCGCCGATCGCACGCCGGAGCCGGGATACTGGGAAGTCCGCCACGTCTATCAGAACTGGTCGATCAAAGCGACGAACTACAACCAGCGCATCGTCGTGAAGAACAAAAACTTCTTCGTTTCCGCGCAGCCTGATTCCCATATCGCCTGGACGCTGCTCGTCGATGGCGAAAGGAAAGATTCCGGGAAGCTTCCGCTCTTGGGGCTCGGCCCGCAACGCGAGGCGGTTTACGACATGCCCGAAGCGGCCATCGCCGCCATGGGCCGCGAAGGCACGGCAAGCGTGCGCTTCGAAATCATTGAAGGCGGCAGAGCCGTCGCCGACGACCAGATAGACTTGATGGAGTCGCGCGAATTTTCGCCGCTTTGCCCGAAGTCTGGCGATGTGGAATTCGAAGAAGCCGACGGCATGCTGACGTTCACCGCCGGCGACGCGCGATATGTATTCGAAAAGGCGACCGGCCGCTTGACAGGCATGCAAAAGCGCGGCTTGATCTGGAATAAGAACCTCCTGAAGACTCCGCTTTCCCTCGACCTCTTCAGAACGCCCAGCTCCAACGAAGCGGGGCTTGGCGAGAAATGGGTTGCCAATGGGTTGCGCGCAATGGAAGCGCGTGCATTCCCCGGCACTCCAGAGCCTGTCGTAGAGCGCATGGCCGATGGCTCGCTATCCTTCAGCGCGACTGCCGAATGGGTTGGCAGAATGCCCGAAAAACTCGCAGGCTTCGGCGCAAACAAGACGACTATCGAAAGCGCGTCTGCACAAGCTCGCGCGGCGACCGGACGCTTCGCCGTCGCGGTTCGATGGACGATCATGCCTGACGGCACTGCCGCGTGCGCCGCGAAGATTCGCGGGCTGGGCAAACGCATGGAACTTGCCCGCGTCGGCTTCTCCTGCTGCCTGGATGCGAAGAACCCTGAAGTCGAATGGTTCGGCTGCGGCCCGTGGGAAAACTACCCAGACCGCAAATCTGGCGCGTTCCTCGGACGCTGGAGCATGGATGCCGCCGATTTCTACTTCCCGTACGCGCGCAACCAGGATTGCGGCAACCGCGAAGGCACACGCGGCGTGAAAGTCGGCGGCGTGACTGTCCGCACGCTGGGCGCGCCCTTCTCGTTCGAAGTCAATCCCTACACGCCGACGGAACTCGTCGAAGCCGTGCATCCTACAGATCTCGGCAAAAGCGACAAGACGTTCTTCGGCGTCTTCGCGGCGACGCGCGGTCTCGGCGGCGCTAGCTGCGGACCGGGTCCGCTGGAGCGCGACATTCCGCGCTCCGATATGGATTTCACCCTCGCTTTCACAATCTCGCTCGACGACGACGCGCTGACGGCGCGCGCGCCGAATTCGGCGATGATACAGCTCGGAGAATTGCCGGAACGCGTCAACGCGCGAGGAGAAAGCATCGTCGCCTGCACAAGCCGCGAGCCCGGCGAGGGCGAGCCGGAAAACATTCTCGATGGCGATCTCTCGACGATCTGGCATTCGCAATACGGCACGACAGTCGGCTCTTTCCCGCACTCCGTCACAGTGAAACTCGCTGAGAAGAAGACGCTCAAAGGCTTGGTCTGCCATGGGCGCAGCGACGGCGTCAACGGCCGTGTCGCAAACTGCATCGTCGAAGTTTCGCTTGACGGCGAGAACTGGACTCTGGCAGCGGCGATGAAGCTTTCGAACACCTCGGATCCCCAGCGCATCAAATTCGACAAGCCCATGGAAGCGCGCTTCTACCGCTTCACCGCCCTCGACAACCACTACGGCAACGATTTCGCTTCCATGGCGGAAATCGAAATATTCTGACCTTGCAGGGAATCCATCCCCCTTTTGCAGCCGCAATGCGCATCGACGCCGGCAAAAGCGGAGATGGATTTCTCTCTCGCCAACCGCCAACGAAGAACATAGCCTGCGCACACCGCAGGCAACTACTGCCATGTATTCGCTTCGCGAGCTTTATAGAATCGGCTTCGGGCCGTCATCCAGCCACACGATGGGACCGGCGAAAGCCGCCGAACTGTTCCTTGCCCGCAACCCCGGAGCTGCATCTTTCACCGTAACGCTCTATGGATCGCTCGCGGCGACGGGCGCAGGCCATTTCACGGACAAGGCGCTTTGCAAAGTGCTCGGCGAAAACCGTACGAAAATCGTCTGGAATGCCGCCGAATCTCTTGCCGGCCATCCTAACGCGATGAAATTCGAGACGCCTGGCGTAGAACCATGGATTGTGTATTCCGTCGGCGGCGGCGCGCTGCGCGAGGAAGGCGGGCGCGAGCTCGCTCAGGAAGTCTATTCTTTTGCCAACATGGCGGAAATACTCGCCAAATGCGAGCGCGACGGCGTGCCGGTCTGGCAACTTGTCGAAGATGCCGAAGGCCCTCAGATAGCCGATTATCTCTCTTCCGTGCTCGATGCGATGTATGCGTCGATCGACGCCGGCTTGAAGCACGATGGCGTTCTGCCCGGCGGACTCCATCTCCAGAGGCGCGCGCGCTCCATCTACCAGAAGGCGCGCTTCCTGCAGCCGGAATTCCGCCGCACGGGACTCGTCGCCGCCTATGCAACGGCTGTAGCCGAAGAAAACGCATCTCTCGGGATAGTAGCGACAGCTCCCACATGCGGCTCTGCCGGCGTCATTCCAGCCGTTCTAAGGTATCTGGCGGAATCGCTCGGCTGCGACCGCCGCGAACTCGTACACGCGCTGGAAACCGCCGGTCTCGTAGGCAATACTGTGAAGCGCAATGGCTCGATCTCCGGCGCGGAAGTCGGGTGCCAGGGCGAGATAGGCGTGGCGTGCGCAATGGCCGCTGCAGCAGCCGCCTATCTTTACGGCGGGACCACTCCGCAATGCGAAACAGCGGCGGAAATCGGTTTGGAACACTTCCTCGGTCTGACGTGCGACCCTGTCATGGGCCTCGTTCAGATACCGTGCATAGAGCGCAATGCGCTCGCCGCCAACCGCGCCATTGTCGCGGCTGAAATGGCATTGCTCTCCGATGGCCGCCACCGCGTCTCGTTCGATGACGTCGTCGCGACCATGCTGCGCACCGGCCACGATCTCCCTTCGCTCTATAGAGAGACTTCGGGAGGCGGGCTGGCCGTCACGCTTCGTTAGATGGCGCCGGCGCCTTCAGGCGGATGCAGTAGAAAACGGTCTGCGCCAGCGAAACATAGATTTCGACGTACACTAGCACGACGAGATACAACAAAGCGCAGATTGCGGCGACGACGGGCGTGCCAAAAATGCAAACCGCGACAAGCAGCATAAACACCGCGAGAAGCGCGCTTATCTCCTTCCACATGGCGCAATCGAGACGAAAGCACTTGCCGATGTTGCCGCGCATGCGCGCGGCGCTACGCCGCAGGCATTCGAGCGCGCCGAGCGACGGATCGGACGCTTTCTCGAGCCATGCCATCCTGTAGCGATAAAAGCGCGGTATCGACAGGCAGGCAAGAGCAAGCGAAAGCGGCCATGCGGCGCCAATGAGCGATACACCGGGCGCAAGCAGCGTCGCCAGCGCCGCGGCTATCGCGCACGGCCAATAAACCGCAATCCCATGAAGGATTGCAAGCATGAGCATTCCGAAAGGATCGCGAAAACCTCCCCAGACGCCGCGCTGCCACCCGATGTTGCCAGGCGCGGCACCGCCTGTAACGAGCTGCGTATCAATGCTCTCTACGGCGTTCAGGCGCGCTCTGGCCAACCCGAACGACGTTATCGCGCCCATCAATGCAGAGATGAATAGCGACAAGCCAGCGGCGATGACAAGCGAGTGTACAAGGGCAGAGTCTGCCAGAATCTGCTTGAGCGCCTCGAGATCCCTGACGGCGGCGACGCGATCGAACACGCTTGCCGCCGATTGCCCAAGAAGTGCGGTGGCGAGATTGGATACGACATACCGCAAAAACGAAAATGTCACCGTCAACCAGATAAAGCGCTCCAGCCAACGGTCTTTCCATAAAAGACGCTTGACCGCCGCCAGAATCAATTTTGTTTCGTTCATCAGAGTCTCCACCTCGTCGCTGCATGGCGCGCAATGCCGGAAGCGGCGTTTCTCTTGCGGCGCCAGCGCGGCGGCCATTTGGAATATCAGGTCTCTTCAGTAACGCGCATGACCTCTTTTACGGAAGTCACGCCGGCGAAGACCTTTGCCCAGCCGTCTTCGCGAAGAGTTTTCATGCCTTTGGCGAGAGACATATTCCGGATCTGAGTTGCATTCTCGCGCCTGACGATCGCCCCTTCTATATCCTCATCGACTTCGAGGACTTCGAAAAGCGCGCGCCGCCCCTTGTAGCCGGAACGCGCGCAGTTGTCGCAGCCGACCGGCTCGAAAACCGTTTGCTTCGCAGGCGGATAGGCGAGATTGTAGTATTTCATGTCTATCGGCACTTCGCGCTTGCACTTCGGGCAAAGGCGCCGGCACAACCGCTGGCCCATGACGCCGGCGACAGCGGATGCAATCAAGAACGGCTCCACGCCCATATCGATCAAACGCGGGAATGCGCCTGCGGCGTCGTTGGTGTGCAATGTCGAAAACACCATGTGGCCGGTAAGCGAAGCGTTGATCGCAATCTCCGCCGTTTCGCGGTCGCGAATTTCGCCGACCATTATAATATCCGGGTCCTGACGAAGGAAGGCGCGCAGGGCGCGCGCGAAGTTCATGCCGATATCCGCCTGCATCTGCACCTGGTTGATGCCTGCCATGTGATATTCTATAGGATCTTCCGCCGTCATGATTCGCACGTCAATCGTATTGACTTCCGAAAGGAAGGAATAGAGCGACGTGGATTTTCCGGAGCCCGTAGGCCCCGTCACGAGAAAGATGCCGTTGGGGCGATGGATGATCTTTTCGACGACATGGAAATCTCTGTCGTTGAAGCCGAGATCCTGCATCTTCACGAAATTGCCGCTCTTCGCAAGCAAGCGCAGCGAAATCGACTCGCCGTAGGCAGCCGGCATGGTCGAAACGCGAATGTCGATATCCTGGCCGGCGATGCGAATGCCAATACGGCCATCCATAGGCAAACGCTTCTCGGCGATATCGAGATTGGCCATGACCTTGATACGCGAGATTATCGCGGACTTCAAACGGTTGAGCTGCGGCGGAACATCGACTTTGTGAAGCATGCCGTCGATGCGGTAGCGTATGCGCAACTCCGTCTCCTGCGGCTCGATATGAATATCCGTAGCGCCTTCGCGATCAGCCTCGGCGATAATCTGGTTAACGAAGCGGACGATGGATGCCTCCTCGCCCATTTCATTGACATCGATCTTCGTCATCGCGCCAATGTCGTCATCGACGGAATAGCGGCCGTCATCGATCATCTTCTCGATCGCATCCGCGCCGACGCCGTAGTACTTCTTGATCGCTTTCTCGATCTCTTCCTTCGGCGCAAGCACGGATTTGACGCGCAGGCCGGAAAGCAGCCTAAGTCCATCCGCCGCCTTGAAATCGAAAGGATCGGAAGACGCGATCGTCAGCGTCGTATCGTCTTTCCTGAACGGCAGCACGCCATACTGATTGACGGCGCTAGGCGGAATTGCAGTTATCGCATCGGCGTCCGGCTGGCGCTCCTCCAAAGAAACGACCTCAAGACCCAATACTTTGCCGACGGCGGAAAGAAAATCTTTTTCCTTCACGCCGCCAAACTTCACGACGGCCTCGCAAAGCCCCATGCCGGGGTTTTCCGCGCGCCTCCGGAAGATACTGTCAATTTGCGAGTCCGAATATGCCCCGGACGCCTGCAAGACCATTTTGGCCAATGCACCCTTTTCACTCATGCCACTATTATACCAAATATGGCAGATTTCTGCAATATGAGCTAATTTAACAGCGGAAAGGCGCTAAAAATAGAGCATATGCAAATCCCGCCCACATCTACGCGCACGCGCGTCCTTTGTGGTTTTCGTCTCCTCGCATACGATAAGCGCCGTGTCCACGCAGCCCGTGATGCAGATTTTCACGACGGCATCCAACGCCGTTCCGGATGCCGATTCGCCGCCTTGCATGGAAATCTGACTCGGGCATGCGCGGCGGCAAGCCGAAATATGGTATAATATTCTTCTACAAGACAATAGAAGGAGCGAAACATGGGCGGACTTTGCGGCGTGATATCCAAAGACGATTGCACGACCGATCTTTTCTTTGGAACCGACTACCACTCCCATCTCGGCACACATCGTGGAGGCCTCGCCATCCTTGGCGACGATGGAGCTTTCCAGCGTTCCATCCACAATATCCAGAACGCCCCCTTTCGCTCGAAGTTCGAGCATGATTTGCAAAGATTCTCCGGACACTGCGGCATTGGCGTAATAAGCGATACGGATCCGCAGCCGCTCGTGATGTGTTCGCACCTCGGCACATTCGCCATTGCAACAGTCGGGCTAATCTCGAATATAGAAGATTTGAAGAAGGAGTTGTTCACCGACAATGCGGCGCAACTCCAATTCTCCACGACGAGCGGCATGGTCGGGCCTACAGAAGTCGTCTCCGCGCTCATCGCCACCCAAGATTCCATCACAGACGGCGTTCGCTACGTACAGCAGAAGGTTCGCGGCAGCTGCACTATCCTTCTGGTAGATGAAAAAGGCACGCTCTACGCGGCGCGCGACCGCTACGGGCGCACGCCAGCCATAATCGGGCGCAAGGAAGGCGCGACGATCGTGGTGCAAGAAAGTTGCGCGCTGCCGAATCTCGGCTATGAATACGTGCGCGATCTGGGGCCAGGCGAAATGGTCGCTATTTCCGCAGACGGCACGATCGAGACGCTGATAGAGCCTGGCGAGAAGATGGCGATCTGCTCCTTCCTATGGGTGTACTACGGCTATCCGGCATCCAGCTACGAAGGCAGGAACGTCGAAATGGCGCGCTACCGCTGCGGCGCCGCGCTCGCACGCCGCGACAATGTCCGCGTCGATGCCGCATGCGGCATCCCGGATTCCGGGACGAGCCACGCGCTCGGCTATGCCCACGAGGCCGGCGTGAAATACGCCCGCCCCTTCGTGAAATACACGCCGACATGGGCGAGGAGCTTCATGCCGCAGGATCAGCGCCAGCGCGAACACGTCGCCTCCATGAAGCTGATTCCGATACCGGGGCTGATCAAGGATCGCAAGCTCGTATTCTGCGACGATTCCATCGTACGCGGCACGCAGCTCGGCAAGCAAGCCGCCCGCCTGTATGCGGACGGTTGCAAAGAAACGCACATGCGCATCGCCTGCCCGCCGCTCGTCTTCCCGTGCCCGTTCATCAACTTCTCGCGGTCGCGCTCGGAATACGACCTGATAACGCGCCGCTACATCCGCGGTCACGAAGGCCAGAACGCCGGACTCGATAAATACACCGACCCTGACAGCAGCGAATACAAGGCGATGGTGGAGTTCATCCGCGAAAAGCTCAATCTGACCTCGTTGCAATTTCAGCGCCTAGACGATCTCATCAACGCAATCGGCATTCCCGCCTGCAAGCTTTGCACATACTGCTGGTCCGGGAAAGACGTCTCGATGGAGAAGTGACACCGAAGCGAAGGGTATCTTCCGGCACATGGAAATCTTCGGCTACACATTCCGGCGTCCGGAGCTGCTGGAAAACGCGCTCACCACGCCATCCTTCAGAATGACGACGCCCGGCGCGGCCGACAATCAGCGTCTGGAATTCCTTGGCGACGCCGTGCTGGGTCTTCTGGCCGCTGATTCACTCTACCGGGAATTCGCCTCTTCGCAAGAAGGCGAACTGACAGAGCGCCGCACGCGCATGGTTTCCACGGCGGCGCTCTGCGCGGCCGCGCGCCGCCTCGGCCTCGCGACGCTGTTGCGCCGCAACAAGGGCGCCGCGCCGGTTCGCGGAGACGAGCATTTCCTCGCCGATGCCATGGAAGCCATTCTCGGCGCCGCCTGGCTTGACGGCGGCCTGGAAGCGGCCAAGAAGATTTTCGCCGCATACGCACTCGGCGAACACTCGCTTGACGGCGCGTGGGGCGCCAACCCGAAAGGCGAGTTGCAGAAGGCGGCATTGCGCTTCCGCCCTGGATGCCGCCCGCAATACAGCCTGCTTTCCGTCGAAGGCAGCGCGCACGCCCCGCTTCACAAAGTGCGCGTGGAAATCGCCGGTTTCGGCTGGGCCGACGCGACGGCGCATTCGCGGCATGAAGCGGAATGCGCCGCCGCCGCCAATCTCCTCAAGGAGCTTGCCAACTCTATCGACTGACCAAGGGCAAATCCGCAAATGAAAACGATCACGCTGGAATACCGTGTTCCGTATGCCGACACCGATATGATGGGAGTCGTGTACTACGCCAACTATCTCGTGTATTTCGAGCGCGCACGCAACGAACTCATGCGCGCGTGCGGCTATACCTACAAAGAATGCGAATCCGAAGGCTGGGGACTGCCGGTCACGCACGCGGAGCTGGATTGCAGAAGAAGCGCCAAATACGACGACCTCCTCGAAATCACTGCTTTCGTGCGCGGCATGAAAGGCGTGCGTATCGAAATCGGCTGCGAAGTCAGGCGCAAGGGCTCCGAAGATATTCTCGCCAGCGGCTTCACGCGCCATGCTTTCGTATCGCTCGATACATTCCGTCCGTGTCCGCCGCCAGAAAGATTCGTCGCCATGCTTTCCGAAGATGGCGCGCAGGAGGAGAAATGACTATTGTGACGAAGACGGTGCGTTTCGACGCCGCGCACATTCTCACCAACCACGAGGGGCTGTGCCGCAATCTCCACGGCCACACTTACAGAGTCGATGTGTCCGTAGCCGGCGACGGCGAGCGCGACATGGTCATCGACTTCAAGGAACTGAAAAAGATCGCGAACGAGACGATATGCGAGCGCTTCGACCACGCCTTCATATACTCCACCGCGTCGGAAGGCGAATGCGAAATCGCGGAAGTGGTCAAGCGTCACGGCATGCGCACTGTCGCCATACCTTTCCGCTCGACCGCGGAGAATCTGGCGAATCTGTTCTTTGACGCGCTGAAAGTCCGTCTGCCGGGTCTCGTTGCCGTTCGCGTCTGGGAAACGGCCGACAGCTCCGCAGAGTACAGGCAGGAAAACAACGGAATATGAAATGGAGCGCGGCGCGAGCCTTCGGCACCCCCGCGGCAATGCCGCTTCATTGACTGCAATCAAACCGCGGCTATGCGCATAACAAGCGGAATATACGGCGGAAGGACGCTGGCGACCCCGAAGACAGGGGAAATCCGCCCCACGCAAGATCGCGTGCGCGAAGCGCTTTTCTCGATGCTTGGCGACTGCATAACGGGTGCGCGGTTCCTCGATCTTTTCGCCGGCAGCGGCGCCGTCGGGCTGGAGGCGCTTTCGCGCGGAGCCGCGCTCGCCGTCTTTGTCGAGCGCAATCCCAAGCATATAGAGTGCATCAGGAAAAATATCGCGGCGCTGGCCCCGTCGCCCATGCCGCAGCTCGTTCGCGCCGATGCGTATCGCTGGATTGCCGCATACCGCGCGGAAGCCTTCGACATCGCGTTTGCAGATCCGCCGTACGCGCTCGGCCAAGAGCGCGGCTATGCGGATTTCCTTGGCGCGCTTGCGGAGAACGGCGTAATCCGCGTGGGTGGCGTTTTCGCTGCCGAGACGACTTCGGAGCAATCGCCGGAAACTCCGCCGGGATGGGAACTCGTACGCGATCGCACATACGGAAAATCACGCTTGGCGATATGGCGGCGCATCGATGGATGAGCGATCTTTCTCCGCGCCGGCGCCTCCGGTGCGCAGGCAGGATTTATGTTATAATATCCGTGACGCGCGCGGCAGATGCCGCGACGCGAAGACACTGAATATTTGGCAGCCATGAACTTTGAAGGACTCTACTGGGTATTGGGCTATCTGGCGTTTGTCGCGTATGCGCCGGTCGTGTATTCATCGGCCAAGGCTGCGGCAGGCGGTCGCTGGCGGAACGCCACATTCGCGCGCGCGGTCGGCAAGGATCTGCTGCGAACATTCCCCATGACGGCTCTCGTGTGGATTCCGGCAGTGGCGGCGCCTTGCGCCGCGAAGTGGTACGCTCTCGCGATACATGCCGTATTCGCGCCGCTATTCATTCTCGAGATTGCACACATCAGGCAATTCGGTTCGCGCGTAGGAATCAACACCTTCTATTCGCTGTTCGCGACGAATATGCAGGAATTCAAGGAATATTGCCGTCAGACCGTCACGTTCTGGAATTGGGTCGTCGTCGCCGCGATATACATCGTCCCGTTCGCGCTGATTCCTCTGATTCCGCGCGCGCCGGCGCTCCCAGCGACGACGCGCGCGATTGCCTGCGCGCTGCTCTTCGCCGCCTTCCTCCCCTTCCCGCGAAACCTCACCAAGAAAGCTGCGCGCTTTAAGATCGGCTATATTCTCAATCCATATTCGAGCTTTGCCTTCCACTACTTCCAATTCAAGAAATCGTACGCCATGCTGGCGAAAGAAATCGCCGCGCACAGCGCGCCGCCTTTCGCGGCCATATCGTCTTCGCTACCCGCAGAAACCGCGCAGACATACGTAATCTGCATCGGCGAAAGCGCCAACTCCATGCACCACTCGTACTGCGGATACAAGCGGGCGACGAATGAATTCACCGACGCGCTGGGCAATTCGATTCTGCGCATTCGCGGCGTCCGCTCGCCGTTCGCGCAGACGCTGCCCGTGCTGGAAAAAGTGCTGACTTTCGCAACGCGCAAGGAACCGGAGAAGCTCCGCACGCGCGGCTCGATTATCGATTACTTCAAGGAAGCGGGCTTCAAGACATTCTGGATTTCCAACCAGTACGCGCTGGACGACAATACGCCCCTTACGGCGCTCGCCTCCCATGCCGACGTCTGCAAGTGCATCTGCTATTCGGACTTGAAACGTTTCGAAAGAAGCGTGGACGGCTCGCTGCTGCCAGAACTCGAAAAGGCCCTCCGCGATACGGCGGCGAAGAAAGTCGTTTTCCTCCACATGATCGGAAGCCACTCTGCGTATGTGAACCGCTACCCGTCGGAATTCGTCCATTTCCAGGGCGCCGCGCCCGGCAAGGAAGCGCTCAACGCCATGCAGACGCAGATGGTGAATGCATACGACGACTCCATCCGCTATACCGACTGGGTGATAACGCAATTCACTTCCATCCTCGCCAAGCGCTCCGGAATCTCCTACCTCCTCTACTTCAGCGACCATGGCGAGGATATATACGATACGCCAGGAAACAAAGTCCTCGGGCATTCGCAGCTTGCCAACATCCCGATGACGAGCGTTCCATTCATGCTCTGGTCAAGCAAAGAATACGACAAGGCGCGCCCGGACATCCGCAAACGCCATCCGAAAGACGCCTATAATCTCGAGGACGCGATCAACACGATAATCGACCTGTCGTCGCTCTCGAATGCGGATTTCGACAAATCAAAATCAATCTTCGAAGAAGAACCGGCATGACGATGCAAATGAAGCGCAGAGAATTCATATTGGGCGCGGCGGCTTTCGCATCTTCAACCGCCGCGCACGCCTTCGCCGCCGGCAAAGCGAGCGCAACGCCTCAACGCCGCAGCGCCGAGCGCCAAGCGGCGTTAGTAGATCGCTGGAACGATGCGACAATGCTCGTCGCGCCTGAAGATTACAAGGCCTACTACAAAGACGGCGACACGCGGAATTTCGCCGCGCTGAAAGCGCTTGAACACGCCTTTGACAAAGTGAAGCGCGAAGTCGCAGAGACGATAGTGGGAAGCGACGCGCCCGCGGTCTGGAGCATATACAACATGGGGTATATCGTAAAGACGCGACATGCGACTTTCTCGATCGACCTGAAACATCGCCGCGCGAAGGAATTTGCGCCGCTGCTGGATTTCGCTCTTTGCACCCACGCCCACGGCGATCACTTCGATGGAGATTTCTTGCGCGCGATGGACAGCGCGGGCAAAAAGATCGTCTCCAACTTCCACGCCAACAACGGCGCGGAAGTATCGGGGTTGATGAAAGGCGAAAACATCCTTCACATAAAGGACATTTCGATACGGACATTCAGCGTCGATCACGCCTCAGAGCCATGGGGCATAGATTTCACGACGGCATTCGAAATCGCCATAGGCGGCTTCAGGCTGTTGCACACTGGCGATTGCAGGCCGTCCAACGACAAACTCGCCGTCAAATGGGGCGCGCCCGATCTATGGCTTCTATTTCCGATGTCCGGACTGGATATAGCCGACGCCATGCGTAGAATACACCCCAAGCGCGTCGTATTCGGCCATCTCTGGGAGTTGGGGCACAAGCAAACTAAAGGCAGAGCGCACAAGTGGCATATCAACCGCGCCATGCCGCCGGCCTTGGCGAACTGTCCAGATATTTCCGTCGGCTTCTGGGGCGACAGGATCAGCTAGGCAATACCTGCCTTCTCGCAACAAGGAATCTATGTCGATGGAAATATCAAGGCTGAAAAGATCGGCGCCGGTGCTGGCCCTGCTTGCGGTTTTTGCAATCGTTTCGCATTGCGTCTTTGCAGGCGCTTTCGAAGATGCCGTGGCGGCGAATCCAGCCAGCTCCGCCGGCAATATGCGCCCATATACCTTCGAGGACATAAAGGACGTCCCGCCGCCGGCGGGCTACCGTCCTTTCTACATCAGCCACTACGGGCGGCATGGGAGCCGTTTCCAGACTGAGAAGAAGCGCTGCGATGCCGCAAGAGTATTCGCGCGCGCGGCGAAAGACGGCTTGCTGACGCCGAAAGGCGAAGAACTCGCCGCGGCGCTCCAGTTCATCGCCGCCGCCCACGAAGGCAGGTACGGCGAACTTTCCGCGCGCGGCGCGCGAGAGCAGAAGTTGCTGGCCCGGCGCATGCACGCGCGCTTCGCGCAGGTTTTCGAAAGCGAAGGCAGATTCGTGCGTTGCCAATCCACCCCTGTACCGCGTTGCCTGGCGAGCATGGCGAATTTCGCCGTCGAATTGAAAGGCGCCGCGCCGTCGCTCGCATTCGATTTCGAGACTGGCGAAAGGATTCTCGACAAACTCGTGAACGAACCTGAAGAACGCTCTGCGCAAGAAATGCCGCTACGCGAGGCCGCGCGTCTTCTCGCCGCCGACATACTGAAGCTCGAGCATTTCAAACACCTCGTCTTCAAGGACGAAGCGGCCGCGCGCGCTGTCATAACCGATCCTTACAGATTCGCGCACGATCTTTTCCATCTCGTCGCCGGCTGTCTGCCGATAGATGAAGAGCTGGGCGGTTTGCAACTCTTCGACTGGTTCGAGCCAGAAGAGCTTGCCTCGATCTCGCGTGTCGTCCGTGCAAAGTGGTACATGATGATGGGCGGCAGCGTAGAATTCGGCTATGCGGTCGCAAACTCTGCGCATCCAGCCGCAATGGACATCGCCGTGCGCGCAGATCAAGCGATCGCCACAGGCGAAGTCGCCGCCGATTTGCGCTTCGCGCACGATTTGGGCCTGTGGGCGCTTGCAGCCTATATCGGTCTTGAAGGCGCCGGCGACAAGATTCCTTGCGCCAAACTCTGCGATGACGCGGCGCTCGCGAACTGCATGCCGATGGCTGCAAATCTCCAGCTCGTTTTCTACCGCAACAACGCTGGCGACGTACTTGTAAAGATTCTCTTCAACGAGCGCGAGACTCGCGTGCGCGGACTCGAGACGGTCGCGGGGGGCTTTGTGCGCTGGGACGATCTGCGCGCACGTCTCGTCAATGGCGAAACAGCTTCTTCGCCGCTCGCGGCGAAGATTGCCGTCAAATACCGCATAACCGGCAGCGACACGTGGCATGGATTCCGGCGCACCCAGTTCATTTTCGATGGGCATCGCGCATGGATCGCAGAGCCTCGCGGGGAACCTGCCGATGGACGCCCGTGGACATGGACGATGCAATGGGCCGATGCATTCGTCGAGCGCACCGGCGTCCTCGAACTGCTCTCCAACGGCTGGCACCACGTGACACTGGACACATTCAGCAACAGAATGGATGAGAAAGGTCTGGACGCGAGCCGCGCCTTCCAACGATTCCTCTCCAGCGATCTTTCATTCGCGGAGCGCGCCAATCTCGTGGGGCTGAGCTGGGGCGGCTTTTTTTCCGTTCGCTACGCCTGCGCGCACCCTGACGCCGTGGAGCGCATGTATCTCGACGCGCCGCTATTGAATTTCGACGGTTTCTCGGGACTGAAGAAATTTCGCGACAATCCGGGAAAGGCGATCGGCCCATGGAAAGACTCAGTGCCGCCTGATGGCATTTGGTCGAACGATCCTCGCATGCCTCTCAACATGGCGGAAAAACTCGCCGAAGCCGGCATTCCTGTCAAACTCATCTACGGCGGCAAAGACGAAGTCGTTCCTCCACAATGCAATGCGGAACCCTTCGCGCAACGCTTCGCCGCCGCTGGCGGTAAGCTCTATCTCACAGTGCACGAAAACCGCGGCCACCATCCGCACGGCGAAGACGCCGCCGGAGTGCATCGAATCGCAGATTTCTTCGCCGCCCGCAGACGCACGGCCCCTTCGGAAAAACACCACGGCATACCGCCTCGCAAAATATAGAATAAGCCAACAAAACCGACGACAGATGAAAACACCCGGACTCCCCGCAATCGCTTTTCTGACTGCTTTCGCCATCCCCGGAAGCTGCTTTTCCGGCGAAATCATTTTCGACGATCGCCCCGCGCAAGAAGCGCCGGAATTCTGGCAATCGCAACGCTATCCGATAGGCAATGGCAGAATCGGCGCGATGCTCACCGGCGGAGTGCACAAAGAGTCGGTGCAATTCAACTGCGATTCCCTCTGGACGGGCGACTTCAATTTCTCGGGAACCTCAGGCGACAAAAAAAGCGCCGCCACCGACCGTACCGTAGGCGATTATCAGAACTTCGGCGAACTGGCGATAGAGCTGATTGATCGCTCGGGCGCCGCACCTGCCATCTCTGGCTATTCGCGCATACTCGATCTCGCAAACGCAATCCATCGCGTCGAAATCAGGCGCGCCGACGGCAGCTTCATCCTTCGCGAAGCTTTCGCGAGCGCCGCCGACGATGTCATTGCCTTGCGCTTCGTTTCCTCTGCGCCTTTCGATGCACGCATCTCTTTGACGGGCGCGCATTCCGAGACGCCCTCTCGGCTCGGCGCCAATTCCCTCGGCTTCGCCGGCACTCTCTCCAATGCGCTCGCGTACGCCGCGCGCGTAGATTGGCAGATGAACGGCGGCACTAATCTCGTCGTCTGGCTGCGCGCAAAGACCGCCTACGATCTCACGCGCGAAGATTTCGGCCTCGGCTTGCCTTGCCCGCAATACGCCGAGCCTTTCAAAGGCGATTTCGAGCGTCTGAAAGCCCGCCACGCCGCAGAGTGGAAATCCGCCAGCGGCAAATTCGCGATCAATCTCGCGAAGCCGCGCTCCCCGGCATGGGACGCGCTGCCGACGCGGGCGCGCCTTGATTACGTTCGCGCCGGCCGCGAGCAGCCCGAGTATCCACCGCTCGCCGCGGCATTTGCCGACCTCATCGAAACGCAAGTAAATCTCGGGCGATACTTGCTGCTTTCATCATCTCGCGGCCCTTCTGCCCTTCCCGCAAATCTTCAAGGACTGTGGAATGCGGAGAACAACCCCTCGTGGCATTCGGACTACCACACCAATATCAATCTCCAGATGAACTACTGGGCGGCGGATACCGCCAATATCTCCGCGACTTGGCAACCACTCGCGCGCTGGCTCGTCGCCGCAGGGAGAACGGCCGCGAAAGAAACCGCGCTCGCATTTCCCGGCTCCAATGGCGTCGCCTATAGGACCTCGCTGAACGCTTTCGGCGGAGGCGGATGGAAATGGAATTTCGCCGGCGCGCCATGGATGGCGATCATGGCGTGGGACCACTTCCTGTTCACGCGCGACGACAAATTCTTGCGCGAGACGGCGTGGCCGCTGCTGCTGAACAGCTATACGTTCATCTCCACCCATCTCGTAGAAGGCCCGGAAGGCACTCTGCTCGTCAAAGACGGCTGGAGTCCGGAACACGGCCCGGTAGCCGATGGCGTGATGCACGACCAGCAAATGATGCGCGAGCTTCTCCAATGCGTCGCGCAAGCCGCCGCGCTTGTCAAAGCCAAGCCTTCGATCGCCGAGAATGCCCGAAAAATCCTTTCGCGTCTTGGCGGAGACAAGATAGGCTCGTGGGGCCAGCTTCAGGAGTGGCAGGAGGATATCGATGTCAAACACGACAACCACCGCCACACTTCCCACCTCTTCGCCGTCTATCCCGGCTCGACAATTTCCAAATCCGCCACGCCGGAATTGGCAAAGGCCGCCGCCATATCCCTCTCGGTAGGCCGGACGACACAGAAAGATTCCCGCCGCTCGTGGACTTGGCCGTGGCGCGCGGCGATATGGGCGCGTCTGGGAGATGCCGACCGTGCCGCCGCAATGCTCGAGGGGCTGCTGCGCTTCAACACCCTTCCAAACCTTCTGGCCACGCACCCGCCATTCCAGATCGACGGAAATCTCGGCATGACAGCCGCCGTATGCGAAATGCTTGTGCAGAGTCATGAAAGGACGCCGGAAGGCAAAACCATCGTCCGCCTGCTCCCCGCCCTTCCATCGGTTTGGCCGGATGGCGAGGTCAGAGGATTGCGAATTCGCGGCGGCGGCGCCGTAGATTTGAAATGGGCAGGCGGGCGTCTTGTCTCGTACAAACTCCATAATGCCGACAAGGATTCCCTCGTCATCCTTGCCGGCGGCAAGAACGACTGATCGCCTGCCGGCACTATGCCTCTTCGTGCTTCACCGGCATCATGGCCGGCCGAATCTCGCCAATAGGTCGCACACACCAACTCGCACGGCATGACCGCGCATAAATATGATATAATACTTCCATGGACAGCACACTTTACATCAACCCGCCGCTCGTCGATCGCGCCTACGATTGGAAAAACGGCCCGCAACCCAAGACGCGCGAAGAGCTTGACGCATTTTTTGCCTCTCCCGAAATCGCCAAAGTCAAAGAACAGATATGCGAGATGGGGCGGCGCATATACAACAAGGGCTACACCGACGGCAATGGCGGAAATCTATCCGTGCGCGTCGGCGAAGATCTCGTTCTCTGCTCGCCGACGCTTTGCTGCAAGGGCTTCATGAAGCCGGAAGATATATGCCTAGTCGATTTCAACGCCGGACAACTCTGCGGCTACCGCCCGCGCACAAGCGAAGTCAAAGTCCATATTGCGATGATGAAAGCCACTGGGATGAACGCCTGCATGCACTGCCACCCGCCGCATTGCAATGCGTTCGTCTTCGCCGGCATCGTGCCGCCCAACGGCATCAATCCCGAAGCGGATATCTTCCTGAACCAGATTCCGATCGCGCCGTACGCGACGCCTGGCACGGATGAAGTGGCCGAAAGCGTCGCAGAAGCCGCGAAAAAGGGAAATGTAGTCTTTATGGAGAATCATGGCATTGTCTGCGGCGGTCGCGATATCGAAGAAGCGGAATGGTTCGCGGAGAATGCAGACGCCTATTGTCAGGTTTTGCTGCTTGCCTCCGGGCATGGCGCTCGCGTTCAGCAAGTCGGCGAGAAAGGCGTCAAGGATTTCTTGAAGATTCGCAAGGCAATGGGATTGGGCGTGGATGATTCCGCCCCGCTCTACAACACCCACGAATTCAACGGCTACACGATGAAAATAAAGCAGCCGTAACATCGCGCAGCGCCTTGCCGGGGCTTCTGAAGGCAACTGGCTTTGACAATGGCTTATCCATGCGCGGATGGGAAGCCTTGCCTTTGCAGACGCAAACGCCGTTCGGAGTGCGAACGGCTTATGGCTTGGCGCAGAGTTGGCGGACGAGCGCCTCGCATGCAGCGGCGATCTGCCTGTACGTCAGTTCGAAATCGCCGGTGTACCAAGGATCGGCGACAGACTCCCCGGGACGACCGAGAAACGACAGCATCGTGCAGACGCGCGGCGGATCGGCCTCGCTCAAAATATTTCGCAGGTCGCGCATATTCTCGCCGTCCATGCCGACAATCAAATCGTAATCAAGAGCCTTTGCCCTTGTGAGACGCCATGCTCTGCGCGGCGAGAAAGGAATGCCCTCGCGACGCAATATGCGCAATGTCCGCGAGTCGGTGTCATTGCCGATTTCATCATTGTGCAAGGCGGCCGATTCCACCTGCACATCATCCACGCCTTCGCGGGCGAGAATATGCCGGCAGACAAACTCGGCCATCGGCGAGCGGCATATGTTCCCGTGGCAAACAAAAAGTATTTTCATTTTTTGTGGAGTATTTCAAAATGTGTATTATTTGGGTTTCGCACGATATGTAGTGTCGCAACATTTCGGAAGACACTTCCTTTATTTCTCCTTATGAAACGCATACTTTGGCATCAATGCGTATTATACCATAACCAGCGTTCCCCCTTCCATGGGGGAAAATACTAGAGTTTGCCCGTTTTTTGACTTGTCTCGGCACGGCCGCTCGCCTTGCGCGTCTAAAGGGGGAAAAGTGCAGCTCCTTCCCGCTGATTTTTAGACATAACAGCCAGAAAGAATCATTAAAACGGCAGGTACCGGCGGCGTCGTGACAGGCGTCGCCCATTAAACCGATACCTATCCCCTCCCTGACCGATACCTATCGCTCGACGAAGCGATACCTATCGCTTGATGAGGCGATAGGTATCGCTTGATGAGGCGATAGGTATCACTTGCAGGGGCGATAGGTATCACTTGCAAGGGCGATAGGTATCACTTGAAAAGGCGACACCTTCGAGGTTTTACCGCTCCTCCCCGCGCCCGCAAGACATCGGGAGAGCCTTCGGTTTAGGGTCAATCGAGGATGCGCACTGTCGGGCCGGCGCCGGAATATGAATCCAGCCCGCCGCCGATTGGATCGTCATCGGCTTGGGCGCGCACGGTTTTGATGCGCGGCCTCTCGCCGAAAAGGACGGTGCCCAAACGTACCCACGTTGCGCCCTCTTCGACCGCTGTTTCGTAGTCGCCGCTCATGCCCATGGAAAGGCGCGGGAAGTGCGCGCCGAATTCGCGCTCCATCGCATCGCGCAATTCGCGAAGGGCGCGGAAATACGGGCGCGCATCTTCGGGATTCTCCGAAAAAGGCGCCATCGTCATAAAGCCTTCGAGAGTAATGCGCGGGCATCGCTCCGTGATATGGCGGATCGCGGCGCCAACCGCGCCGGGCGCCATCCCGCTCTTCGATTTTTCGCCGGAGACATTGACTTCGAGGAGAATGCGGACGCGCGCACCCATCGCCTCGGCGACGGACTGAATGCGATCGGCGAGCTTGATGGAATCGACCGAATGGATGAAGTCGAAAGTCTCGAGGGCATGCCGCACTTTGTTGCTCTGCAAATGGCCTATCAGATGCCATTCGATGCCGCCGGGAGACTGCGCCTTCTTCCACATCGCTTCCTGGACTTTGTTTTCGCCGACGATCGAAAGGCCGGCATCGCGAGCTTCGCGCACGACATCCTCGCCATGCGTCTTCGTCACGGCGATGATTTCGATTTCGGAAGGATCGCGTCCGGCGCGATGCGCCGCAGCCGCGATTTTCCCGCGTACTTCATCAAGAATTTCTTCCAGAGCTTTCATGTGAAACAACGCTCCCTCGATAGACTCACCAACTGCGCTGGACGCCGAAAGAGAACTGGTATATCATCGAAGCGCCGGATTCGACGCCAAGCGTCGAATGCACATCGAATCTAAGCGACCAGTGATCGTCGAGATGGTAGAAAGTCCCCAAACCGCCTGACGGGCCGGAATCCGCGCCGATCCAGCAGCGCGCGCCGAACGTAAAGAAAGGATCCAGCCTCTCGTAGCCCCACCAGTGCCAGAGGACATCGCCCCCGAGAACCTGCTGGTTTTCCAGAAGCGAGCCTTCCGCCTCCAACGCCCAGAACTCGTTCAGATAGTAGCCTGCGCGAACGGCACCGCCGCCGGCGCGCCGCGGCTCCGCGCCGCCTTGCGGAAGCGCGAGCGAACCGGCCGCGCCGCAGAACCAGCGATCAAGCGCGAAGAAATCCGCGCCGCCGTATTCTGGCGTGGAAGGGAAAGCGGCTGACGCCACAAGCGCGGAGATCGCGAGAACTGCAAACGTAGGCTTCATCGCGCAATCAATTCTTGAAGGAGTGAATTGGAGCGGGAATGCGGCCTCGCCGCGACACGAAAGCCTCGCAAGAAAACTTGTTCACGGCCATTACCGGCGCATGGCCAAGCAGGCCGCCGAATTCCACCGTGTCGCCGACTGTTTTCCCGATGACGGGAATAACGCGCACGGCCGTCGTCTTCTGATTCACCATGCCTATCGCCGCTTCGTCGGCAATGATCCCGGAAATCGCCGATGCGGGGGTGTCGCCGGGTATGGCGATCATGTCGAGTCCGACGGAACATACGCACGTCATCGCTTCCAGCTTCTCGATCGTCAACGCGCCGGCGTCCACTGCATCTATCATTCCCTGGTCTTCGCTGACGGGTATGAAAGCGCCGGAAAGCCCGCCGACATAGCTCGTCGCCATGACGCCGCCCTTCTTCACCTGGTCATTGAGGAGCGCGAGCGCGGCGGTCGTGCCCGGCGCGCCGGGATGCTCGAGGCCGATCTCGCGGAGAATATCGGCAACGGAATCGCCGACTGCGGGCGTAGGCGCGAGCGAAAGATCGATTATGCCAAACGGCACTCCAAGACGCTTGGCGGCTTCCTGCGCGACGAGCTGGCCGACGCGCGTAATCTTGAACGCCGTTCTCTTTATCGTCTCGCACAGCGTCTCGAAGTCTGCGCCGCGGATCGACTTCAGAACGTGGTTGACCACTCCGGGGCCGGATACTCCAACGTTGATTATGGCATCCGCTTCGCTGACGCCGTGGAACGCGCCGGCCATGAATGGATTGTCGTCCGGCGCATTGCAGAGGACGACGAGCTTGGCGCAGCCCAGCGAATCCTTCGCGGCCGTGCGCTCAGCCGTCGCCTTGACGATTTCGCCCATCATTCTCACGGCGTCCATGTCGATGCCGGTCTTTGTGGAGCCGACGACGACGGAAGAGCAAATGTGTTCCGTGGCGGCGAGCGCTTCGGGAATGGAGCGAATGAGCAAGGCGTCTGCCTTCGTCATCCCCTTCGAGACGATCGCGGAATATCCGCCGATGAAATTGACGCCAAGCTTCTTCGCCGCCTTGTCCAGCGTCTTCGCTATGCGCACGAAATCCGCCGGCTTCTTGCAGCAGCCCGCGCCGACGATGGCGATCGGCGTGACGGATATCCGCTTGTTGATGACGGGGACGCCGAACTCGCTGCCGATATCATCGCCGGTTTTCACGAGATTTTCCGCAAGGCGCATGAGCTTTGCGTAGATCATTTCGCAAGTCTCGGCGACCGTGCCGCGCGCACAATCGAGGAGGCTTATGCCCATCGTGATAGTGCGAACATCGAGATTCTCTTCGAGAATCATCTTGTTCGTTTCCAGAACCTCGCCGATCGTAATCATACGCGATGCATCTTCTCGAAGATTTCAGACTTCTGAATCCGGATTTCCATGCCGAGCCTGCCTGCAAGGCGAGAGAGATCCTGCGCTATCTTTGCGAACGGGACGGCCGACTTCGCCAGATCCACGATCATCATCATGTTGAAATAATCCTGCACGACCGTCTGGGAGATGTCGAGAATATTGATCCTCTCCTCCGCGAGATACGTGCAGGTTTTCGCGAGAATGCCAACTGCATCCTTGCCCACTACTGTAATTATCGCCTTTTCCATTTTACCCTGCCGGTTTTCGATTCGCTGTGGAGACTGGGGGGAAAGCGCGCCATCGCGCCGCCGCCTGAAGCGCGTGCATGGATTCGGCAGACGGCAAATCTTCGCACGCGCATTCGTCGCAGTCATCGATTGGTGCACCCGGAGGGACTCGAACCCTCACGCCTCGCGGCACCGGAACCTAAATCCGGCGTGTCTGCCATTTCACCACGGGTGCGTCGGACAAATTCTGATTCCCTCCTACCCTTTCTTCGCTTCAAGCTTTTCCTTGTGAGCGAAAAACGTGCGCGCCCTGCGCGCAAAATCCTGCGCTTGCGGGAATGAGGCCGAATCCACGCTCGCCTGGAACTGCTCGAGAAGCTCGCGCTGATGCTTGCCAAGAGAGACGGGCACCTCGAAAACGATGCGCGCGGCCAGATCGCCGACGCCGCCGCGGAAAGACTTCACGCCCTTGCCGCGCAGCCGGAAGACCTTGCCGTTCGGCGTGCCTGCGGGAAGCTTCAACTGCGCCATGCCGTCCGGCGTAGGGACATCGACCGTGCCGCCGAGCGCCGCGGTTATCGGCGAGACGGGCACATCGACACCGAGATCCAGTCCCTGGCGATTGAATATCTCGCTCTCGCGAACGCCGATCAAGACATAGAGGTCGCCGGGTTCGCCGCCGCGCACTCCGCCGCCGCCTTTGCCTGTCAAGCGAAGACGCGAACCGGAATCGACGCCTTGCGGAATCTTGAGCGCGATATGCTGGGGCTTGGTGACATGCCCCGTGCCGCGGCATTTCCTGCACGGCTTTTCAATGATCGTACCTTCGCCACCGCACCGCGGGCAAGACTGGCGAATCTGGAAAAAGCCGCCGCCGGAAATCACCGCTCCCGTGCCATGGCAGGTGGGGCATGTGGTGCGGCGCGATCCTTTCGCAGCGCCCGTGCCGCCGCATTCATCACACTGCGCCGGCAAAGTAATGTCAATCGTGCGTTCGGAGCCGAAGACCGCCTCGTCGAAATCGATATCGAGGCGGAAAGTCATGTCGTCGCCGCGCTGCGGAGCGTTGGGATCTTCGCGACGATTCGCGCGCCCGCCGCCGAAGAAATCTTCAAAACCGCCGCCGCCCCTGCCGCCGAACAAATCGCCGAACATGGAGAAGATGTCGTCCATGCTCATGCCGCCTGCGCCATATCCGCCGCCTGCGCCGCCCTCGAAAGCTTTATGGCCGAATTGATCGTAGCGCTGGCGTTTCTCGGCATCGTGAAGGACGTCGTAGGCTTCCGCGGCTTCCTTGAACTTCTCCTCGGCGACCTTGTCGCCGGGGTTGCGGTCTGGATGGTACTTCATGGCGAGTTTGCGGTAGGCGGACTTGATTTCATCCGCCGTGGCCGTCTTCGCCACGCCCAGGACCTCGTAATAATCTCGCTTTTCTGCCATCTTCTTTGCGACGCGCCAAAGCGCGCGCGTCCTATTGTTTCTACGCCTGCTTGCCGGAAGAGACGACGACCTGCGCGGCGCGCAGGACCTTGTCCTTCAGCATCCAGCCTTTCTTCGACTCTATCGACACTTTGCCCTCGGCAACAGTATCCGAGGGCAGCGTGGCGATCGCCTCCATCTTCCCGGTATCGAGTTCGAGACCTACGGAATCAAACGGCTCCGCGCCATGATCCTTGAGAGACTTGAGAAGCGTATCGTAAACCAGCTGCACGCCCTTCACAAACGGATCTTCCTTGTTCCCGGCCTTGTCGAGAGCGAGTGCAAGATTATCGACGGAAGGGAGAATATCGCCGATGATATCCGCCTCGGCGAAACGATACGTCTCTTCGCGGTCGCGTGCCGTGCGTTTCTTGAAATTGTCGAAGTCCGCCATGAGCCGCGCGTACAAGTCTTTCCAATCGGGCGCGGCCGGCGCTTCGGCTGCGGCCTGCTCCGGCTTTTGCCGCTTGGCGGCGGCGTTCGTTCCCTGCTCCTGGCCGGTGCCGGCGGCATCATTTTCCGCCGCCGCTTCGCCGCCGGATTCGGCTGTCTTCGCTTCCCCGGGGGGATTTCCTGGAGCTTCGCCTGCGGCAGGAGCCGCCTCGCCGGCATTCTCCGCCGCTGCGTCTTTAATCTTTTCTTCTTCCATTTTCTTCCTGCGCCAAAATCGCATCGCTTTCAAAAACCAACCTCTCGCATCCGCGCACCGGGATTCGATGGCGTGGCGCGCCGTCCTGCGGAGGGGAAGACGCGCCGCGCCGCCGGAACGGCGGCTCAACCCTTGATCTGACCAGCCTTCGCGAGCATCTTCGCTTCGACAGACTGTATTTCCGCAAAGCCTTGCGAGGAGTGCGGATTGAGTCCGTCGGAAGCCTCCATGGAAGAATCCGCCTCGTTGTAGATTGTCGCTTTCAGGCCCTTGAGGCTCTCGAAGAAGATATTGCCCTTGTAGAGGCCGAGCGTGACTTCGGCAGTTGCCTTGTCCGCCCAGACCTGGATCGCGGCGCGTGCCGCCTGCGTGGCGGGATCGAACCAGCGGCCATCGTAGATCTGGTCGGCCACGAGCTTAGAGAGCTGCTGGAACAGGAGCGTGGAGCGGCGATCCATGATGCCTTCGTAGATGTACTTCAAACCCCAGGATAGCACTTCCATTCCCGGCGCTTCGTAAACGCCGCGCGACTTTGTGCCGATGATGCGGTTTTCAAGCGCATGCTTCATGCCGATCCCGTTGCGCCCGCCGATCTTGTTCGCTTCCAGCATGACTTCGTAGGGCGAGAGCGCCTTGCCGTTGATCGCCACGCATCTGCCCTTCTCGAACTTGAGGATGATCTTCTCGACGGCGTCAGGCGCCTGCTCCGGCCACACGCCCATCGTAGGCTTGACGATCCTCATCGACGTCTCCATCGATTCGAGATCTTCGGCTTCATGGGAAAGGCCTGCGAGATTGGCGTCGGTCGAATATTTCTTCTTCGTGCCGGCAAACGCGACGATGCCGCGCTGCGCGAGGAAATCCACCATCTGAGTGCGCCCGGGGAAACGCTTCAGAAGCTCGGCGTCGCGCCACGGCGCATACACCCCGAAGTCGGGATCGAGCACGTTCGTATAGCGCTCGAAACGCATCTGGTCGTTGCCGCGGCCTGTCGCGCCATGCACGAGCGCCACGCATCCCGCCGCCTTCATCGCCGGCAGCAGCGCCTTCACAGTGACGGCGCGCGCGATACCGGTGGAATTCCAGTAGCCACCGTCGTACATCGCCTGGCACTTCACCGTCTCGAAGCAAATCTCCGCCATTTCCTTTGTCACATCGACAATGACGGTATCGACGCCGGTAGGCGCCATCTTCTTCTTGATGTCGTTGATATCGACTTCGTCAGGCTGGCCGACGTTCGCAGAAAACGCCTTGACTTTCACGCCGGCATCCTGCAAAACACAGCAAATCGTCTTTGAATCCAAGCCTCCGCTTACGCAGACGCCGACCGTCTTGCCAGACAAATCTTCCAGTTTCATCTTCCAATTTCCTTTCTCATCGAAAACAGCCTCATATTATAGCATATTTCCACGCACCCGGCGCATGCGCTTTTCCATTCAGCCGGGATTTGCGATTGTCGCATTTCCGGCATCGCCGCCGGCCAGTTCGCGGTACACCGCCAACGACGAGGCGACCATGCGCTCGAACGAAAATTTCTCCAGCGCCGCCTCGCGCATTCCGCGGTAGCCTGCTGTCGCGGCCGCTTCGATCGCCCGCTCGAAATCCTCCGGAGAATCCCCGTCCGCGAACTCGCCATTGACGCCAGGCTCTATAATATCGAGCGCGCCGCCGAAAGCCTTGGCCACGACGGGTCTGTCCATCGCGAGCGCTTCGGCCATGGAGCGCCCGAAGGCCTCTGGCTTGCGGATGTTCGATGAGACGACGACATCGGCGATCGCGAGGCATTCGGCTATCTTCTGCTGATTGCCGGCGAATACAACGCGCCCGCCGAGCGAAAGCTCCGCCGCGAGCGCGCGCAACCCGTCTTCCACGCCGCTGCGCAATTCCTCGGCTTCGCCAACGATCACGAGCATGAAATTCTCCGGCAGGAGCGCCACGGCGCGCATGAGCACGTCATAGCCCTTGAGCTGCGTTATCCTGCCGACACCCATGACGACTTTGCGCGAGGCGGTTTTCCACTCTTCGCGCTTCGCGGCGATGAACGCGGCATCGAGACGCGCGGGGTCGAAGCGCTCGCGGTCGATTGCGCGCGGGATCGTGCGAATCCTGTCTTCGGCTATGCCGTACGCATCGATCAGGTAGTCGGTAATATACCGGCTGGGCGTGACCGTCAAATCGCCGCGCGTCATTATCCGCGAATACGCCGAAATGGAATTGGCCCCATGAGCGAATGTGATCCACGGAATCCGCGGCGCGCGCCGGCGCGCAAGAACGCCCGCATACAACCACGCCGGGACGCGGGAATGGGCGCACACGACATCCGGACGCTCGGCCGCGACGAGCTTGGCGAGCGCGCGGACGCGCGAAAAATACGTGAGAGGATTCTTGCTCTTCACATCAAGCTCGACATGGCGCTGGCCATCGTCAACGATGCGCTGCGCCAGCCTCCCGCCGGCGGAGACGACGACATTGCGCCAGCCGGCGGCGGCGAACGCTCTGTTCATCTCGACGACGCCGCGCTCGACGCCCCCCTGCTCCATCGCAGGCACTAGCTGCATGACTTTCATCTCGATCCGTCGCCGAAATCCGCGCGCTGCCGCCCGCCTTGCGCATTGCGCGCTTTGCTTTCGTTGGCGCAGAGTTTCTCCAATTCCGCAGGCTTGATATGCTTGCGGAACGCATTGTAATTCAGCACCCAGCAAGATGGATGGCGCGCGATGACCCTCTCTAGAATCTCGAGGATGCGCTGCGTAGTCTGCCAAATGTCGCGCGCCTCGCCGGGGGCGATTTCCGCAAGGACTTCGCAGCGGTAGCGCCCGTCCCTGAGCGGCCGCGACCACGCCACGCCGATCGCCGCCTTCCCTTTCGCGGCGAAAAACGCCGGCGCCACCGACACGGGATACGGGCGGCCGAAAAACCGCACCCACATACCGCCGTCTTCGGGGCGCACGGGCTGATCGACGAGCAGTCCGAGCGACTTGCCTTCCTTCAGGCCCTTCATCAGCGGACGGAACGCGCCATCCGCGCGCACTATTTCCTGGCCGATCGATTTGCGCGCGCGCATCAGCAGCTTCGTCATCCTCTCCGAGCCTATGTCCTTGGCGACGGACATCATCACATGGCCTTCGAGGAATGCGAGTTGCGAAAGGATTTCCCAACAGCCGAGATGCGCGGAGACGGTGATCGCCGGATGGTGCGCAGCGAGAAACGCCTTGCCGCGGGCGGACATCTCGCCGGCTTCCGCGACGCGGCGCTTCGCGCTCCGCATCGTCCAGAAAGCATGCGCGACGGCGCGCGCCATGTTCCGGTAGCTGCGGCGGACGATCGACTTCGCCGCGCGCGGAATCCCTTCGCCCCGGCCGTTGAAAAGCGAAGGCTTGATTATCTTGAGATTGACGATTGCGTGCTTGCGCCCTTTCGCATCAAACGCGTACATGATCGCAGACGCGAAATCCGCCACTGCCAGCATCGCGCGGCGCGGCAGAAAGGCGATGATCGCGAGCGCCAACGCTATTCCCAGCCATTCAAACGGCCGCCGGAGAATGTGCTTTGCGCGCTTGTTCATCAATCTTGCCCGGTTGCGAAATCCATGGAAGATGCGGACGGCATCGCCGCGCTACTGGATGCTATAGGTATTCTTGACCTCGTCCCAGGGGCGGGAGGTGAAGAATTCCGCGATAGCCGCGTCGTACTGCGCAGTATGCGCAAACGCCTTCTTCATCAGCTTGAAGCGCGTATCGAGACCGATCGTGCCGCCATTCATCGCCAGCTCGCGGGCGATGCTGGCGTAGTCCAGCGGATCCGTCACGGAAGCGACGCGAAGGTAGTTCTTCGCAGATGCGCGAACCATGCAAGGGCCGCCGATATCGATATTCGTGCGCGCCATTTCCGGCGTCACGCCCGGCTTGGCCACCGTGGCCTGGAATGGATAGAGATTGACGACGACCATATCGATCGGCTTTGCCGAGAGTCTGGCGAGATCGGCCTGGTGGGCATCGTTGTAGGTCTCGCTGAGAAGGCCAAGATAGATTTTGAAATCGAGCGTCTTGACCAGCCCGCCCTGCATCTCCGGCTGGCCTGTGTAGTCGCTCACCGCGACGAGGATATCCTTGGCGCGGTCGCCGAGGATTTCCGCGACTTTCGCATACGTGCCGCCGGTCGAATAAATCTTCACTCCGGGGCACGCGGCGACGAGTCCTTCAACGAATTCATCGAGTCCCGTCTTGTCGCTCACGCTCATCAGGACGTTTTTGACGGCGACGCGGCCGTCGATCTTCTCCACAATATTAAGTGCCATCGCTCCTCCTTGGGGTTTTGGCGTGTATTATACCATATTTGCCCCGCGGATAGTTCACTCGCCGATTTGCGGAATCCTGCGCAGGCTCCGGGCATCTTTGAAAGCATTCTCGCCTATCTTCTCGACGCTCTTTGCAAGCTTGACATCGACGACGCCGGAACCGCAAAACGCATACGGCGCAATTTCCGTCACGCCCGGCCGCACGCGGAAGCGGCCGTCTTTCGGCACGGCCGCGGCTATAAGGCATTTCGCGTCGCGCGAATACAGCGAGCCGTCGAGAATTGTGAACGATGGATTGCCGCGCGCGACGCTGAACTCGCGAAGCGCCGGGCAATAGGCGAAGACCGCCTCGCCCGCAAGCTCTTCGCACATCGACAGCCGCACCTTCTTCAATTTGCCGCATTCGGCGAACGCGCGCTCGCCGATGCTTTTGCATGCAGGCGGCAGTTCGACGGCGCGAAGCGAATGGCAGCCGGAAAATGCGCGCGCGCCGATTCTCTCCAGCGTCGCGGGCAGGCCGACCACCGAGAGATTTCCGCACCCTGCGAAAGCCCCATCGCCCAGCGCCACGACGGTATGCCCGTCGATTTCCGAAGGTATTGCAAGCCGCCCGCTGGGAGCAGGCGAGACGCACGGCTGCGTTCCGCCTGCGCCGAGGACGGCGTTGCCCTCGTCGAGCGAATAGAACCAAGTCCGCCTGCCGGTCGCGAACGTCCTGATGCGCGCTTCATCGCTGCGCGCGGCATCGTCGGCCAGTCTGCGCGCACGCGCTTCATCGGCGCTCTCGCCTGCGAAGCGGATTTCTCGTGCATTTTCGCCTGCGCCCGCAGGCCAACGCGCCGGGAGACGTCTGGAGCCTGGCTTCGTCCAGCCTCTCGAATCGCGCGGAACGTAAACGACGAGTCCAGGCGGCGTGCCGGCGAAAACATCGGCGGCGGCGACCGGCGCATCGCCGTGGAAGACTGCGTATTGGAGATTCTCGCAGCCGGCGAAGACCGCCGCGCCGAGCTTCAGAGTCTTCGCGAAGAACTCCACGCCGCCAAGCGCAGTGCAGGCCTCGAAAGCGCCGCGTTGGATGTCCGCCACGCCGGCAGGCACCGCGAGCCTTCCGGAAAACGATGCGTGCGACGCCGCATACTCGCCGATGACGGCGGCGTCGGCGGGGATTCGCGCTGCGCGCTCCGTGCGCGGGAACGCGATGACCGTCTTGCCGCCGGCGGCGCAAAGCGCGCCTTCGCGAATTTCATACGCAGCATTCTGCGGCGCCACGGCGAACGCAGCGAGCGCGCCGCATCCGCGAAAGGCCGCTCCGGAGAGCGAAGCGCAAAGCGCGATATCGACTTTCGCAAGCGTCCTGCAACCCATGAAGGCATCCCCCTCGACCTTCTTCAGTGATATGGGAAAGGCGATTTCCGCGAGACTTGTGCAATCGCGAAACGCGCCAGGCGCGCGAATCTCCTCCAGCCCTTCGGGAAACGCTACATTCGTGAGCGAGCGACAGTCCGCAAACGCGCGCGCGCCGATTGCGCGCACCTTCCGCCCTTCCAGCTCCACGGGAAGCGCAATGCGGCCCACGCTGCGCGGCCACACGCATGGATGCGCGCCATCCGGCGACTCCAGCGAACACGCCGGCCCGGAGGCTTTCGCTTCCTGCGGCTTGTAAAACCACGCGGACATGCCGTCGTATGCCTCGCGGACGCCGCGCTGCATGCCGCTTCTGAGAAACGCCGTGCCGCGGCGAAGCGCTGCGTTTTCCGCGCTCTCGCCAACCAAGCGGATTTCGCGCGAATGTTCTCCTGCATTCTCCGGCCAGTAATCGGGAAGCGCGATTCGCGCTGCGTCTCCGCGGTGGATCGCCGCGCCCATCCAGCCTTTCGAACCAGGCATAACTTCGACGATTACCGTGCTCGCGCATCCCGCCAGAACCTCGGGGCCGCATTCGGGCGCATCGCCGTTGAAGCGAATTGTTTCCAGCGCCGTGCAACCCTTGAAAGCCCGCTCGCCCAGACTTCGCAGCACCGCGGGAAACTCTAGCCGGCGAAGCAAGCGGCAGTCCTCGAACGCCCCCGCGCCTACGTCGCAGACGCCTTCACCGAAAGAAATGCTCCGGCAGCGGCAACCGGCAAACGCGCCAGGCTCGATTTTCGCGACTCCTTTTTCGAGAGTGATTTCGTCGCGCGAGGCAGGGCATGCCACGAGGCGCGTGCCATCGCCGCTGTACAACAATCCTCCGAAAGATTTGAAAGCCCCGCTTCCGCCGGCTACGCGAATCTCTTTGAGCTTTTCGCATCCCGCGAAAGCGCGCTCGCCCAACTTTCTCATGCTGGCCGGCAGCTCGACCGTCTCAAGTTCCTTGCAGGCCCCGAACGCCGCCGCGCCATGGATCGCCGCTATTCCTTCGCCAAGCGACAATCGCGTCACTCTTGCGCAACGCGCGAAAAGCGCGCCCTCCACGACCTCGATCCGCCTTCCGCCTATCGCAGCGGGAATGGCAAATCCATCGGCCGGCGCAGGCTCGACATCCATCAGCACCAGCCTGTCGCGCTCCCCAGCGCGCGCTTCACGGCACATCCAGACGCGGCCTTCAGCCTCGAGGCGCACAGGCGCGGGGATCGCGCCGCCGCGCGCCGCGCGCACATCTCCGGAGTCTTTCTTTTCGCCGGTGCGGCGCACTCTGCGCCCCGCCGGCGCGTGCGCCCCGCTTTGACCGTCGCTATATCCATCCGCCGGCCAGAATTGCGAAAACGCCTGCCCGCCGCCCCAGCCCTTTGCATTTTCCCCGACCTCGATAACCAGCGTCTCGGGGGCGCCGTTGAAGACGCCAGGGGCGGCATCCGCGGGTGCATCGCCGTCGAAGACGAGCTTGACGAGGCTTTCGCAGCCATCGAAAATATCATCTTGCAACTCTCTCACTCCGTCGGGAAGTTCAAGCAATGCAAGACGCCGGCAGTTGCGGAACGCACCTTTCTCGATCGCCGCCACGCCTGCAGGCAGCCGCAACGCCTCGAAGCAACATGACGCGAATGCCGAAGCGCCGATTCGCTCGAGCGATCGCGCGAAGCGCAAGCCGCCCGCCTCGCGCGTCTTCGGGAATGCGACAAGCTTGCTGCAATCTTTAGTATAGAGCGCGCCATCGCGCGCCGCAAACGCACTGTTGGCGTCATCGACTTGGATTTCGGCAAGCTGCGGGCAATCTATGAAAGCGGAGCCGTCGATGCTTTCGCACATCGCGGCATTGAAGCGCCGCAGCGATAGGCATGCAGCGAATGCGCGCGCGCCGACCTTCCGCACGCTCGAGGGCAGTTTCACTTCTTCCAGCGCGGAGCAATCTATGAATGCGCAGCCGTGAATCTCCCGCAAGCCCTCGGGAATCGACACCCGCGAAAACACGCCCCCTCCGGACGAGCCGGAAAACGCGCGTTCGCCTATCGCCGCCACGCGCAAGCCGTCAAGGCTCGCGGGAATCTCTAGCTCTCCCGCAGGCGCACCGGATACGCAAGCCAGCGTGCCGCCGACGCTCTCCGCGCAGCTAAGCACCGCTTCGCCGTTCTCGACGCGATAGCGCCACGTCCTGCCGCCAGCCACGGCCTCGCGGAGCGCGCCCTCCTCAATGCCCCCAGAGCTGCGCGAAAAGAGGATCGTCGCAATGCTGCCTGCGACGATCAGTGCCGTCGCGCCTATGCACAACGCCTGCTGCAACCGCTTCGCGCGCCGGGGACGATCCAGCGTCGCTTTGAGCATCCGCGCCGCCTCGTGCGCCGTCTGCACGCGTTCGTCCAATGACGGCGCGCAGAACTTCGCTATCGCATGCGCGAGTCCGGAAGGCACGCTTTTGCGATATTGGCGGACATCGCAGATCGCCTCGCCGTCTATCGCCTTGGCGAGCATCTCGAGCATCGAAAGCTTCGCGTACGGCCTCGTGCCGGTCAGCATCTCGAAAAGCAATATTCCGAGAGAATAGATATCCGAGCGCACATCCACCCTGCGGGAATCGATTATCTGCTCCGGCGCCATATAGGCGGGCGTGCCGACGATCATCCCAGTCTGCGTTATCGTTTCGGCGCCTGCCGACGCCGTCGGCTTGGCCACGCCGAGATCCACGACATGCACGACGCCGCCGGCATCGAACATTACGTTGTCGGGTTTTACATCGCGATGGATTATTCCGGCGTCATGCGCCGCCGCCAGTCCCTCTGCAACCTGTATGGCGATGGCCGTGGCGTCCGCGATCCCAAGGCGGCCTTGCCGCTTGAGCAAATCCGCGAGTGTCCCGCCAGGCATGTAATCCATTATTATATAGCAGAGCTGCGTCTCGGGATCTTCGCCTATGTCATGCACGCGGACGAGATTGCGGTGATGCACCTTCTTCGCGAATGCGGCCTCGTTGGCAAAGCGCTTTCTCCATGCATGCCTCGTCGGGCCGTCCGGCGGCTTCATCACTTTGACGGCATATTTCCGGCCAGTGGAGCGCTCGGTCATGAGATAGACTCTCCCCATGCCGCCTTTGCCGAGGAGCCGCTCCACGACAAAACTCCCGAACGTTTCGCCGGGCGTTAGAAACTCGCTGTCTTCAAAATCCATCGCATCGACAAGCCTTTTGCGGAATACACAAGGGTTTGCAGGATCAAGTCTGCGCATATTATAGCATTCCGTACGCCGTGGCGTCAATCGGGCGCGAGGAGACTGCCCGGCGCCGCGCATCAAGGAAAATATGATATAATATAGGGGTGTAAATCCTCCAAGGAGAAAAGATGAAGATTGCTATCGGTGCAGACCACGGCGGGTATGCCATGAAGTGCGTGCTTTTGAGTTCGCTCGGAGCCAAGGCGACGATGATCGACGCAGGCACGGACACGCGCGAATCCTGCGATTATCCAGAGTACGCCAGAGCCGTCGCGCTTGCGGTCGCGAAAGGCGAAGTCGATTTCGGGATACTCGTTTGCACGTCCGGCGTGGGCATGTCGATGTCGGCCAACCGCTTCCAGAATGTCCGCGCGGCGCTTTGCGCCACCGTTGACGCCGCCGTCATGGCGCGCCAGCACAACGATGCCAACATCCTCTGCCTCGGCGCCAATTCCGTCTCCGCGGACTACGCGGCGGAAATCGCATCCGCATTCATCGCGACGCCTGCGGACGCCAGCGAGCGCCATGTCAGGAGGCGCTGGCTCAACGAGCGCGCAGGCCGCTTGAGCGACGCATCGGGGCTCGCCAAGGCCGACCCGGAGATTTTCGCTGCGATCGTCGCGCAGACCGAGCAGGAGGATACGGAAATCAACCTAATCGCGTCGGAGAATTTTTCGAGCCGCGCGTGCCGCGAGGCTGCCGGAAGCGTGCTGATGAACAAGTACGCCGAGGGCTATCCGGGCAAGCGGTGGTACTCCGGGTGCCTCCCGGTGGACGCGGCCGAGGAGCTCGCGCGCACGCGCGCCTGCCGTCTTTTCGGCGCCGAGCACGCGAATGTCCAGCCGCATTGCGGCTCCGCCGCGAACATGGCGGTGTATTTCGCGACGATCAAGCCGGGCGATACGATCCTCTCGCTTTCGCTCGATCAGGGCGGGCACCTTTCGCACGGCAGCCCGGTCAATTTCTCCGGCAAGATCTACAACATCGTCCCGTACACCGTGGATCGCAAGACGGAGATGCTCGACTACGACGCCCTCGAAGCGCAGGCGCTCGAAGTAAAGCCGAAGATTCTCCTGACGGGAGCCTCCGCATATCCGCGCACGCTCGACTTCAAGAGAATACGGGAAATCTGCGACAAGGCCGGCTGCCTGATGGTCGTCGACATGGCGCACATCGCAGGGCTTGTCGCGGGCGGCGCGCATCCTTCGCCCGTCCCCTACGCTGATTTCGTCACCACCACGACGCACAAAACTCTCGGCGGGCCGCGCGGCGGCATGGTCCTCTGCAAGGCGCAGTACGCGAAGGCGCTGGATTCCGCCGTCTTCCCCGGCATGCAAGGCGGGCCGCTCGAAAACATCATCGCCGCAAAGGCGGTATGCTTCCGCGAATGGATGCAGCCGGAGAAGAAGGACTACGCCGCGCAAGTAGTGAAGAACTGCGCGGTCCTCTGCAAGACGGTGCAGGATCGCGGCTATCGCATCGTCTCCGGAGGCACGGACAACCACCTCTTCCTCGTCGATGTGAAGACGACGAAAGGGATAACCGGCAAGGATGCGGCGGCCGCGCTCGACGCCGCCGGCATCGTCGTGAACAAGAACACCATCCCCTACGACACCGAATCGCCTTTCAAGACGAGCGGCATCCGCGTGGGCACCGCATCCGTCACGACGCGCGGAATGAAAGAGCCGGAGATGATCAAGATCGGTACGTGGATCGCCGATGTGCTCGACAACATCGCCGACACTTCCATCCAGGAGCGCGTGAAGCGCGAAGCGAAAGCCCTCGCGCTGGGCTTCCCGGTTCCCTAGGCAAATCCCCGCACCGGCCGTCACGCGATGAAAAGCGCTGTAGTAGCGGTTGTCGGAAGGACGAATGCGGGCAAATCCACGCTCGTAAACCGTCTCGTCGGCGAGAAGGTCTCGATCGTCTCCCCGGTCGAGCAGACGACGCGAAACATGGTCCGTGGGATCGTGGAGGACGCGCGCGGACAGCTCGTCCTCCTCGATACGCCGGGATTGCACAAGGCCGTCGGCGAACTTGGCAGGCTTCTCAACAGGACGGCGCGCCGCTCTGCGGCCGGCGCGGATATCCTCTGCGTGCTTTTCGACGCCTCCGTCATGCCGCAGCTCGAAGACATCGGATGGATGCAGCGCATCGTGCGCGAGCACACCGGCAGAGTGCTCTTCGTATTGAACAAGACGGACAAAGAGCCGACATGCGCAAGCGAATTCCTTGCCGAATTCGAGCGCGTGAAAGCCGAGACGCCGGCGCAAGCGGAAGATGCGGATGCACAAGCCGGACGGGAGGACGGCCCGCAGACGGTGCGCTGGGTGAAGGCCGTCTCCACCGTCGAAGGCGGCGAGAAGGAAGTCCTCGACGCGCTGTTCGAGATGGCCGACGAAGGCGAGCGCTTGTTCCCGGAGGACATCGTGACCGACTACCCGAAGCGCCTGGCGATCGCCGATTCGATACGCGAGAAGTTTCTGCGCCATCTGCACCAGGAAGTCCCGCACGAGCTGGGGATATACGTGAAGGAGCTTCGCGAAACGCCGGAGCGCTGGGACGTAGCGGCGGAAATCCTCGTCAACCGCCCTTCCCAAAAGCCAATCGTGATCGGGCGCGGCGCGGAGATAATAAAGAAAGCGCGCAAAGCTGCGGAGCGCGAATTGAAAGAGCTTTTCGACGTAAAAGTCGCGCTCGAGCTCTGGGTTCGCGTGGAACCGGACTGGATGAAGAACAAGCAACTCCTCGCAAGAATGGGCTACCTGTAAACGCCTGCATGGCGTCCACCTGCGGAATACATGTTTCTCGCACGGGCGAAAACTTTCGGAGACTGGGCAAAATGAATTGCAATGCGGCTTTCAAAGGCGTTTTCCACTACGCGTGCCTGCGCGAATGCGCGCGCCAGGCAGCGCGCGTCTGCCTGCTGGCCGCGCCAATCGTCGCGACCGCCGCGCGCGGCGGCGAGCTGGAAATCGCCCGCGAAGCTCTGCGGGACGGTCTCTGGAACGTAGCGCGCGAACACGCCGAAAAGGCGGGCGGCGAAGCCGCGCGCGCCATCATTCTCGAAAGCTGGGCGAAAGAAGGCGCCTGGGACGAGATCGCCGGCGCTGTCGCGGCGTGGCAGGCGGAAGACGCCGCTTCTTCCGAAAAGCCGGCGTCCGCGGAAATGCTCACCTACTACGGCGCGCTGGCGCTCGCGGAAAAAGGCGAGAAAGAAAAAGCCTCCGCGGCGCTCGCCGCCGCCTCTTTCGAGACGCAGGAATACCGCGACCTCGCGACACGCCTGCGCGCACGCCTCGCCGCCGATGCAGGCGACAGCGCGCTCGCCTTGAAGCTCGTGCGCGAAAGCGGTTTCGAGGCTGCCGGCACGGAAGCGAAAATGGCGGCCGCATCCATCCTCGCGTCTTCGGGTGACCGCGCAGCGGCGGAGAAAATCTGGCGGGAAATCGCCATCCCTTCGAACGTGACGACACGTGCGTACGCCATCGCCGCCGCCAATCTCGCAGACGTCGCGCTGCTGCGCGCGGGCGCGGAAAACGCCGCCGACGCCAAGACGCGGCGCTTCGCCGGCCTGCGGCTCGGCCGCATACTCCTCGAAGACAAAGCGACGTTCGACGAAGGCGAAAAGACCATTCGCGCCATCATCAAAGACGCTCCCGATTCCGAAGGCGCGATGGACGCGGCCATCGCGCTTGCCGACGCGCTGCTCGCGCGCGAACAGTGGGCGGAAGCCGCCGATGCTTTCAAAAGCGTGCTGGAAATCTGGCTGGACGCGAAGAACCGCTTCTCCGTGCAGGAGGCGAGAGGATGGGCGCTGCGCAAACTCGGCCGCAGCGAAGAAGCCCTCGAAGCGTTTTCGCGCGCAGAAGACGTAGCGTCCGGAGACGATGAAAAAGCCATGGCCATCCTCGAGCAGGGCGACATCCTCGCGGAATCCGGCAAGGGCGACGAAGCAATGGCGAAATACCGCCTCGTGCTGGAGAAATTCCCGAAGTCGCCGGCCGCGGAAAAGCTCGGCAAAGTCGTAAAGCGCCGCGAACTAGAAGCGCAAGGCCGCGAACTCTACAACGACTATCGCTTTGCGGAGGCGCAGAAGATTTTCGCAGAAATCGCTTCCGAAGACCAGGAGAACGCCGCGCGCGCCGAGTTGATGCAGGCGCTCTGCATGTATGCGCAGGGTCTCGACAGGGAAGCGGAGGAAATGGCCGCGAAGATCGCCGCGAACGCATCCGACTTGAAAGTCAAGGCGGAGGCGACGTTGTGGCTGGCGAAACTCGCCTACAACTCCCGCCGCTGGGAGCAAAGCTGCTCGCTTTTCTTCACATTCGCGGAAATGGCGCCGGAATCCGAACGCGCGCCCGGCGCGCTCGTCTGGGCGGCGCGCGCAGCCTTCGCCGAAAACGATTTCCCCAAGGCGATCAGGACAGTGACGGAACTCGTGGAGAAATACCCGGCCGCGCCGGAACGCGCCGCCGCATACACTCTGCAAGGCGAAGCGCTCGTCGAACTCGGACGCTACGAAGAAGCCCTTCTCGTGATCGAAAGAGCGCTGATGGAGAATGGCGTCGGTGCCGCCGAACGCCTCAAGGCCGAAGTCCTCAAAGCCGATGCGCTCTTCGCGATGGGCGCCGACAACCCCGCTAGATACCGCGAAGCGCTCGACGCATACCGCGCGCTACGCCTCGGCGAATCCCTCCCGCCGGGCCTGCGCCTTGCGATCTCCTTCAAGATGGGCAGAGTGCTCGAAAAGCTCAAACGCATCGACGAAGCTATCGACCAATACTACACCGGCGTCGTCCTCGCATACCGCGAAGCACGCCTCCGCGGCATCGCTTTCGACGATGAAGCGCGCGCGGCGTTTTCGCGCGCCGCCTTCCGCCTCGCCGACGAATACGAGAGCCGCGGCAAGGATTTCCAGGCGATGCACATCCTCGAACTCGTCATCGCCTCCGACGTACCCGCGGCAGACGAAGCCGAAAAGCGGCTGGACCGCATTCAGACGAAAGGAAAATTCCTATGACGCTAACCGGCGGACCCGTATTCTGGATCCTTCTCGCTCTCGCGGTCGCGGCGGCTGTCGTGTTCTTCGAGCGCTTTCTCGAACTTCGCAGGGCGCAGATCGATTGGCAGGATTTCGTCAAGGGCGTGGTCAACATCCTCTCGCGCGGCAATATCGACGAAGCGCTCGCGATCTGCGAAGACACCGCCGTGCCGGTAGCCAACGTCGTCGCCACGGCCATCCGCCATCGCGAAGGCGGCGAACGCGCCCTTCGCGACGCCGTCGATGCGCAGGGCCGCGCGGAGATCGGGCGTCTCGACCGCCGCCTTGCGTCGCTCGCGATCATGGGGCAGATCGCCCCGCTCCTCGGGCTGCTCGGCGCCTTCATCGGCATGATCAAAGCAGTAATGCTCGCGAACTCCGGGGCGCTCGCCACAAAGACCGCCCTGATGAATGCGGCGATGGAAGCGCTCATTCCCGCCGCGCTCGGCCTGGCGGTGGCGATTCCGCTGGCGGTCATGCACGGCTCGCTGAGAATACGCATGGAAAGAATAGTCGTCGAACTTGAAGCCGCCGCCACGAGCATCGTGGGCTTCATCGGCGCGCAGGCCCGCCAAGGCGCGCCTGCCGCGGAGGAGGCGCGATGACGCAGCGCGGCTGGGGCTGGAGCGTGCGCGACGCCGGCGCGCTGCGCGGCCATGACATCGCATGGCTGCGGCCATTCGTCGCCGCGGCGCCGTGGCTGACGCTCTGCATGCTGGTCGTGACACTTTATCTGCTCGGCGGCACGCTCTCGATCGCCGAAGGCGTGCTCTTCGATCTCCCGGAACGCGAATTCGCCGACGGCGAGCAGACTTCGCTCGTCGCGCTTCTCTTGCCGACCTCGCGCGAGACGCTGGTGTTTTTCGACGACGCGCGTTTTCTGCTTGGCGACGATCAATCGATGGAGGCGTTTCGCGAGCAGCTCGGCGAGCGCGCCGCGAAATTGAAAGAAGATGCTCTCCTGGTGCTTGCGGACAGGCGGGTTTCCGCCGGAGAACTGATGAATTTCGCGGCGACGGCGCGCGCAGGCGGGATCAAGCGGATACTCTTCGCCCAGCGCCACCACGACGAAACCTGAAAACCACGGCTGGCGGCAACGGCTCGCGCACTCTGCGAAGCCAGGCCCCGGCGCCCCTTCCACCATGGCGGAAACGCATCTATACAAGCCGAAGCGCCATCTGCGCAACGAAATCTACTCGCTGGCGCTCGTACTCGCCGCGCCTCTCGGCATAGCGGCGGCGTTCCCGTACGCCGCGCTAGCTTTCAAGGCGCGCGAAGCCCCGGCGGAAAGCGCGCGCGCCTCGTGCGCGTTCATTTCGCTTCCGGACGAGCAAGCGGACGCCGCAGTGCAGGCGGCGCGCGCCTCGATAAAAACCGCGCGCGACGGCATGTCCGCCCTGCGCGCCGATCTTTCGCTCGGCGCAATACCCCGCGAAACGGGATGCGTCGCGCAAATCGGCGAACGGCGCGGCGTCGTCAGGCAGGGCGACGTGGATTTCCCGTACACGCCGCTGCCGCATTCGCAGGCGGCCGCGAAGCCGGAGAAGATCGCCGCCGATCCCGCGGCGACGAATGCGCCTTGCGCCTTCACGCGCGAAGACCTGCTGGCGCTCTGACGCGCGGCGCTTGATTTGCAAACAGGAGAAAATCGGAATGGACATGATTGACACTTTGGGGGCGGCGGGAATAATTCCTGTCATCGTGATCGAAGACATCGAGAAAGCCGTGCCGCTCGCGCGCGCGCTCGTCAAAGGCGGCCTGCCAGTTCTCGAAATCACTTTCCGCACGTCCTGCGCCGCGGAGGCGATCGCGAAAATCAACCGCGAAGTCGAAGGCGCGACGACTATCGCAGGGACGGTGCTTACGCTCGAACAGCTCTGCGCCGCGAAAGCGGCCGGCGCGCAAGCGTGCGTCGCGCCCGGCTTCGACCCGGAAATCGTCAAAGCCGCCAATCGTCTAGGCATGCCGTTCTGTCCTGGCGTCGCCACGGCGTCGGAACTTTCGCAGGCGCTTTCGCTTGGCTGCCGGCTCGTGAAATTTTTCCCCGCCGAATCCGCCGGCGGAGTCAAATATATAAAGGATCTGCTTGGCGCATTCCGCTGGACGGGGGTGAAATTCATGCCGACGGGCGGCGTAAAGCCCGCGAACGTCCGCGACTATCTCGCCGTGCCGGAGATAATATGCTGCGGCGGCACGTGGATCGCGCCGAAGGATGCCGTGGCGGCAGGCGACTGGGCGGCGATCGAGCGCCTCGCCAGCGAAGCCGCGGCCTTGAAGGCGCGCTAGCCGGAGGGGAAACCGCCCGCCGGCCGGAACACCACGCGACCCAGAAAATGCAATCACCGCCATGAAACACACAAGTACAGCCATCGCGCTATGCGCGGCCATTTTCGCGGCCTTCGCGCCTTTCGCGGCGACGCCGGCGCGCGCGTCGGACGCCCCCATGTCCGTCAGCCTCAAAGTCGAGCGCCCGGATGCATCGAATTCCAAGTCCAAGACGGACGGCAAGAAAACGCGACGCGCCCGAACGGAGATCGAGACGAAGCGAACCGACTACGACTACGAAGGGAAAGTCGGATGCACACCGCATGGCGACGAGACCATCGCAATAACCGTGGAAGCGTATTTCATCACGCGCGACATCGGCGCCAAAGGCGCGAAGGATGAAATCGCCGGCCGCATCGAAATCGGCAAATACGAATTTCGCAAAGACCTGCCGGCAACGCAGAAATTCTCCTTCTCTTCGCCGACGATCGTGCAGACGACGGAAACGACAAAGACTTTCCAGCGCCGCAGGAGGCGCGGCGGCGGAGGCGGCGGCACGCACTCCACGAAGTCGGGCACGCGCCTAATGGGGGTGATCGTACGCGCGCTCCACGACGGCAAGCCGGTGAAAGTCGTTTGCGAGCCTTCCAATTCAAAGTGGACGGCGGCAGGCAAGAAGCAGAAAGTCGAATTGTGAAATCGCGGCAATGAAGAAAGCGGCAATGTCGATCCTCACGGCGGCGCTGGCGTGCTGCGCCTCCGCCGCCGTTCCGGTGGTCGCCCACGATCCTGGATACTACACGTCGCTCGCGCGCCACGCGCAGCGCTGGCTCGGCCAGCAGGGAATCGAGGCGAAGACGCATCCCGTCGCGGAACTCGGCAAGGCTCTGGAAGGAGCGAAAATCGCATTCCTCGTAGGCTTCGACAAGCCCGACGCCGCGGAACTCGCGACTCTCAAGGCGTTTCGCGCGCGCGGCGGCAAGCTCGTCGTCTTCTACTCGTCCTCGCCGGCGCTCGCGTCCATGATGGGCGTAAAGGTCGTGGCGTACAAGAAGGCGGCGTATCCGGGCCAATGGAGCAAAATGGATTTCGACCTCAAGGCCGCCGCGAACATTGCGGGGATTCCCCGCTCGATCCGCCAGACTTCCACCGTCCTCCAAAGCTCGCGGCCGATTCCCGGGCGTGCGCGGACGATCGCGCGCTGGGTGGACCGCAAAGGCAAAGGCTCGGGTGAGCCTGCATGGATCGCATCCGACGCCGGCTTCTGGATGACCCACGTTCTGCTCGCGGACGGCGATGAAGCCCTCAAAGCGCGCCTGCTCGCCGCGCTCGCCGGCAACGCCGATCCGCGGCTCTGGAACGCGGCGTCCGCCGACGCCAGAGACGCCACGAAGCGCGCGGCGCTCGCGAAGTACGCGCTCGCGCAAACTCCGAAACCCGGCGAAATCCATGCCGTCTGGGATCATTCGGGATGCGGGCTTTATCCGGGAGACTGGAAGCGCACTTTCGCGGTCTTGAAAGCCGGCAAGATCACCGACCTCTTCGTCAATGTGGCAGGGGCCGGCTTCGCGCACTATCCATCCGACGTACTGCCGCGCTCGCGCACCTTCGAAGAAGAGGGCGACCAGCTCAAGGCGTGTCTCGCCGCCGCCAAGGGGACAGGCATAAGAGTGCACGCCTGGATACTCTGCTTCACCGCCACGCGCGCGACTCCCGAACGCTTGAAAAACTTCGAAAAGCTCGGGTGGCGCTTGAAGGCGCGCGATGGCGCGCTCACCGAATATCTCGATCCATCCAATCCCGCCGTTCGCGAGCATCTGCTGAAGGCGATCGACGAAATAACCGCGCGCTACAAAGTCGATGGCATACATCTCGACTTCGTCAGATGGTACGAACGCGCCGCCAAGCCGAAAGACGCCGCCGCGACGATAACGAAATTCGTCGCCTCCGTCCGCAGGCACGTGAAGAAGCCGAAATGGCTCACCGCCGCAGTGCTGGGGAAATACCCTGTCTGCATCGCGTCGGTCGGTCAGGACTGGCAAAGCTGGATAGACCTCAATCTGATCGATTTCGCCGTCCCAATGGACTACACGGAAAACACCGCCCTCTACACATCCTTCCTCGAACAGCATGCGTCGAAAAAGACGCGCGCGCGCAGGACGATCGCAGGGATAGGCGTGACCGCCAACGAATCGCGCCTGGATGCCCGCCAGGTCATCGAGCAGGCGATGCTCGCGCGCAAGTACGGGCTCGCCGGCGTCGCGCTTTTCGATCTCGACGTCACATTGCAGACGCTCATCCTCCCGTATCTCACGATGGGCGCGTGGTAGGCAGAGCGCGGCGCCTGCCCGCCTTCAACGCCGCCGGACGCTCGATTTTGCAATTTCCGGCGCGTAAATGAATCATTCATGCCGGGGCGTGGCCGCGGCGAAATATGGTATAATATTCTAATCAATAGACACGACTTCGGTTTACGGCAGAAACAAGGCAAAAGGCAACGCGCGAACGGCGTGAAAACCGCCACGGCGGCAAGGCTCGTACTATCTGGAAACGATTGCGATTGTACGCGACGCCGCGCAGACGCCGGATTGCGAATGGATTTCTGCGGTTTCCCGGTTTGCATAAAGCGAAAGGACGGAAAAGACAATGCTGGAATGGATGGACAGCCTCAGGGGCAGGAGCCTCATGCGCCTTGCGTCGTTCACCGACGAAGAGATGCTAGATCTCGTCAATCTCGCAGGGCAGCTCAAGGCGCGCCGCGCCGCAGGCGTGCGCGGCAATCTCCTGCTCCGCAAGAACATCGCGCTCATCTTCGAAAAGTCGTCCACGCGCACGCGCAATTCATCCATCATCGCGGCGCGCGACGAAGGCGGCGGCGCTGAATATCTCACGCGCCCGGACATACACTTCGGGAAGAAGGAAAGCGTCAAGGACACCGCCCGCGTGCTTGGCCGAATCTACGACGGCATACTGTTCCGCGGCTTCGCGCAGCGCACCTGCGAAGAGCTAGCGGAATATTCCGGCGTGCCCGTCTGGAACGGCTTGACGGACGACTACCACCCTACGCAGATCCTCGCCGACCTGCTCACCGTCAAGGAGACTTTCGGCTCGCTCGACGATTGCACCGTCGCCTACGTCGGCGACGGACGCAACAACGTCGCAAATTCGCTGATGATGGGTTGCGCGAAGGCGGGCATTCGCTATGTATGCTGCGCGCCGCGCGAACTCTGGCCGGATGAAGCCATCCTCGCCGAGGCGGAAGCCGTGGCAAAGCGCAACGGCGTCGATATCCGCGTCTTCTCCGACGCGAAGACGGGCGTGAAAGGCGCGAACGTGCTCTACACGGACGTGTGGGTTTCGATGGGAGAAGAAGCGAAGACGGCCGAGCGCATCGCCCTTCTCAGGCCCTACCAGATCAATATGGATTTGATGGCGGCGACGGGGAATCTGAACGGCAGGCTGATGTTCCTGCACTGCCTGCCTGCGTTCCACGACTTCAACACGGAAGTAACGAAGCAGACGGGCGCGCTCGAAGTCACCGACGAAGTATTCGAATCGAAGTATTCGAAAGTCTTCGACGAATCGGAAAACCGCATGCACACGATCAAAGCGCTTTTCGTCTCCGCGCTTTGCGACAGGAGCGCCGTCTGAGGGCGCGCGCCTGCGAAAGACAAGCATCAACCATCCACAAGACCAGCGAAACACATGAACTTCCCGAAGTGGCGCGCGCTCACGCCAGATGCCGCGGCATCCGAACTGCCCAAACTCCTCGAAAACGCCGAACTCGCCGTCGCCGCGCTCGAGGCCGACGCCGCCGATCCTTCGCGCGTCGCCGCCTTCGAAGATCTCGTATGGCGTCTGGACGATGCGACGCGCGAGCTTTGGCGCAAGTGGGGGGAAATCTCGCACATGCTCGGAGTGATGAATTCCGACGCGTGGCGCAAAGTCGAAGAGGATTTCCAGCCGGCGATCGTGGCGTTCTCGCTGCGCGTCGGGCAGTCCCACGCGCTCTACGAAGCGGCCAAGCGCATCCTCCCGGCCGAGACGAACCCGGTGCGCCGCAGAATCCTCGAGAAAACCGTGGAAGCCGCCGAACTCTCCGGCGTCGCGCTCGAAGGAGAAGCGAAGAAGCGCTTCAATGAAATCCAGGCGCGCCTCGCCGGCCTGGCGACGGAATTCTCCAACGCCGTCCTCGACGCCACCGAAGCGTTCAAGCTCGAAAAGGACGGCAAGACCTACACGATCGACGACGCGAACTACCCGCAGACGATGAAGCACTGCGCCGATCGCGAAGTCCGCGAAAAACTCTGCCGCGCGCGCGCGACGCGCGCGCCTTCCAACACTCCGCGAATCGCGGAAATCCTCGCGCTGCGCCGCGAGCTTGCCGCGCTTCTCGGCTATGACGACTACGCGAAGCTCTCGCTCGCAACGAAATGCGCTCCTTCCGTCGCCGCGGTATTCGAGATGATCGACGCGCTCGACGCCGCCACCGCGCCCATCGCGGCCGATGAAGACGCCGCGCTCGCCGAATGCGCCGCCGCCGCCGGCATAGCTAAGCCGGCGCCGTGGGATTTCGCGTTTTTCGCCGAGCGTCTGCGCGAGCAGCGTTACGCATACAGCGAAGAGGATTTGAAGAAGCACTTCGAATTCGAGCAGACTCTCGCGGGGCTTTTCCGCATAGCGAAGACGCTCTTCGATATCGACGTGGAAGAGCTGACGGGAGACGAAATGCCGGAGACCTGGCACGAGAGCGTCCGCTTCTTCCGCATCGTCGAGCTTGGCGAGACTATCGCGCATTTCTACATCGATCCGTACGTCCGCAACGGACTAAAGCGCGGCGGCGCGTGGATGAACGAATTCCGCAACCGCAACATCCAGCGCGGCGAACTTCCCCTCGCGCTCGTCGTGCTCAATCTGCCCACGCCGGACGAGAACGGCAAATGCTTCATGCCGTTCCGCGAAGTCGAGACGCTCTTCCACGAATTCGGCCATGCGCTGCAATGCATGCTCACGCGCGTTCAGGAAGAAGACGCCGCGGGCATAAATCTCGTGGAGTGGGATGCCGTCGAACTCGCTTCGCAGTTCATGGAAAACTGGTGCCTCGACGACCGCACGGGAATCGAGCTGCCCGCCGAACTAAAAAAGCGCGTCCTCGCCGCAAAGAACTTCCGCGCGGCCTCGGCATGCCGCCGCCAGCTCGCGCTTGCGAAATCCGACATGCTGCTGCACGCCGCCGGATACGACCCCGCCGCGCAGACTCCCGACGCGCTGAAGACGGAAGTCTTCCGGCACTTCGGCATGCCGATGGTGGAAGGCGATATATTCCTGAACTCCTTCACGCACATCTTCGCAGGCGGCTACGCCGCCGGATACTACGGCTACAAGTGGTCGGAAGTAATGAGCGCGGACGCCTACGGGGCGTTTGAAGACGCCGGCCTCGCCGACGACGAGGCGCTGCGCCGCACGGGCGCAAGATACCGCGAGACGATTCTCGCGCTCGGCGGCAGCGAAGACGCCTACGAAATCTTCAAACGCTTCCGCAACCGCCCTCCGGAAATCGGCGCGCTCTTACGCCAGCGCGGAATGCTGCGGCCCGGCGGAGCCGGGGACGCCGCGTGAGCGCGCGAAACCATTCCCCTTCCACACCAACTTCGCCACAAGATCAATAATAATAGTACATGACCAAGATACTGAAGAAAACGCGCCTGTCGGAAAACGTATGGCGCATGACGCTGGAAGCGCCGCTCATCGCTCGTGAAAGACTCGCGGGGCAGTTCATCATTCTGCGCACGAGCGAAGAATGGAGCGAGCGCATCCCCCTGACGATCGCAGACGCGGATCCCGCCGCCGGCACGATCGACATAATCTTCCAGACCGTCGGGGCTTCGACGAAAGAGCTTTCGCTGAAGAACGAGGGCGACTGCATCGCCGATCTCGTCGGCCCGCTCGGCAAGCCAACGCATATTACCGACTACTCGAACGCCGGGCGCAAAGGCTGGGTGGTCGTCGTCGGCGGCGGCATCGGCGTCGCTCCCGCGCATCCGATCGCGCAGGCTTTCAAGGCGGCGGGCAACCGCGTCAGCGTCATCATGGGCGCGCGCACGAAAGAGCTGATAATAATGGAAGACGAGATGCGGCGCGCCGCCGACGACGTGACTATCGTGACGGACGATGATTCGTACGGCCGCAAGGGGCTTGTCACCGAGCCGCTGAAAGAATTTTGCGAGATGTCGCCCGCACCGGACGAAGTCGTCGTCGTCGGGCCGCCGGTGATGATGAAATTCGCGGCGCTTGCCACGAAGCCGTATGGCGTCAAGACGATCGCCTCGCTCAATTCCATAATGATCGACGGCACGGGAATGTGCGGAGGCTGCCGCGTCACCGTCGGCGGCGAGACGAAATTCGTCTGCGTCGATGGCCCGGAGTTCGATGCGCACGCCGTGGATTTCGACAACTTCATAAAGCGCCTCGGCACGTTCCGCAAGGAAGAGGCCGACCATAAATGCCGCAGCGGACTCTTCGGCTGACGCGAAACGCGATGCGCTCGCCTTTCCGCGCCGTCCGGGAAGATTCCGGCGCGGGCGGCGCGGCGGATGCGCAAGCGGACCGCATGGAAAAACAATCTGGCAATCTACATTCACCAAACCAATGACACCGAAAGAAAGATTGGCTATTCCGCCACAGGAAATGCCGCAACAGGAACCGCAGGTGCGCGCGCACAACATGGATGAAGTCGCGCTTGGCTACACTGCGGAAATGGCGAAGGCCGAGGCTTCGCGTTGCCTGAACTGCCCCGCCAAGCCCTGCGTGCAGGGTTGCCCCGTCAAGATCGACATACCCGCCTTCCTCGCAGCGGCGGCGAAGGGAGATTTCAAGGATGCGCTTGGCGTAATCCGCACGTCTTCGCTTCTTCCCGCGGTCTGCGGGCGCGTCTGCCCGCAGGAGCGCCAGTGCCAGAAATTCTGCACCGTCGGGAAGATGCTGAAGGACGTCTCGAAAGCAGTGGCGATCGGCCGCGTCGAGCGCTTCTGCGCGGACAACGTCGAGCCGGAGAAGACGGCGTGCGCCGCGCCGACGGGCAAAAAAGTCGCCGTGATCGGCTCCGGCCCTGCTTCTGTGACATGCGCGGCGGACTGCGCGCGCGCCGGCCATGCCGTCACGATGTTCGAAGCCTTCCACAAGACCGGCGGCGTGCTGGTCTATGGCATTCCGGAGTTCCGCCTGCCCAAGAGAATCGTCGAGAAGGAGATCGACGGCTTGAAGGCGATGGGCGTGAAAGTAGTCACCGATTTCGTCGTCGGCAAGACGCGCAAGCTTTCCGATTTGAAGAAGGAATTCGACGCGATATTCGTCGGCACCGGCGCCGGCCTGCCCAAGTTCATGGGTATCGAAGGCGAAAATCTGATTGGCGTATTCTCCGCGAACGAATATCTCACCCGCGCCAACCTCATGAAGGCCTATATAGAAGACAAGGCCGCGACGCCCTTTTGGCATGGAAAGAAAGTCGCCGTCCTCGGCGGCGGCAATGTCGCCATGGACGCCGCGAGAATGGCCCTCCGCCTCGGCGCGGACGAAGTGCATCTCATCTACAGGCGCAGCGAGAAGGAAATGCCTGCGCGTATCGAGGAAGTCCACCACGCCAAGGAGGAAGGCGTAGTCTTCCATACGCTCGAGAATGCGAAGCGCATCCTCGGCGACGAACAAGATCGCGTGCGCGCCATCGAATGCCTGAAGTACGAGCTTGGCGAGCCGGACGCCTCCGGACGCCGCAGCCCGGTCGCGATCGCCGGTAGCGAATTCGAATTCCCTGTCGATACGGTCGTTGTCGCCGTCGGCTCCGGCGCGAACCCGCTTATCGCCGCGACGACCCCGGAAATAGAAGTCGATCGCAAGGGGCACGTGATAATCGACGAAAAGACGCGCATGACGACGATGCCCGGCGTCTTCGCCGGCGGCGACATCGTGCTCGGCGCGGCGACGGTGATATTGGCAATGGGCGAAGGCCGCGCGGCGGCCGCAGGGATCAACGAGTGGCTGAAGAATTCATAGTCCGTCCGGCCACGCTGAACGATGCCGAGCGCATTTTCGCGCTCGTGCATCTGAATCGCGATCAGCTGGTGCCGCGCTCGCTCGGCAATATCGTCGAGAATATCGACCGCTTCTTCATCGCCGAATGCAGCGGCGAAATGACCGGTTGCGCCACCTACCAGGTGCATCCGGAGCTTGGCGACGCGCTCGCATCCACTGTCGAAGTGCAGTCGCTCGCCGTCAAAAGCATGTTCCGGCGCCGCGGCATCGGCAAGGCGCTCGTCGAGGCGGTGATACGGCGCGTACAGCCGCTGCATCCTAGCGAAATCGTCGTGCTTACATTCGCGCCGGAGTTTTTCAAGGCGCTTTCGTTCAGCGAGATTCCCAAGACGAAGGTGATGCACAAACTCTATACCGGCTGCATCAACTGCACCAAGCACACAAACCCCTTCACTTGCCCGGAAATCGCCATGCGCCTCTGCTTCCGCGCCAACGATCCAGCATCCCCACCCCGCAGCTAGTTATTCCCATCCCCTCGGCGCTTCACGCTCCACCCCCGCGCGTCCGTTTCGTGAAGGTCGCGCGGAAGTCTAGAAGACTGGAAGCCTAGAATCCCAGAAGTCTAGAATTCTTGAATCCTAGGCTTCTAGAGCGGCCCTCCCCGGCTGTCCAGTTCGGGGCTTTTGCCGGGGGGAATGTGCTTCCGGTAGCGCCCTAATGGGTATTCATCCCCCATTTGACCAAACGCGCGGCGACGGGCGTCGGTCGCCGAACCGATACCTATCGCCTCCGCAACCGATACCTATCGCTTGGCAAACCGATACCTATCGGTCGGACAAGCGATACCTATCGGTCGGGCAAGCGATACCTATCGCTTGCGCAGCCGATAACTATCACCTTGGGAACCGATGCCTGCCACCCCGGAAACTGGATTTCCGGCGCCGCGGAAGAATCTGGAAACTGGAAGAGGATGATTTCAGCGGACACGGAAAGCGGAAAATTGTGGTATAATATACGTCATGAAACCGCGAAATGTGCTTTTGATGATTACGCCGTGGAGTTTGCCCCGGACGAACGGCATTGCGCGCTTTGCGAAGGAGCACCGCTGGAATCTGATGACGGCCGACAGACTCGAGAAATTCGAGCGTCCTGAATCGTTCGACGGCATACTGATGACCGTGCGCGACACGCCGGAAGACGTCGCGACCGCGCAGCGGATAATCGACAGCGGCACTCCCGTCGTGGATTTGACGGAAGAGCGCGCCGACCTCCCGATGTGGCGAGTCGCCTCCGACAATATCACGATCGGCCAAATCGCCGCCCGGCATTTCGTAGAGCGCGGCTTTACTTCATTCGCGTGGTTTTCGTCCGACTGGACGCATGTCCACGAGCAGCGTTTCGCAGGCTATACGGGCGCGCTGCCGCAAGGCGCCAAAGTGGCGCGGTGGAGCGCGCTAGGCATCGACGAGACGCTGAAGACGGCGCCGCAGCCCATCGCCGTCCTTACATACGGCGACATAGACGCCGCGCGCCTCGTCAATGCCTGCCGCCAGGCCGGGCGCGACGTTCCCGGGGAAATCGCGATTCTCGGCGTGGGCAACGACCCGTTTCTCTGCGAAAACCAGGCGACGCCGATTTCGAGCATCGAGCAGAATCTCGCCGAGAACGCCTATGAAGGGGCGGCGCTTCTCGAGCGCCTGATGAATATGACGGCGGGAGAGCGGCGCGCCGCCTCGCCAGTGACCACGCGGATAGCGCCAGGCGAGATCGTGGCGCGCGAATCCTCAAACACGCTGGCGAATTCCGATCCGCAAATACGCGCGGCACTCGTCTCGATCCACAAAAATCTTTCGCGCTCTTTCGGGGCGCGCGAAATCGCCGCGGACATAGGCATGAAGCGCCGCGCTCTCGACCGTCTCTTTGCCGACGTCCTGCACCGCTCGGTCGGCGAAGAAGTCCTGCGCCAGAGAATGATACGCGCAAAGCGTCTTCTTAAGCTCCACGAAATGCCGGTAAAGCAAATCGCGATGGTATGCGGTTTTTGCAGTCCGGCGCACCTGACGAACGTCTTTCGCCGCCAGACCGGCCTCTCGCCGGTGGAATGGCGCAAGAAAAACTCTTGAGCGCCGCCGCGCCGCCGCGCGCTACCGCCGAAGCTCACGCTTGGGCGGGCGGCGTTTTCTTTGCGCAGCGGCGCCGGAAGGCCGCGTAGAGGGGCGCGCGCAGCAACCCTTCCACGCGCGCGAAGAAATCGTTGGCGCGCTTGGCGCGCCGCCGCTCGCTCTTATAGGATATATATTGATCCACGGCGGCGCGCCACGCGCTTTCCGGGTAGCGGCTCATGGCGACCATGCGGGCGAAATTGCGGTGCAGCGCGATCTGGTACGGGAGATGCCAGAAATGCGTGCGCTCCATGGCATGGATGAATATCCGCGCGAGATCCTCGGTGGCTATGCCAAGACGCATGCACTCGAAATCGCAGCATGCGATCAGCTTGTCTCCGCGCAGGAAATAGTTCCTGAAATGGAAATCGCCATGTATCGGCCTGAGGGGAAGGCCGGCGGCGGCGGCCGCGGCATCCGCGCCGCTCCACTTCTCCAGCAGCCCTGCATCGACGGCGGAAAACGCCTCGGAAAGCGTTTCGTAGCCTTCGAGAATGGCGGCGATCTGCAGCTTCGTCAGATGGTGCGGAGCGATATTGTAGCCGCCGCGCACCCAGGCGAATGCCGTGATTTCATATCTGCCGATATGGCCGCGCTTGCCGCCGAACGCCAAGCCGGGGATCAGCGGGGACGACAATTTCGCGAGGTAGGCGGAAATGCGGCGCGTCCTGTCCGCATTCGCCACCTTGATGAAATATTCGTCGCCGCCGGCGGTGACGGCGTGAAAATTGCGCGAAGAATTTCCCGCCCCTAGAGGCTTGAAAACGGCGAACTCAACGCCGAAAGCGTCTTCGGCGGCGCAGCGGACTTCGTCCGCACCGAAAGAAGAATGCATCTTGCTAGATTTCCCGCGTTTCGCGGCGTACAATATATGCCTGTAAGAGAGCCATCAGGGCGAATAGCGCCATCATCATTTCCCCGCCCTCCTCGAAAACCTTCATAAGCGCGGCGAGCGAACCGGTGTGTTTGTCGAGAGCGGGAGTTGCAAAGCCATTGTGGCGCAGAATCGCCGGCAGGCGATCGACGATGAGCACCATGACGCTGGAAGCGCCGAAGACCGCCCACGTCCACGCGACGCCCTGAAGCTTGAATATCCCCTTGAAAAGCGGAATCACATAGCGCAGAAATGTAATCAGCACGACAGCGAAGAAGACTGCGAAGAACGCGGCGACGAAGATTTTGGGCGCGAGCGGTATTTCCTCCGCCTTCAAAAACTTCATCTTGAAGACCGTGCCGGTGAAGGAAGCCTCGATCTCCGGCCAGATGCACGCGAACGCCGCCTTGTGGAGATCGGTCTCGCGTATGATGGCCATGATCGCGAGCAGCGAAGCGTCGATATTCCACAGCACCTGGCGGCGGACGGTGCCGCCGAACGGCGGGCAAAGCCAGACGAGCGGAACAATCAACGCGAACAGCGGCAGCGTCATCAGCTCTACAGGCGAAGCGCCGTGGTTGTCGAAAAGCAAAATCGCGCGCGCGGGCGGGACGGCCGCCCATACCGCCAGCAAAATCGCCGACATCGCAAAGAACATGACCGGCGCGACCAGCCAACTTCTGCGGGAAGAAAGAGGATTCATCTTTTGTCTCCAATCCTATTGTTTATATTGACTTGCCGAATGGACCGGCGCGGAAAAACGAAAATCTTTTTCAGTTTAGCACGCCGCCGGAAAGCGTGAGCGTGCGGTCGCAAATCGCCGCCGCATCCGGGGAATGCGTGACGAGGACGAGCGCCGTCTCGCCATGCGAAAGCCCGGAAAGCATCTCCAGCACATCCTTGCCGGTCAGCGCATCGAGATTCCCCGTCGGCTCGTCGGCCAGCACGAGCGCGGGATTCGTGACGAGCGAACGCGCGACGGCGACGCGCTGGCGCTCGCCTCCGGAAAGCTCGCGCGGCAAATGGCGCATGCGCGCGGCGAGGCCAGTCTTCTCCAGAAGCTCAAGAGCGCGTTCGCGCGCCGCTCGCATGCGCGCCGCGCCGTTTCCGGCCTTGAGGAATCTCGCGGACATGCAAGGCAGCATGACGTTTTCGAGGACGGTCAGCTCGTCCATCAAATGGTAGCTCTGGAAAACGAAACCGAAATTGTCCGGCCTGCGCACCCTTCCCGACGTTGGCTCGAGCAAACCGCCGAGGATGTGGAGAAGCGTCGATTTCCCCGCGCCGCTCCTGCCGACGATGGCGATCTTCTCGCTCGGAGAAAGCGAGAAATCCACGCCGCGCAAGACCTCGAGAGGCGGCTGGCCGGGAATGCGGAAAGACTTCCTTATGTTCTCTGCGACGAGTATGCTCATTCGTTCAAAGCCTTTACGGGGTCTTTCGCGGCGGCGGCGAGCGCAGGCAGCAATGAAGCCAGCACGCCGAAGAAATACACGAAGACGACGGCCCATACGACATCCATCGCGACGAGCCTGTGCGGAATCTCGGGAAGCCCGTAGATCGATTCCGGGAAGACGCTCAAGCCGAAGCGCGCAAGGAACTCTACGATATTCTGGAGATTGGAAAGGACCGCCCAACTCGCCGCAAGTCCCAGCAGAATGCCGATCGTGCATTGCACAAGCCCGTGGAACATGAAAACCCCGGCGATCTGCGCGCGCGAAAATCCCAGCGCCTTCAAAAGCCCGATCTCCGGAGTCTTCTGCACGGCGAGGACGAGAAGCGTGTTCATCACGCAGAAAAGCGCGACGAGCGAAATCAACAGCAGCAGCACGGCCGTCATGTTCTTCTCGACGGCGAGGGCGTTGAAAAGCTCGCGATCCACCATCTTCCAAGACTCCGCTACGACATCGGGGCGAATCGCCGCGCACTTTTCGAAAAGCTCCTCGAAACGCTTTTCGTCCGTGGGGAAAGCCGTCTTCACGTGGATTGCGAAGACTCCGCGCTCCATGCCCAGAAGATCGCGCACGTTGGGAAGAGAGGCTACGACATAGCCGGAATCGTACTCGTGCTGGTTGAAAGAGAATACGCCGCCGACGCGCCACTTTATAGGAAGATAGACCTCGTCGCGCGAAGCCAGCGTCTTCGGCGAATAGACAGTCACTTCATCGCCGACGCGAATGCCGAGATTGCGCGCCACATGCCGCCCGACGATGATCGTATCGCCTTCGAGATCGAAGGAACCGGCGAACGGCTTGCCGGGATTCAGCGAGCCGGGAAACGCATCGTGGTCAAGGCCTATCATGACCGGCGCAAGCACCTGGCCGCGGTATTCCAGCAAAACGCGGGTGGCTATCGCCGGCGTGACGCACGTGACGCCCGGAAGCGCGCGAATCTTCTCCGCGAGCGCATCTTCTTGCGTTATCACATGACCCTGCCGCGGCGACACGAGGATGTGCGGCTTGAAATCGAGTATCTTGCGCTCCCAAATATCGCCAAAGCCCGTCATCACGCTGCGCACGATAATGACGGCGGCTATGCCGAGCATCACGCCAAGCACGGAGACGACAGTGATAACCGAAGCGACGGAGCGCTTCGGCTTCAGATACTTCATGGCCAGGAACGATACGAACACGCTTCTAGTCTCGTGGCGATAGAATCAAAAACTACGGATGAGGCAGGCTGTAGGGCAAAGCCGCAGTTGCACCGGAGAGGGAGCGCCCAAGGAGGACGCGCGCCGGCGGCCCTTCCGGGCCGCGCGTGCGCGCGAACATCCTCACGCCTCGCAGGCGCGATGCGACATGCCGCTTTTAAATATCGACGGTGACATCGACATCGTTCGATTCCGTGGCGGCGGCGCCCGCTTCGACATCCGCGACTTCGCCGGCCTTCGCCTGCGTAGTCGGCAGATAGCGGTAATAGACCATCAGCTGAAGCGCGACGAGGCATGTATCCATGACCGGACGCGAAGACCACTTGTCGGAGTTTTCGAAGTAGCCCTGGTTGTGCTCCTTGCCTGTATGATCCTTCACCTTCGCCGGGACGTTCTTTATCGCGGGGATGTAGAGGCGCTTCATCTCGGCGTTCCACTTCTCCCATGCGACTTGATCGGCCTTCGCGGCGTTTTTGCGCATTCCCGCCTGGAACTTGCACTGCGTCACGTAGTAGCTGTAGTACTGCGGCGACGAGCAGTCCTTCGGATTGACGCCCATCTCTTCGGACTTGAACGACGGCTTCCATTCGCGCATGTAGTTGAGCGCGGTCTTGACTTCCGGCTTGTCGCCGTAGCCAAGCAGCTGCATCGCAAGGCAGCCAGTGCCGGTCAGGCCGGGGTGGTAGCGCGACGCGGCGCAGTAGGTGAAGTGGTCCTTGTAGAAACTGCGGGTCTGAAGGCACTTGATCGCCTTGGCGATGCACTCGTCCAGCCCCTTGGGATGAAGACCGGCCATCTTGCCCGCCTTCAGCGCCTGGAGGGCCCAGCCGGCGAATGAAAGGTCGTCGCGCGTGGAATCAGGATTTATATTGTAATCCCATCCGCCCGTGGCGGACTGTCCTTGGATGATGCGCTCCATCGTCTGAATGGCGACGGTCTTGCAATTCGGATTCTTCGTCATGCCGTACGCTTCATTGAGCGCGTATGTAGCGATCAAGAAGGCGTATTCGTGTTCATCCGAACCTCTCATGTGCACTTTGCCGTCTTTGCCGGTGTACAGCTGCGCGATGATCCAGTTCAACGCCTTTTCGACGACAACGCCGAAATCCTTCCTGTAGGGAGAAGGCGCGCCAGGGTATTCGCCGTGGGCGAGATATGTGAGGACCGCGAGAGACGTGTTGGCAAGGCGCGACGAACCGCCGCCCCAGCTGCCATCCGGCTCCTGCTTGCCCTTCAGCCACCACAAGACCTTCAAAACCGTCGCTTCGGTGTGCTCGTCGCCGTAGCCGGCGCCGCCGCGCGTCATCATGCCTATCGAACCAGGCGTGCGCGAACCTACCATCGACTTCATCTTGACAGGCGAGTTGATTATCGCAACCGTATCCTGCGCGGCGGGCTTTACGGAGACCTGCTGCGTAGTCGGCGGCGCCACGGGCGACATCGGCGAAACAGGTCCCGGCGTAGGCGTATCGACCATGATTTCGACGTCTTCCATCGGCGGCGGCTCCGGAGGATCGTCCGGTGGCTCTTCATCCGGCATTTCCTCGGGAACGACTTCGTCCTGCTCGACTTTCGCGACAGTGATCTCCAGCGTCTTCGCCTTGTTCTCGCTCACCATGGTGAACACGATCAAGGAGCCGACGAGCATGAAGACGGAGACGATGGCGATCAGCGGCGCCATGAGACGCTGCATCTCGATTCTCGCAAGCTTGTATTCGCGCGAAGACTTCGGCTTGCCGAGTCCGGCGAACATCGAGCACATGCGCGAGAAGAAGCCCCTCGTCTCGTAGCGCTTGGCCAGTTCTTCGAGGTCGATGCCTTCGCCTTCTATTTCTTCGATCTCTTCACTCATTTCCTAAACATCCTTTCTCGCGCCGCTAGAGCGTGAACACGCTCACGCTGAACAGCTCGTTCTTGTAGCAGATGTCGAGGACGTCGACAAGCGCCTTGTGCGGGCTGTCTTCGGCGCACTTGACGATGATCGGCGTCTTTTTCGAGGTTCTGGCTATATCGCGAAGGTTCTGGTCCAACTCCTTGCGCGCGGCCGCGGCGGAGCCGGGACCGCCGCCGCCGAGGGGCTTCTTGTTGTACACGATCACGCCGTTGGGGTTGCGATCCCATCGCGCGCCGATCTCGATCGTCACGGTGATGTCGTCGGAATCGCTGTCGCTCGGCGCGCTCGAAGTCGCCGGCGCGGGTCTGTTTACGTTAAGGCGGGAGAACAAATCCTCCTGCTTGATCGTGACGACGAAAAAGATGATCAGCTCGAAGACGACGTCAATCATCGGCGTCATGTCGAGAGCGGGGTTTTCCTGAGGTTTTTTCGCCATCTCACATCCCCCTTACGCGTTTGAGGCGGTTGCGCTCGTTCGTCTTGTCTTCGCCAACTGCCATGAACGAAAGTTTCCAGATGCCTGCGGCCGTGCAGGCGTTCATGACCTTCGCGATGTCCCTGTGGGGAGTCGCGAAGTCCGCCCTGATCAGGACCGGGAACTCCCCGATTTTCCTGTATTTCTCGGCGACGCGCCTCTGCACTTCATCCGGCGTGAGCGTGTGGTTGCCCATCGAAATGCGGCCCTTCGCGTTCACGTCGATCTGCATGTGCGTAGGCGGCAGCGTCTCCGGAGTTATCGCCTCGCCGTGGCGGCCGTCCTCGAGTTCGATCGTCTCGTCTTTCTTCTGCGCTTCGGTGAGAGTGACGACGAAGAAGATGATTAGCTCGAAGACGACGTCGATCATCGGCGTCATGTCGAGAGCCGGATTCTCCTGTGCCTTCCTTGCCATTTTCCGTTCACTCCTTTATCTGCCCCGCCTCTGGCGGGCCGCCGTTGCGGCGGCTTCGCCGAGAGCAGCGCGGGAAATCTAGACCGGGGTGAAGAGAGCCTGAAACTCAGGCCTCCACGGGCTCTTCCTCGGCGACTTCGACGTTTCTGAGGCCGTTGAGGAACTCCATGGTCGTGGCGGTCATGCGCAGGATTAGGCGGTTGGCCTTGTTGCGCAGCGAGTAGAACATCGTGATTGCTGGAATGGAGATGACGAGACCGCCGGCCGTCGTGTACAGCGCCTGTCCGATGGAGCTGGCGAGCGCGGCGGCATCGCCCGCGCCGCCGGAAGCGAGTTTCGCGAACGTCAAGATCATACCTTCGACCGTACCGAGAAGGCCGAGAGACGGGCCGAGGTTGCCGCAGACGGAAATCCAGTTGAGGCGCTGCTGAATCTGCTCCTGCTCGAGATCGGAAGCGGCGGTGACGGCTTCCTGGATCACATCGAAGCCCTCTTCGACATGCTGGAAGGCGGCGAGGAGGATGTTGGACATTGCCGAGGGCGTGTCCTTGCAAGCTTCCATCGCGGCTACGATGTCGCCCTGGCCCATGGCGACCTGGATCTTTTCGATGAGGCGCTTGGGCATGAGCTTCTCGGGGCTGATGAGGATGTAGTTGTCGATGGCGAAGTAGATGGAAAGCGCGAAGTCGCCGAAGATGACAAGCCAGAGGACGGTGCCGAGGATATCCGGATCGTCAGGGTTGTAGATGACCTTGAGGAAGCCGCCGCCGCCGGACTTCTCGGCCGTCGCGTTGGCATCCACGGGCTTGCCGTCGGCGCCTTCAAGCTCCTGCCCGAGGACGGTGAACGCCGCCATGGGCGCGAGCGCCGCGCCCGCGAAGATCGACATTGCCAAGAAGGATTTCTTTAGTGTTTTCATCTTTTTGTTTCCTTTGAAGTGTTAGGTGTTGTAATCGACGGAAAAAAGTTTGCGGTTCGCCGGATGGCGCGCCGCGCCGACGGGGCGCGCGCACGCCTTCGCGGGCATGCGGCTTGTCAGATCGCCTTGGCGCGCGCGCGCATATCTTCGGCGCGGGAGGCCTGGTGGAGCTTGTCGAAGCACTGCGCCGCCTTCATTAGCGCGGTGGCGCGCACCTCGCGGCACGGCTCGTCGGTGTACATGAGGCCGACGCGCAAGAAGGCATCGACAAGCGCCTTGTTGTAGGTGTCGGCATTGTCGCCGCCCTGCGCGAGGATGATGTCGCCGCGCATGACGAGAGCGGCGGCGCTTGTTGCGCGGTCGCCTGTGGCGACGGCTTTCTTGAGGAGGTTTTCGAGCTGGGAGGTTTTGCCGAGCTTGAGCAGAATCTGCCAGTATGAGGGCGCGAACTCGCCGGTAAAGGCGGCGTCCTTGTCGTCGGCTATAATACCGCGCGCGACTTCCTCGGCCTTCTGCGGATTGTTCGCGGCGAGATAGGCATCGACGAGATGCCTGGCGGCCGGCTTGTCCCAGACGAGCATCTTGTACTCCGCGGCGATCTTCGCGAGCATCGGGATCGCTGAAGCGCCCTGACCCGCGGCGACGAGTTCAACGGCCTTGTCGAGAGCGGCAGGCGCGGGGATGTCGAGAGAAGCGACTTCCTGCGGCGTGAATTCGCCGGAAATGACCGACGGCCCTTTCTTGTATTCGATGGTGTACTTCTTGGAGGCGGGCTTCCATTTGATGTCGCCCCTGATCGGAGCGCCGCCATCGGGCGTGAGCGTTCCCTGGATCGCCCAGACGGACGAGGCGGCCAATGCCGCGAGCAAAGATACTGCGAGTTTCTTCATTTCGTTTTTCTCCTGGAAAGTGCGTTCTGAGATTTACTGCCGGATGTTGCGCGGTGCGCGGCGCCGTGCGCCGAGAGCCGCGGCTGTTCAGTTGGCTTGTTCGGCCTGCCCCTCAGCATCGGGCACGACCTCGATCTTCTCTTCGGGCTGCGCGGCTTCGGCGGCCGCGCCCGCGGCGGCGGCGGCGGCGGCGGCGTTCTCAGTTTCCTCTGTAAGGACTGCGCCGGAGGCCTTGGCCTGATTGATGCAGTTCTGGATTTCGGTGCGCGCTGCGCCGTTCGGGAACATGTTCATGTATTCCTGGCCGAACTTCAGCACGAACGAGCCTTGATCGGGAATCTTGGTGAAGAGCGGCACAAGCAGCGTGTACGCCTGCTCGAGATTGGCGATCTGCACGGCGGTCATCTTTTCAAGCGGCTGCTCCGGAGTCGGCACGCGGGATTGCAGGAACGCCTGAAGCGAACCGGCGGCGCCGCGCGCGGTTTCCACCGCCTCTTCCTTCAAGCCCATCGCCTCCTCGGCATTCATGCGGCGAATGCGGATTTCGGCGGACATGATATCGAGCTTGTCGCGCTCTTCCTGCGGCTTCTGGCGCCAATAGCCGTTGCGGAGGCGCTTGAGCGCCGCCATCGCGGCTCCGAAGTGGCTGGCGCGAAGGCGCGCATCGCGCTTCTCGCCCACGCCCTGTTCTGATGCGACATCGACGAGCAGGAAATTGGCGTCGGCCGCCTGCGGAAGATTCTTGAGCTTTTGATTTTCGAGGATGGCGTCGATCGCCTCGCGAGCCTCTGCGTAGTTCTTCTGGCGATAGAGCGATTTCGCCTGGCCGATTCGCGCGCGCGCTACCGCCGACCAGTGGTTTGTGCCGGCGAGGGAAATCGCCTTTTCAAACGCCTGGTCTGCGAGGCCCCAGCTCTTCGCATCGATAAGCGACTCGCCGGCTCTCACGAAATCCCAGCAGGTATAGTTCCCGCCTTCCGAGCGAATCATCTCGGAATAGATATCCGTGGCTTCGCGCTCCATGCCCATCTCGATCAAGCTCTTGGCGAGACGCGGCTTGGCGTCGCGCGCTTCCTCGGAATCGGGGAACTGCTTCGTGAGGCGGTCGAGCGCGCCCTTCGAATTTTCTATATCGCCGATCGCGGTGTAGAGCGTGCCGAGAAGCACGTAGGACTTGGCGGCGTACTTGCCCTTAGGGAACTGCTTCACGTAGTCTTCGAGGCTGGCGGCGGCGCGCTTGCGGAAGTCTTCGAGCTTGGCTTCTGGCTTTTTGAGGCGGCGCCAGCTGTCGCCGGCGAGGAATAGCGCGCCTTCCTTAAGCTGCGTATATTGCTCCTTGTCCTTCGCGGTGACGGCGGGATCGGCGAGCATCTTGTCGGCGAAGGCGGCGAAATCCTTGAACTGCTTGATGCCTCGGATGATCTGCGCGCAGCCCATCGCGACCTGCTTGTTGACGGCTTCTTCCGTCTGGTTGGTCGCGGCCTGGTCGATCATGGCGAAGCCGTCCTTCTGGTAAGTCATGGCGAGGTTCATCTGAATCTGCGACTTGCGCAGAAGATTCTCGTCCACCGACTTGTTGTCGGCGGGATCGAGATAGCGCTTCATTGCAGCGATGGCATTGGCCCTGTCGCCGGCTTTGTCGTAGCAGTAGGCGAGGCTGGCGAGAGACGCGCCGTAGAGATTGTCGTTCTTGTAATACTCCCCGAAGAGTTTCCAGAGCGCTATGGCGTCGGCCCATCTTTCTGCGGTCTGCGCCTCGCCGGCGGCGGCGGCGGCCATGTTCGGCGCATTCGCGTGGCGGGTGTAGTTTACGTAGAAAGCTTTCTGGAGAGTATCGGCGCGGGTGATTTCGCCGCGCTCCTTCTCGCCGATGGCGGCGCGGACGGTCGCATCGCCCGCCATGGTCATGAGCGCCTTGTCCTTGCAGCCTGCGAAGCGCTCGGAGAGATAGCCTTCGATCGCGTCGAGATCCTGGCGCCACGCGACGGCGGCTGGGTCGTTCTTCTTGCGCATGATCAAGTTGGAGTAGCACTTGATCAGCATTTCGACGGCCTGAATGGACTCCTTGCCTTCCGGGTAGTCCTTGAGCGCGTTGAAGAGATCCGTTATCGCGCCTTCGTAGTCGTTCTCAGCGACCTTCTCGAAGCCGGCGCGGAACTGCATCGCCCTTACGGTGGCGAGCTGCTCGGCCGTCACGTTCGTTTTAATTTTCGCGTTGTAGTTCTTCTCTGCGAACTCGCGAATCGCTTCGGACATTTCGCCTGCCTTCGCCGCCCACGCGGATTCGGGATACTGGATGAACACGTTGAGGGCGTGGTTGAACGCGCCCTGGCCGTTGCGCTTCTTGCCGGCGACGATCGCGCCGAACATCAGATCCTTGATCTTCGCGTCGTCCCTGTTCGCAGCCTTGAAAGCCTTCTGCGCCTCGTTCCAGAGAATCTCCGCGAGCATGTAGCGGCAAAGCGGCATCGCCGACTGCCTCAGGAGGCCGAGCCGTCCGTCTGGATCGACTTCTTTGATCGCTTTGTGGATTTCGGCGAGCTGATCCATATAGTCGTCGATGACGGCCTGCGCCTTCTTCACGTCTCCCTTCAAGAGTTCGACGTGGGCGAGCATCGCGATCGCGCGGCCGAAGAATACGGGCTTGTCCGGGGACCAGAGGAGCTTGTCGATGAGTTTCTTGGCGGGGTCGAGATACTTGGCGCGCGCCTTGACGTCCGGCGCGCCTTTCACATCCGGGACGGCGGCGGCCAGGCGGAGGTAGAGCTCGCAGGTTTCGCAGGCGACGTTGCACCAGGAATTCGCCTCGTCTTCGCTGCCGTCCTTGTTGATCTGCTTAAGGAGCGCGCTGTAGCGTTCGGCGGCCTTCTCAAACTGCTTGTCGGCTATGAGAATCTGTCCGTAGGCGAACGAAGCCTGGAGGAAGAAGGAGCGGAGTTCCGCCGGCGGCTTCGCGAACACCTTGAAGAATTCTTCGTAGATCGCCGAGCACTCCTTCTTCTGGCCGTGCGCGGCGAAGTTGTTGGCGACGGCGAGACGCGCGCCCCAGTACTTCGAGCTTTTGCGATCGGGCAGCGCGGCGATCTTCTTCTCCGCTTCCTCGAACTTCCCGAGCGATAGATCGGCGCTGATTTCGATGGCGAAGAACAGCGCCTCGGCCTCCGGACCGGGCCACTTCTTCTTCGCGGCTTCGATCACGACTTGCGCGAAGTCGGGAAGCGCCGCTTCTACTAGCGCTTCCGCATACCCGGTCTCGGCCAAGAGAGCTTCGTCCAATTTCGGCGCCGGAGCCTCGTCGGCCTCGGCCGGCGCTGCGCTCTCGGCCTGTGCAAAAACGTTCTGGCCGGCGACCGCGAGGCCAACGGCAAACGCACACCTGATCAATTGCTTGGAACTCATGGTGAGTGTATTATACTATTTCTGTCTTTTCGCCGCAAGGGGGCGGGGGAAAGGATTTTGCAAAATCGTGATTCACGCCATCGTCAAACCGCGAGAGCTTCGCCAGCCCATGCGCGCGCGTCGCCGACGGCAAGCGAGCCGTCGGCGGCGATGCCGCCGCAGATTCCGGAGATGAAAGGAGAATCGAGAGAATCATCCTGGCGCACGCGGACGACGCGCCCGCGCAATGCATCGAGCGCGGCGATACGCGGATGGATGGCGGCGAAGCCGCCGGCGCGCCACTCCGCGAGCGTGCGCGAAAGCGCCGCGAGGACGGCATCGCGGACTTCATCGACGGCGGGCGCGCCCGTCCTCCCCTTCTCCGCCAGCTTCGCCGCGGGGGAACAGAGGCCTGGACTCGCGGCGAGCGCCAGCGACGTCGCGCGCGCGGCGATTTCCCGCGGAAAGCGGGTCTGCAAGACGTTTACGCCGATGCCGGCGATGCCGCAATCGCCATTGCGTTCGCAAAGGATGCCGGCGAGTTTGCGGCCGCCGAGCAGGACGTCGTTGGGCCACTTGATGGCGAGCGGCGAAGCGAAGGCGCGCAAGGCGTCGGCGACCGCGAGGCCGACGGCGAGCGGCAGCGTGGCGGCTTCATGCGCGGGCAGGCCGCCGAGATCCACCACGGCGCTCATCATTAGATTGCATCCTTTCGGCGAGAGCCAGCGATGGTCGAGGCGGCCGCGCCCGCCCGTCTGGAACGCGGCGGTGAAGACGTCGCCGGGCGCGCCGTCGTGCGCCAGGAGATTCGTGGAAATCGTTTCCTCGAAATGGTGTATGCGCCAGTCCATCGATTCAGCTTGGGGTTTGCGGCGCGCCGGCCGTCTGTTTGCAAGCGGCCGGCGGCGCGTGCTTCGAGAATATGTCTGCGAGGATGGAGCCGGAGAAATTCATCCACACGGAAAAGACGTTCGCGGGCAGCGCGATGCGCGCGCTGTCCATGACGCCGAGCGCGAGCGCGGACGCCATGCCGGAATTCTGCATGCCGACTTCTATGGCGATCGTGCGGGCGTCGAGTTCGTCGAGGCGCGACCAGCGGCCTAGAAGCCGCGCCGTCCAGTATCCGAGCGCATATCCCGAGAGATTGTGGAGAATCGCCGCGGCGGCGACGGCGCATCCTGCAGTGCGTATCGTGTCGCTGCCGGATGCGACGATAGCGAGAATCGTGAAGCATATCCCCGCCATCGAGAATGCGGAAAGGATCGCATCAAGCGCGCGCTTGTGCGCGGCGAACTGCGCTTTCAACAGCGCATGGACCGCGGCGCCCGCCGCAACGGGCGCGACGACGATTTGCACTACGCCCGCCATGAGCGAGGACGCATCGACTTCGACAAGCCTGCCCGCGAGCAGTTTCATCAGAAGCGGCGTCGCGAGCGGGGAAAGCAGCGTCGAGCAGCATGTCATCGCCACCGAGAGCGCGACGTCGGCTTTCGCGAGAAACGCGATCACGTTGGAAGCCGTTCCTCCCGCGACGGAACCTACGAGAATGAAGCCAGCCGCAAGTTCGGCGTCGAGCGCGAACATCTTGGCGAGCGCGAAGCCGATGAGCGGCATGAAGACGAATTGCAGCGTCACGGCCGTTGCGACGGCCCACGGGCGACGGACTACGCGAATGAAATCCGCCGCGCCGAGCGTGGTGCCCATGCCGAACATGATAAGCTGTATGGCAGGGACGACGAGAGACGTGAGCTTCACGCCGAACCACTCTGTGAAGGCGCCGGGGAAGAGATACGCGACGACCGCGCAGCCCAAAACGGCAAACCCGAACAGATTCTTCATCCTGCTTCCCTCGTTTGCGCTTCAATACGCGCACGGTGCCGCACGGGCGCAATGCGCTCGCGGCATCAAGCCTTTTTCGCGATCTTGAAACCCAGCGCGGTGGCTGTCGCGACAGGCCTTGAGCAGCCATCGACGATTTCGATGCGCACTACGCAGGAGGAGCGGCCGTCCTTCACATACTGCGCAGTCGCGACGAGTTTTTCGCCTTTCGGCGGATTGAGATAATTGATCGAAACCTGCTGGGCGACCGTCGCGCGCGATGCATCATTGACGAGCGCGGCGAAGGCGAAATCCGCGAGCGTGAAGATCGCGCCGCCCATGACGCCGCCAATTGCGTTGCGGTGACCATCCGCCAGCGCGAGGCTCGCGACGGAGCGCGTTTCATCCAGCTCTTCGAGGGTTATGCCGTTCCCCGTGGCGAAACGATCGCCGGAAAAGAATTTTCTCGCCTCTTCGATGTTGGCAAACATGGCTTTGTGTCTCCTTGGTGTTTTTCGAGAATGCCTTGCGCTCGGCCGTGGATTGGCGTCACGCTACCTTTTTGTACTGCGGGACGAGCGCCTTCATCACCGCCCAGGCGGCGAGATACGCACCGGCGCATACGCAGAAAACGATCATGTATCCGGCGGGCTTGCCGGCGAAGCCGAGAAAGCGGAATGCCTCGCCTTGCGCCGCGCTGTAATCGAAAAGCACTCCGGAGCATTTGTTGATCAAGAAGGAGCCGACGCCGCCGGCCATCGTGCCTACGCCGGTTATCGTGCCGACCGTGGATTTCGGGAACATGTCGGAGACGGTGGAAAAGATGTTGGCAGACCACGACTGGTGGGCGGCGCCGACCACGCCGATCAATATCGCCGGCAGCCACGGCGAAACGGCGCCTGCGGGCTGCGCGGCGAGCGCCGCGATCGGGAAGAACGCGAAAACAAGCATGGCGCGCATCCGCCCGGAATACGGCTCCATCCCCTTCTTCTCCACGAAATACTTCGGCAGGTAACCGCCGCCGATGGAGAGGATCGTCACGATCGCATAGAGCGTCGCCAGAAGCGCCATCGCCGCGGGGTTGTCGGATGAAAGCGAGAACTGGTCCTTGAAATACGCCGGCGTCCAGAAAAGGAAAAACCACCATACGCCGTCGGTGAAGAACTTGCCGGCGATGAACGACCATGCCTGCGGGAACGTGAAGCACTTGAAAAAGCCGATCGGCTTTTCATTCGCGCCGGCCGCCGCACCCGGCGCGGCATCCTCCCGGTCGCTCTGGATATATTCCAGCTCCGCCTTGTTCACATACGGGCTTTCCGCCGGCTTCCTGTAGAGCCAGAGCCAAAAGCCCATCCATACGAAGCCGAGAGCGCCGATCGCGACAAACGCCATCTCCCAGCCGCCGCCTATGCCGATCGACTTGAAATATCTCGCGAGCAGCGGTATGAGGAGCGGCGAGGCGAGCGCGCCGACCGACGAGCCGGCATTGAAGACCGCCGTGGAAAGCGCGCGATCCTTCTTCGGGTTGTACTCGGCGGTGACTTTGATGGCGGCGGGGAAGTTCCCGGCTTCGCCAAGCGCGAGCATCCCGCGGCATGCAAGGAAAAGCCAGACGCTCGCCGTGGAAACGGCGAGTCCGGCCTGCCCGCCGAGCCGCACGGCAGCGCCCATCGCGGAAAGAGAATCGTAGCCGCAGAGAAGCATCGTGGCGACGCCGCATGCAGCGTGCAGGCAGGCGGCGAGCGACCAGAAGAAAATCGCCCAGAGATAGCCCTTCTTCGTGCCGAGCCAATCGATGAACTTGCCGGCGACGAGCGAAGTGCAGGCGTAGAAGATGGAGAAGAACGCGGTGATCGTGCCGTAATCGGCGTCCGTCCAGCCGAATTCCGGCGCGATGAAATCCTTCCACGTAAGCGACAGCACCTGACGGTCGAGATAATTTACCGTCGTGGCGAAAAACAGCATTGCGCAGATTGCCCAGCGGAAGTTCGTCCTCTTCATATCCTATTATATCCTATTTCCCCATCGTGCGGTTTGCTGATTTCCCGAAAAGGCGCGGGGCGCGGGAAAACCCGCGCCCCGCGCCCTGCATCGCCAATCGCCTCCCGGCCGGTCCGGCCGTCGCGGAGAATCGCGCCGGAGCGCATGCAATACAGAACCCGGGAAGCGCGATTGCGGCTTTTACCGGTCCTTCAAAGCGGCCTGCGCCGCAGCCAGACGCGCGATCGGCACGCGATACGGCGAGCAGGAGACGTAGTTCAAGCCGATCTTGTGGCAGAATTCCACGCTGGAAGGATCGCCGCCGTGTTCACCGCAAATGCCGCAGTGGATCTTCGGGCGGGTCGCCTTGCCGTCGTTCACCGCCATTCTCATAAGCTTGCCAACGCCGGCCTGGTCGAGCTTCGCGAAAGGATCGTTCTCGAAGATCTTCTTGTCGTAGTAGTCGCCGAGGAACTTGCCGGCGTCGTCGCGCGAGAATCCGAAAGTCATCTGCGTAAGGTCGTTGGTGCCGAAGCAGAAGAACTCCGCCTCTTCGGCGATTTCGCCCGCGGTGAGCGCGGCGCGCGGAATCTCGATCATCGTGCCGACTTCGTAGTTGAGCTTGATCGCCGCGGCCTGGATTTCCTCGTTCGCGACGCGCACGACGATATCCTTGACGAACTTGAACTCCTTCACGTCCCCGGTGAGAGGAATCATGATTTCCGGCTTGACCATCCAGCCCTTGTGGCGGCGCTGCACGTTGATCGCCGCGCGGACGATCGCCTTGGTCTGCATCACCGCGATTTCCGGGTAGGTGACGGTAAGGCGGCAGCCGCGATGGCCCATCATCGGGTTGAACTCGTGGAGAGAATCGATGATTTCCTTGATGCGGGAGATCGGCTTGTGCGTCTCCTTGGCGAGCAGCGCGATTTCATCCTCGGTATGCGGGACGAATTCGTGGAGCGGCGGATCGAGGAAGCGTATCGTGACAGGCTGGCCGTCGAGCGCCTCGAAAAGCTGCTCGAAATCGTCCTGCTGGTACGGGAGAATCTTGGCGAGGGCGATTTCGCGCTCTTCCACCGTGTCGGCGCAGATCATCTGGCGGAACGAAAGAATGCGGCTCTGCGAGAAGAACATG
>DEWI01000109.1 GCA_002363575.1 Verrucomicrobia bacterium UBA3214 | reverse complement strand
ATGTGCCGCCCCTTCGGGGCTTGTTTCAATATTGCGCCGATACCGGGGGGGGTGGAGCATACGAAGCATGCGGAACCCCCGGAACAAGCGCGAAAGTAAAACGAACCCCGAAGGGGTGGCACAATGCCGTGAAGGGCGATAGCTGCCCCGGGGCGCTTCAGACGCGATAGCCGGCGCGGCGTGCGAGTTCGCGATCATCGGCGAAAATCGCGCCTGGCGTGGTGAGAAGAGCGCCGGCTATCCCTGCGGATATGCCGACATAGATGCACTTTTCGGCTGTTTCGTCGGACATGTCTCTGCGGCCGCCCGCGAAGCGCAAATGGGTCGCGGGGTTGACAAGGCGCAGAAGGGCGATGGAATCGACCACTCGTTCTGGATCGAGAATGGGTCGAGCGCCGAGCGGCGTGCCTTCTATAGGATGAAGGACGTTGACGGGGATGGAGTCCGGCGCAATCTCCTTGAGCGTGAAAGCGAATTCGACGAGCTGTTCGTCCGTCTCGCCCATGCCGATGATGCCGCCGCAGCAGATTTCCAGGCCGAGGCGGCGGGCGGCGCGAAGCGTCGCGAGCTTGTCGGCGATAGTGTGCGTAGAGCAAAGGCGCGGGAAGAGCGATGGCGCGGTCTCGATATTGCAATGCACTCTCGACAACCCGGCGGCTTTGAGTTTGGCGAGGTCGTCTTCGGAGAGGAGCCCGAGAGACGCGCAGAGAGAGATGGAGCCATGCTCGCGCATCTTGCGCAGCGCGGCGCACACATTCTCGATTTCGCCGGGAGAGAGCGTGCGGCCGGATGTGACGATGCCGATGCGCCGCACGCCGTTGGCCTCGGCATCGGCGGCGGCGCGCGCGCATTCGTCTTCGCCGATCCAGCCATGTGCGGCGCAAGAGGTTTTCCAGTGCGCGGATTGCGCGCACCATTTGCAATCCTCGGTGCAGCGCCCGCAGCGGGCGTTGATTATCGAACAAAAGTCGAAAGTCTTTTCCACGCACGCGAGCGTGACGGCGTGGGCGCGCTCGCGCAGTTCGGCGCGGCGCTCCGGCGCCAGCAGCGCCAGCGCTTCTTCGCGCGTTATTCCTTCTGCATCTGTTTTCCGCATATTCGTGGTGCTGTTCCGGGCTAGGCGTTTCTGTTTTCGAGCGCCTTGGCGGCGCGATGGAAGATTTCGCGATTCTTTTCGATGAGCTGCGGCTTCTTTTTGAAGGACGCGCAAAGCGCTTCTTCGAGCGAAGCATCCGCAAGACCCGTCGCCTTGCAAACCTTCAGCGCGGCGAGCATCATCGTATTCGCGGCTTTCGGGACGCCGAATTCCTCCGCCATCGCGATCGCCGGCACGCGGCGCAGGCGCACGCCTTCCGGCGGCTCCTTCGCGACAGGCACGGTTTCATCTACTATCACGAGACCGCCTGGCTTGACATCTGCGGCGAAGCGCTCGTACGAGGGCTGGTTCATGCAGACGAGGACGTCGGGATGCTCCACCGAGGGCGCGCCTATGCGCTGCGGGCTTACCACGACTGAGCAGGAGGCAGAGCCGCCGCGCTGCTCCGGACCGTACGACGGGAACCAAAGCGTGTGCAGATTCTCGAGGCGCGCGGCTTCCGCCACGCAAAGCCCGAGCGAGAGAATTCCCTGACCGCCATAGCCCGCGAATTTGAAGCGCAGTTCCTTGGAAAGCCGCGCCATGCCGGCGCCGCGCTCCGGCGCTCCATCGGCGGCTTGCGCGCCGGCGGAAGCGCTGAAGAGCTCTGCGCAGGAATTGAAGCGCGGCACTGGGCGCACGGCGAGTGCGGAGCCTTGCGCGGGCGCCGCCGCGCTTTCTTCGCCGCCGGCTTGCGCGGAACGGTCGCGAAAAACGCCGAGCGGGAATTCGCGCTCCATTTCGTCGATGCAGAAGCGCGCGGCCTTCTGCGCGTCCATCCTGAAATTCGTTGGGCACGGCGCGAGGATTTCCAGCATCGCGTAGCCTTTGCCGTCGCGCTGAAGCTCGAAGACTTTGCGGATCGCGGCCTTCGCCTGCATGATGCGTTTAGTGTCTGCCACGGAGACGCGCGCGATGTAGAAGGGCGCCTGAAGCTGGTTGAAAACTTCGCAGACGTGCAGAGGGTGGCCGGTCAGCGCGGGATCGCGCCCGTAGGGAGTGGTCGTCGTCGTTTCGCCTTCGAGCGTGGTGGGCGCCATCTGCCCGCCGGTCATGCCGTAGAGCGAGTTGTTGATGAATATGCAGCCGAAGCGCTCGCCGCGCGATGCCGCCTGGAAGGCGTTGTTGAAGCCGATCGCGCCGAGATCGCCGTCGCCCTGGTAGGCGATGGTCACGGCGCCGGGGCGCGCGCGCGCCACGCCCGTGGCGGCGGCGGATGCGCGGCCGTGCGCCGCCGAAATGTGCGCGGCGTCCCAATAATAATAGGTGAACACGCCGCAGCCGACGGGATCGACGAATATCGTGCGGTCCTGCAAGCCGAGTTCGGCGCAGGCCTCCGCAACGAGCTTGTTGACGATTCCATGGCCGCATCCGGGGCAATAGTGGGTCGTGCGCGCGTGCGGCTTGCCGCAGCGCGGAAACTCCCGGTACATTCCTTTCTGCTCGATGGTTTTCATTCTCAAATCCAGAAACTCTGTTGTGTGCTTGCAATGTTGGATCGCCCCGGCGGACGCCGCCGCGCGGCTCTGCTCGCCGGGGCGGCGCGCTATTTCGCCAGATGCGCTTTGGCCGCCGCCACCGCGTCTTCTACGGCGACGACTTCGCCGCCCATGCGATGGACCATCGCGACATCCGCCGCCTGCGCGCCCAGCCCCGCCTTCGCGAGATTCAGGCGTATGTCGTCGGCGAATTGCCCGGCGTCAAGCTCTATCGCGAGGACTTTCCTGCCGCGCACGGCATCGGCGAGCTGCGCGCGCGGGAACGGGTTCAGGGTGACCGGGCGGAATACGCCGGCCGCGATCCCCTGCGCGCGCAGCTCCTCCGCCACGGTGCGCGCGATGCGGCTCGAGATTCCGTAGCCGCAAAGCACGAGTTCGGCGTCTTCGCAGAGATACGTCTCGGCGCGCGCGTCCTCCTGCATGCGAGCGTACTTCTCCTGCAAATGGATGTTGAACTCCTCCTGCTGCGCGGCGTCCAGATAGATCGACTTGACGAGATTGCCGCGCGTCGCCGCGACGCCTTCCGCCGCCCACGACGAGAAATCCGGCGCCGGGGTTTCGTTTTCCGGAAGCTCCACTGTCTCCATCATCTGGCCTTGCAGACCATCGACAAGCACTATCGCCGGTGTGCGCCATTTCGCCGCCATGGCGAACGCGAGCATCGTAAAGTCGCACATCTCCTGCGCAGACGCCGGCGCGAGCGTGAAGACCTGGTAGTTGCCGTGGCCGCCGCCTTTCACTGCCGGCGTGTAGTCGCCCTGCTCGGGATACACGTTGCCAAGCCCGGGGCCCGCGCGCATGACATCGACGACGACCGCAGGCAGTTCCGCGCCCGCCAGATACGAAAGCCCCTCCTGCATGAGCGAGAAGCCGGGGCCGCTCGTCGCCGTCATGCAGAGCTTCCCCGCGCCTGCCGCGCCGAACATCATATTGATCGACGCCGTCTCGCACTCCGCCTGCACGAACGTCCTGCCAAGCATCGGAAACCACTTCGCCGCGCCGTGCGCGATTTCGCTCGCCGGCGTTATCGGGTAGCCGAAATAAAGCTCGCAGCCAGCGTAGAGCGCGCCCATCACGACCGCTTCGTTGCCTTTGACAAATTGCGTCATGCCTTCACCACCTTTATTGCGTACGGTTCCGGGCAGTTGTAGAAGCATATTCCGCAACCTACGCAGCCTTCGCCCTTGTAGGCGACGCTGCGAATGCCGGCGTTGTTCAGCGCGTGCGAGATTTCGAGGCATTTGCGCGGACACGCCTCCACGCACCTGCCGCACCCCTTGCACGAGTCCGCCTCGATTTCGGGATGGCTGGCTATAGTTCCTTCTGAGTCCATGGATATATATTATAGCATTTTTTCTCGCCTGCGGAGCCTCCAGGACGCAATGCGCAAAGAAAACGCTTTTTGCGGAAAAATCCCTGCTCTCCGCACGCCCGGCGGAAATTATGGTATAATACCGCCATATGTTTGAAAAAGGGCAGAGCCGTACCATGACGCCGTATCTCACGATACTGGGCGCGCTTGCATTGTCTTTCGGCTATGCCGTGGGATGGGGGGCGTTCGTCCTCCCGGGGAAACTCTTCCTCAAGAGCGCGGGACCGCTGGGCACGGTGATCGGCATGTCGCTCGGAGCGCTCGCCATGGGCGTCTTCGCATGGTGCTACCATATAATGGTTCGCGAAGAGACCGGCTCTGGAGGCAGCTTCGCGTTCGCGCGCCGCGTGTTCGGCCACGACCACGCCTTCCTCGTCGCGTGGGCGCTCTGTTTGACGTACATCGCGATATTGTGGGCGAACGCCACGGCGCTTAAACTTGTCGTTCGCTACACGCTTGGCGATCTTCTCCAATTCGGCTTTCATTACCAAGTAGCAGGCTTCGACGTCTATGGCGGCGAAGTCTTGCTTTCCGTATCGGCTATCGCGATCTGCACGCTCCTCTGCTACTTCCGGAGGCGCTTGACGGCCAATACGCAAATCGCGCTCGCGCTGGTGTTTTTCCTCGGCGTGCTCGCCGTGGCGGCGGCGGCGCTGATCTACCGCGTCCGCGCCGGCGGCGCCGCCGCGCCTGTCGGGCCGGCGTTCTCCCCGCTCGTGGAGCGCGAAGGCGTTTCGCAGATTTTCCGGATTCTCGCGATGGCGCCGTGGGCGTTCGTCGGCTTCGAGGCGATCGTCAATTCATCCGGCGAATTCGCCTTCCACCGGAAGAAGGCCTTCGCGATAATGGCCGTTTCTCTCGCCGTCTCCGTGTTCGTGTATATCGCGCTGGGGATGCTGCCGGCGCTCGCGCTGCCCGCCGGCTGGGCGTCCTGGCCGGATTACATCGGCGAAATCGACAAGCTCGAGGGCATAGCGTCAATGCCCGTCTTCGCGGCGGCGCACCGCGCGCTCGGCGCTCCCGGCATAGGAATAGTCGTCGTCACGATGGTGGCGGCGCTCTTCACAGGGATTATCGCCTCGATCGTCGCGCTCAGCCGCCAGATGCACGCGATGGCGCAGGACGAAATCCTACCCGAATGGTTCGGCGCGCTCACGCGCGACAGGACGCCGGGCAATGCGATTCTCTTCATCGGCGTGCTCTCGGCGGCGATACCGTTCTTCGGGCGCTCGGTGATCGATTGGCCTATCGACGTCTCGAGCATCGGCGCGGCCGTCGCCTACGGCTACACGGCCGCGGCTGCCGCCAGGCTCGCGGGAGAGCGCGGCTGGAAGGCAACGCGCGCCGTCGGCGCGCTCGGTGTCGTGCTTTCGGTGGTCTTCAGCCTTCTTCTCCTCGTGCCGAACTATCTCTCCGGCTCGGTGTTCGCGGCGGAATCGTATCTTCTTCTCGCGGTGTGGTGCGTGGCGGGCTTCCTCTTCTACCGCCACCTCTTCCGCAAAGACCGCCAGCAGCGCTACGGCAGCTCGACTATCGCGTGGGTCGGCTTGATAATGATGATTTTCTTCTCTTCCGCGATGTGGATACGCCAGACCACGTACAACATCACAGGCGAGGTTTACGGCAACGTCGTCACGAGCGCCGGCGGCTTGAAGGTGCTGAGGCTGGAGATGGACCGCCTGAACGACTCCACCCACGGCCACACGATCATCGAAATCGCGCTTCTCGTCGTCTCGCTCCTGATCATGTTCAGCCTCTTCAGGATACTGCGGCGCCGCGAGCAGTTGATCGCGATCGAGAAAGCCAAGGCGGAGGACTTGAACAAATCCAAGAGCTACTTCTTCTCGACGATCAGCCACGATATCCGCACGCCGCTCAACGCGATAATCGGCTTCTCCGAAATCCTCCGCAGCGGCATGAATTCCGAGGCGGACCGCAATCAGGCGCTCGATTCGATTCTCGTGAGCAGCAAGACGCTTCTCAAGCTTATCAACGACGTTCTCGACCTCTCGAGGCTCGAAGCGGGCAGCATGACGATCGCGATGGTGCCGACGCCTTTCCAGCCTCTCCTTGGCGAGCTTGTGCAGTCGTTCCGCGCCTCCAATCCGAAGAAGGACGTCGAAATCCGTTCTATCTGCGACGACATGCCGCCGCTCGTCATCGATCCCGCGCGCATCCGCCAGATACTTTTCAATCTCGTCGGCAATGCAATCAAGTTCACCGACTCCGGGCATGTCGAAGTCCGCGCAATGTTCACGCGCAACGACGACCCCGATACCGGAACGCTGGAAGTCATCGTAGAAGACACCGGCTGCGGCATCGCGGAGGAAGACATCGCCAACATCCATTCGCCCTACGTGCAGGTTCGCAACAAGAACTCCCGCAATGGCGGCACCGGCCTCGGGCTGGCGATCTCGCGCCAGCTTTGCGAAGTCATGGGCGGCTACCTTTCGATTTCCTCCAAGCTCGGCAAAGGCTCCGTCTTCACCATGACGCTGCCGTCCGTCATTATCGCCGAATCCGGCGACGACGCCGATGACGCCGCCACGATCGACGGGAATACATGGCACGAGCAATCCACCGCCAATCCGCCCCAGCCGGAGCAGACGCCTCCTCTTCCGCCGCAAGCCGCCGGCGAGGCCGCGCCGCCTGCGCCCGAACCCGAAGCTGCCGCCAAGCCCGCGAGAAGCCGCATTCTCATCGTTGACGACCAGAAGATGAACCTCCTCGTCCTGAAGGCCATGCTGGACAGGCTCGGCAAGTACGAGGTCGTGATGGCGGAAAACGGACGCATCGCGCTGGACATCCTTACAGCCGAAGGCGCCGAAGCTTTCGACATGGTTCTCACGGATATGTGGATGCCAGTTATGGACGGCGCAGAACTGGTCGCCGCCATACGTTCTTTGCACGAATACAAAACCATGCCGGTCTATGTCATCACCGCCGACGTGGAGGCGAGCCGCACGTACACCGACGTCGGCTTCGACGGCATTATCCTCAAGCCCGTCACGCTGGAAAAGCTCAAACGCAGACTCAACAACTAGGCCGCATCCGACGGCCGCGCGCCGCCCGCTCTCCATATATCATCACAGCTACGCAATGGACAAGCTTATCGCAATCGTGTTGGCCGCAGCGGCCCTCGGTGCGCGCGCGGCGGATGAAGCCCCGGTGTCCGCCGCGCCGCCTGCGCCCGCGCAGGCCGGAGAAGGCGCGGCGCTCCTGCGCCGTCTCCATCTCCACGCCTACGCGGATATCGAGACAGCGTACGTCTGCCGCGGCTATGTTTGGGATTCGTGCCCGTACTCCGCGCAGTACGCCTCCGGCGAAATAGATTTCGGCGCCTTCGGCTCTTTCGACGCCTACGTCTGGACGATGTCTTCGATGACGAGCAAGGGGCACTCGACGCCGACGCGCAACGCATACAACGAAATCGACTACGGCCTTCGCTACGCCTTCGATCTCGAACTTTGCAAAGACTGGACGCTCACGAGCGGCGCCATCCGCCAGTGGGTGACGAATCCGGGCGTGCGCCACGGCGGGCATTCGTTGATCGACTGGCAGGCTTTCCAGGCGCTCAAAAATCCTTACCTCACGCCCTACTGGAAACTCCGCTACATCCGCCGCCCCTACCAGGCCGCGTATTGGTGCGCGGGCGTCAAGCGCGGCTTCGCGCTTCTCGACGATCTCGTTTTCACCGTCGATCTCTTCGGTGATTTCGGCGATGCGCGGCATTTCCGCCATCTTTTCGGGCCGAAGCCGGACAATCCCGATTCCAACTACCACGGCGGCATCCACGCGCTGACGCTGATGCTAAGGCTGGACTACCGGCTCGCCGAGCATTTCACGCTCTACGGATTCGTCGCGCAATATTCGCTCGTTTCCAAAGACGCGCGCGACGCCGTCGGCGCGTCGTCCGCCGAAGAGGCCAAGAGGGATCTCACGTATGGAGGCGTCGGCCTGCAATTCGATTTCTGACGCGCCGTCGCCCCCGCAATATTGTATATTGCACGCTCCGCGGGGGCAAACGGGCGCGAACAGTAAAGATTTCGTGTTTTTTTAAGATTGGTTTGACATGGAAACAAGCGATAAGTTCGATTCTGTAGAAGTCTGCCTGGAGGCGCTCAAGCGCGGCGAAATCGTCCTCGTCACGGACGACGAAGACAGGGAAAACGAAGGCGATTGCATTTGCGCCGCGCAATTCGCCACGCCGGAAAACGTTAATTTCATGGCGAAATACGCGCGCGGCCTGATATGCATGCCGATGTCGCGCGCGTGGTGCGAGCGCCTCGCACTCCCGCAGATGGTCGCGAAAAACACCGACAACCACGAAACGGCGTTCACCGTTTCCATCGACGCGGTCGCGACGACGACTGGCATTTCCGCCTACGAGCGCTCGATGACGGCTCTCGCCTGTGTGCGCGATGGCGTCAAGCCGGCGGATTTCCGGCGCCCCGGCCACATGTTCCCTCTGGAGGCGCGCGAAGGCGGCGTCTTGAAGCGCGCCGGCCACACCGAGGCGACGGTAGATCTCTGCCGGCTCGCCGGCTTGAAAGAGGCCGGGCTGTGCTGCGAGATAATGAATGACGATGGCGGCATGGCGCGCCTCCCGGATGTCATGAAGTTCGCCAAGACTCATGGCCTCAAGATGATGACGATCGCTTCGCTCATCGAATACCGGCGGCATCGCGATCGCCTCGTCGAGGCCGTGGAGGAAGTCGATCTGCCAACGGACTACGGGCACTTCCGCCTTCGCATGTACCGCAGCCGCGTCACGGGACTCGAACACCTCGCGCTTGTCAAGGGCGACGTCGCAAACGGCGAAAGCGTCCTCGTGCGAGTGCACTCGGAATGCTTCACGGGCGACGTCCTTGCTTCGGAGCGCTGCGATTGCGGCGCGCAGCTCCACCGCGCCATGGAAATGATAGAGCGCGAAGGGCGCGGCGCCGTCCTGTACATGCGCCAGGAAGGCCGCGGCATCGGCCTTGCGAACAAGCTGCATGCGTATCGCAAGCAGGAAGAGGGCATGGATACCGTGGAGGCGAATGTCGCGCTGGGCTTTGCCCCGGATCTTCGCGATTACGGCGAAGGAGCGCAGATGCTCGTCGATCTCGGCATCCGCAAAGTCCGGCTGCTGACGAACAATCCCTGCAAGATCAAGGGCTTGGACGGCTACGGGATAGAGATCGCCGAGCGCCTGCCCATCGTCATCCCTCCGAATTCGCACGACAGGCGCTACCTCGCGACGAAGAAGGAAAAGATGGGCCACCTCATCTGACGGCGCGCGCTTGGGCGGCGCGTCAATCCGAGAGGAGGTTTTCGATGTCCGCGGCGGTGAGTTTCTCCATTACCGCCGCGTCGGTGGTGGAGACGGTGGCGGAAATCACGGCCTGCTTGCGGCGCTGCAATTCGAGCACTTTTTCTTCGATCGTGTGCGAAGCGATCATCTTCACGACATAGACGTTCTTCTTCTGGCCGATGCGGTGCGCGCGGTCCGTCGCCTGGTCTTCGACTGCCGGGTTCCACCATGGATCGTAGTGGATCACCATGTCCGCGCCGGTCAGGTTCAGCCCAGTGCCGCCGGCCATCAGCGAAATAAGGAAAACGGGAATCAAGCGATCGGTGTTGAAACGGTTGCATTCGCCCAGCCGGTCTTTCGTCGAGCCGTCCAGGTAGCAGAAACGTATTCCTCTTTCCTGAAGGAGCGCGGCGATAAGCTGAAGCATCTTGACGAATTGCGAGAAGACGAGTATGCGGTGGCCGCCGGCGATGGCGTCTTCCAGCTGTTCGATGAATGCATCCGCCTTGCCCTGCGAAGCGATCTGCCGCAGCTTCATCAGCCGCGAGAGAATCTCGAATTTCGATGCGGAAAGGCCGCGCTCGCGCACCATGGAGCCAACTTCGCTGCGCGTCTTATGGAGAAGTGCGAGATATTCGCGCTGCGCCTCTTCGGAAAGCGGGCAGTACGAGATCTTTATTATCTTGTCCGGCAAATCTTTCGCGACGGATTTCTTGAGCCTCCGCAGTATGAAAGGGTGGAGTTTGCGCTGGAGACGCGAAAGCGCCGCTTCCGCCTCCGCGCCGCCGTCGATGACGGGCATTTCGTAGGCGAGCTTGAAACTTTCGTAATCCCCGAGATAGCCGGGCATGAGGAAGTCGAATATCGACCAGACGTCCGCGACGGAATTCTCCACCGGCGTTCCCGTCAGGACGAGCCTGCGCGACGAGTGCAGAAGTTTCACGGCGCGCGCGTTTTTCGTCTGGCGGTTTTTGATGTGCTGGGCTTCGTCAAGCACGACGGCGGCGAAATCGCGCATCATGTACGCCGCCTCGAAATCCCTTTGCAGCAGCGCGTACGAAGTTATCACGAGGTCGCTGGAGTCCATGCGCGGGAAATCCCGCGCTCTTTCCGGCCCGGAGATCACGAGGACTTTGAGCGAAGGAATGAACTTCTTTGCTTCCGCTTCCCAGTTCCTGACGAGCGACGTCGGGCAGACGATGAGCGAGGGAAGCGCGCACGCGCGTTTTTCCGTCCGCGGCAGCGAAAGCCATGTGAGCGTCTGAAGGGTTTTGCCCAGGCCCATCTCGTCCGCGAGCAGCCCCGAAAGCCCGGAAGACTCGAGAAAACGCATCCAATAGACGCCCTGCTTCTGGTACGGGCGCAGTATCTTGTCCAGCGCGCCGAGCGCGACAGGCTCGAATTTGGCGTCGCCTTTCTCGCGGCCGAGCGTTGCGGCGCGCTCGCGCCATTCGAAAGCCCCGTCGTCTTCAAGCTCGCAATCGAGTTGTTCGAGCGAGCTTTTCACATACGGCGCGTGCACGCCCGCGACGCGGAACCACCCGGCGGGCGCGCCGCCTTGCGCGCGCGCGCAATCGGCAAAGACGTTGTGCATCGCCGAAATCGCCGGCGTATCGACAAGCACGACGTTGCCGTCCTTTATTATGAAGCCGTCGTTGCGGTTTATCGCCGTCTGTATTTCGACCGGCGAGACGTCGTGGCCCATCGCGTCGAATTGGTAGCTCACGTCGAACGCGCCGCCGGGCGCATCGCGAATCGTCACGACCGGCACGACGCTCGGCATGGCGTCGGCCGTTTTCATCAAGCGCTCGGAAAGGTCGATCAGCCATCCTTGGCGGCGCAGAGCCGGGAGGCCCGCGCCCAGGAAGTTCAGCACTTTGTGCTGGTCGGTGATGTAGAAGCGCATGTCGCCTTCGCGATAGCCTGGCGCGAAGCCCCATTTCTCCACTTCCTTCACCGCCTCCTTTTCCGCCTTCATGGAGCGCGTGCGTCGCACGTAAGGGTCGTCGGGGTCTTCCAGCCATACCGTCCGCGGCGCCTGCACGGAGCACGCGGGAATTTCAATATCGCCGTACCGCGCGTCGATTTCGATGGAGAGGGAAGCGCGCGAGCCGGAGACGAACGCAGCCATGCGGGGCTTCATCGGGACTTCGAAGAACGTCTCGTCTTGATGCGCGCTCGCATTCCCGTCATCGCCGTCCTGGGCGCCGCCGGGCGCCGCCGTTTCGTCTTCCTCGTCCATGTCCATGATCATGACGGCGATGCCGAGGGCGACGACATGCGGGCAGATTTGCCTGTACACCTGGTTGGTCCTGCACGGGCACATGGAGCGCACCATGCCTTCGCGCTCGAGCTTGAGCGACAGCGGCATGGCCCAGCCGCCGGGCTGCTCGATCTTCCCGCGGATTTCCAGCGTGTCGTCATCGTATTCTGCTTCGACGACGCCGCCGGAATTCACGATGCCGAGCGCCTGGTTGAAAACTTCCGGCCCGCCCCATTTGACGAGTTCTTCGCGTGTAATGCCGCTTTTCATTGGCGTTTGGCGTTTCAAGGACTATTTTGCTTTCCGTGCGTTTGCAAGGCGCATCGCGAATGCGCGATCGTCGCGCTCCGCCCCGCCGCACGGAAGATATTGTAGCATTTTTTCTTCCGCGCTGTAAAGGACGCCGCTGCGCGGCAGGGCGAAAGCATTCGCCGTGTGCGTTTCGCCGTCCCCCTTTGACTCGCCGCGGAAGAATATGCTATAATTGCTCCGCATTTGGCGGTGGTCGGCCAAGGAGCGTGGAGCGGGGGTTTCTGAATGGCAGAGAAAATAATAGAGTCGCGTCCTTTGTACATGGAGACGGACGAAACGCGCGTCGTGGATTTGACGGCGGACGGCATAACGGCGATACCCGTCCTCGGGAAACACAACTACAAGCATGGCGGCGGCGGCACCGTCGCGCACGTCCATCCGGGAATGATAGAGATAATATGCTGCCGGCGCGGCGCGAATCTCTCGTTCGATTGCGATGGCGAGACTATCGCCTTCACGCCGGGCACGGTGTTCGTCGCGCAGCCGGAGACGCCGCATTTCCTGCGCCTCTATCCGAAAAGCCTTTCCACGGTGTGGATATGGTTCCGTCTGCCGGAGCGCGGTACGCCGGCGCTCGGCCTTTCGCAAGACGAGACAGATTGGCTCGTCAAGCGCCTGCGCACAGTCCCCGCCAGCTTCGACGCGACAGACGCGCTCAAACAATCTTTCCGCAGACTTTGGGCGATATACGACGCCGCGCCGCGAGGCTCCGTCGAAAGGCGTCTCTCGCTGCGCCATGCCGCGATCAGCCTCCTGCTTGATTTAATAGACTCTTCGCGCCTCAAGAAAGCCGGCGCCTCCTCCGCCAGGCTGGAGACGCTGATAGGCGAAATCCGCCGCGAGCCCGCCAGGGACTACAATCTCGACGAGCTGGCCAGCCGCGCCGCGATGTCCGTGACGAAATTGACGGCCGAATTTCGCCGCAAGACGGGCCTGCCGCCGCATGCCTATATCGTCTTCTGCCGCATCGCGCAGGCCAAGCGCCTGCTGGCGGATACAGACAAGAGCATAGGCGCCATCGCCCATCTAGCCGGATTCCCGTCGGCGCAGTATTTCGCCACGCAGTTCCGCAGCGAGACGGGAATGACGCCGAATGAATGGAGAAAAGAGAACTCTTGAGCCCCTGCGCGGGCGCGTTCGTTTTCTTATGTTTGTAATATTGCACACCTCTTTCTCTCCACGTTGTGCTACAATAGCATCGAAATCCAGAAACGGAGGAGTGAATGAGGCTTACCAGAAAAGAGTTTCTCGCCATCGGAGCGGGCGCCGTGGCCAATGCCCTCGCCAATGATATCGATGGCGCGATGGAAGGCGCGGCCGCGCCGCGCCAGGCGCTTGGCGGTATGCCGGAGTTCGCCGACATGGAAGGAGCCTACGCCGCGCTCGTCACGCCATATCGCAAAGACGGCTCGATTGACGAGGAGATGGTCGAAAGGCTCGTCTGGCATTTGCTCGACAATGGTCTGCGCGGCTTTTATCTCACCGGCTCGACCGGCGAAGGCTTTCTGCTCTCCCCCGACGAGCGCGTGCGCATCTACGAGCGCGTGGTCAAGGCGGCGCGCGGCAGGGCGAAGATCATCGCGCATGTCGGAGCGCTCTCGACAAACGAGGCGGTGAAGCTGGCTCGCCGCGCCGCGAAAGCCGGCGTCGATTGGGTCTCTTCCACCGCGCCGGTGTATTTCGGCCAGAATTTCGACGCCGCCTTCGCGCATTACAGCGCGATCGCCGGCGCGACCGACCTGCCGTTCATGATATATTCGATCGGTGCGAATGTCGTGCCCGATCGCGACGCGAAGTTCTTCGAGATCCCGAATGTCAAAGGAATGAAGTACACCGGGTACGCCTACTGGACGGTAAAGCAGCTCAAGCGCCGCCTCCCAAAGCCGGCCGTGTTTTTCGCCGGGGCCGACGAGCAGGAGCTTTGCGCATTCGCCTACGGCGATACTTTCAGCGGCTGCATCGGCACTACCGACAACATGCTGCCGGCGCACCATGCGCGCATCTGGCGCCTCGCTTCGGAAGGGCGTTTCGTCGAAGCGCAGCCGCTCATGGATGAGGTCGTGCGGCTCGTGGAACTCGTAGTGGCCGCTCCCAACGCCTCCTACTGGAAAAGCATCATGCGATATATCGGCTTCGACTGCGGGCCGGCGCGCTCGCCGGCCGGCCAGGTCCTGGGCGAATCCGAATACCAGGCCTACGCCGCGAAGCTCGACGCGCTGGGCTTCATCGAAAGGAAAGACAATGCGTAGAGCCTCCAGCCTCGCGACGTTCGCGCTCGCGGCGCTTTCCGCCGCGTTCGTCCGCGCTTCCGTGCGGACCGCGCCGTGCGTCGTCGCGCCGCTCGAAAAGGCTTCGCGGCTTTTCGCGCAGAACGTGCATCTGCAAAAGGCTTTCGAGTTTGTCGAGAACCACGATCTTGCGACGCTCGCGCCGGGACGTTACGAAATCGACGGCTCGAATTGCTGGGCGAATGTCTTCGACGCGACGCTGAAACCTTGGACGGACGACAATCTCTACGAGGCCCACCATGCTTATATTGACGTCCACATCCCCGTCACGGGGCCGGAAACACTCGGCGCGATGACGCCCCCTCAGGAGACCGCCGCTAAATTCGATCCTTCGCGCGATATTGTATTGTGGCGCGCCAAAGGCGAGAAGCATATCGTCGAGCCTGGTTCTTTCGCGGCCTTCTTCCCTCCGTACGGCGGGCATGCGCCCGGCCTTTGCGAGGGCCAGGGCGCGACGATCCGCAAGGTGGTTTTGAAGGTATTGGCTAGCCCCGCGTCCGGCGTAAAGAAAACGCTGGAGCTTCCGCCGTCGCCCGGCAATCCGCGCAACAGCGAAGGCGCCTTCCTCAAGCTTCGCGACGGCAGGATAATTTACGCATACTCCCGCTATTGCGGCGACTCGAAGTCCGATCACGCCGCAGCGGAAATCGCCGCGCGGTATTCGAGCGACAATGGCGCGACGTGGACGAAAGAGGACGAGATTCTCGTCAAGAACGAAGGCGGCATGAACGTAATGAGTGTCAGCCTCCTGCGTCTCCAGAATGGCGAGATAGCGCTTTTCTATCTAGTGAAAAACTCGCTTTCGGATTGCCGTCCAGTCATGCGCCGCTCGTCCGACGAAGGCAAGACGTGGAGCGAGAGCGTGAGCTGCATCCCGGACGAAACCGGCTATTTCGTGCTGAACAACGACCGGGTTATACAGCTTCGCGACGGCCGCTTGCTTTTCGCCGTCTCCGGGCATTCGTTCCCCGGCGGCAAGTTCGACAATGCCGGCGTTGTGACTACATATTCTTCCGACGACAACGGCGCCACCTGGCGGCGCGGGAAAAGCGTTCTCGAAGTGTTTGGCGAAGACGGCGCGAAATACGCCGCGCAAGAGCCTGGCGTCGTCGAATGTTCCGATGGCAGCATACTTCTCTGGATTCGCACAAACGCCGGCTGCCAGTATTTCAGCCGCTCGTACGATCGCGGCGAGACGTGGAGCGAACCCGCGCCATCCCCGCTCGTCTCCCCGCTTTCGCCGGCGAGCATAAAGCGCCTCCCGACAGGCGACCTGCTCGCAATTTGGAACGACCACGCCACGCGCCCGGAAATGAAGACCTATCGTTCCACGGAGCATAAGTGGGCGAATGGCTGGCGCTCTCCGCTCGCCGCCGCGATTTCACCGGACGACGGCCGCACATGGCTGGGCGCTGGAATGCTCGAGGATGACGAGAACGGCTGGTTTTGCTATACTGCCATGGAGCCGCTTGACGACGGCACGGTTCTCCTCGGCTATTGCGCGTATGACATGCTCGCGCATTCGCGCGTAGTCAAAGTCCCGCTTGCCTGGTTTTACGAGAGCGCCGACGTCGCGCATCTCGCGCCGTCTTCCCGTCTTTCGCGCAGAGCCGCCGCCGATGGTATTGTCCTTCTCAAGAACAATGGTTCGCTGCCGCTCGCGCAAGGCTCGCCAATCGCGCTCTTCGGTGCAATCGACGGTTTGAAGCCCGGCGGCGGCGGCTCTTCCGGCGTGAATGCCGTGCGCAATGTATCGCTGAAGCAAGGACTTTTAGAAGCCGGCTTCACGCTCGATGACGATACACGCGAGACGGCGCTTTTCGTGGTTGTTCGCGATGCTCTCGAAGGGGAAGATGCCTACGATGAAGCCTACAGCCTGTGCAGCGACGAAATCGAGACGCTCGAAAAGATCGAAGCGGCCGGTTTCAAGCGCATTGTCGTTCTCGCGGGCGGCGGCCACGTATTCGATCTCGGGCGCTTCGCCGCCGATCCCAAGGTCGATGCGGTTTTGTGGGCGTGGTATCCCGGCGGTGAAGGCGGCGCTGCGATTGGCGACGTCCTTTCGGGAAAGACGAACCCGTCAGGGCGTCTCGCGGCGACGATCGCAGGGAGCGTCGAGGATTACCCGACCCATCGCGGCTGGCGCGAGTCCCGCTGGTATGTTCCGTACGAGGAGGGCATATTCGTCGGCTACAGATATTTCGAGACTATCCCCGGCGCGGCCGCGAAAGCGGTATATCCGTTTGGGCATGGTTTGAGCTATACGAAATTCGCCTTGAAGAACGCGACATTCGAGAATGCCGGCGATGCCGCCGTTGTCAAAGTCGTTGTCGAGAATAGCGGCGCAATGCCCGGCCGGCATAGCGTGCTCTGCTATTCGTCGCTCGCGGGCGGAAGCGCCGACCATCCCGCAATCGAGCTTCGCGCGTTCGCCAAGACGCGCCTGCTAGCCCCCGGCGAATCCGAGGAACTGACTCTCCGCTTCGACAAAGCCGACTTCGCGTATTTCGATGACGTCGAGACTTCGCCGACTTGCGGTTCGTGGGTCATAGACAAGGGACGCTATTCCATCCTCCTTGGCGGCTCCGTGCGCGATGCCGGGGAAGTCGCCTCTTGGAAGGTCGAATTTCCCGAAGTCCTCTCCTCGCCCGGCCTCAAACTCCAGGCCGATCGCCTGGCGCGCCAGCTTCGCGCCGACGGGACATACAAGATTCTCCCCGTCCATTATCCCGGCCTTGTGGAATCCGCCGCTGTAGTTCCCGTCAGGACGAACGAGCTGGACGACGCCGCCATTTCCCTTTTCGATGTCGCCGACGGCAAAGCCACTCTCGACGATCTTCTCGACCGGATGTCGCTGCAGGAAATGCTGCATCTTCTTTTCGGCCACCTCCGCGAAGACCCCGCAGGCACGGGATCGATCGGCGCGCTCGCAAAATTCGGCATTTCAGCAGTGCAGACTTGCGACGGCCCGGCGGGCGTGCGCCGCGAGGCGCCTTCGACATTCTTCCCGTGCGCCGCTCTCATCGCCTGCACTTTCGATGCGTCTCTTGCAAGAGAAGTCGGCGCGGCGATCGGCGACGAAGCCGCCGACGCCGGCTTCGATCTCCTGCTCGCCCCAGGCATGTGCATACACCGCCATCCGCTCTGCGGGCGCAACTTCGAGTATTTCAGCGAAGACCCGCTGCTCGCCGGCGTCCTCGCTTCCGCGTACGTCCAAGGTGTGCAAAGCCGCGGCGTCGGCGCCACGCTGAAACATTTCGCCGGCAACGCCCGTGAGACGACGCGGCGCATCCAGAAAGATGTAGTAAGCGAGCGCGCCTTCCGCGAAATATATCTCCGCGCCTTCGAGCGCGCCGTAAAAACCGCTTCGCCCTGGGCGATCATGACGGCGTACAACGGCGTCAATGGCTACAACTGCGGCGAGAATTACGGCCTTGTCACCGGCATTCTCCGCGATGAGTGGGGCTATGAAGGTTTGACCGTCACCGACTGGCTCACGACTATCCCCATGTGGCGCGAAACGGGCGCTGGCAACGATGTCAAGATGCCTAAAGATATCGAGGATACCAATCGCAATATCCAGAAGCGCGGCGACGCCGTCGCCGAAGCGCTCTTCGCCTACAACCGCGGATATCTCTCGCTCTCGCGCGTCCGCGAAAGCACCAAGCGCGTCCTCCAGCTCGTCATGAAGTCCCGCCGCTTCGCATCCGAACGCGCCGCGCGCAAACAACAGTGCGCACAATAGCACAAACCTTCTTTCTACGGAAATTTACATAATGCAAAACCAGAAAGGAACATAAAGATGAAAACAAAAATCATCCCGGTCCTGACAACGGCCGCCGCAGTATGTTTCTCCATCACTGCCTCCGCCGATCTCGAGCAGCGCGACTCCTCGCAGTTCGCCTACAAATACGAGATGGTCGCCAGGCCTGATCTGGAAGATGTGGACGGCTCTGGCACTAAAGACCTTACCGGCTGGAGTGCCGCTTTCTCGTTGGGCAGCGGCGAAGATCTCGGTATGATTACCCTGGATGCCTCGAGCAATGGCAAGTATCTCGTCAGCAATAAAGATAGTGGAGAACATGGCGATGGCTGGCGCAAGTTAGCGCCTTCTTCATCTTCCGGTTTCACTATCGAAGCTCGTGTCAAGGTGTTGGAATGCACAGGAAACAACGGCGCAATCTGCATCGAGGCTGGTCCAAGCGATTCCAAGGTGTATGCCCGTCTCAACCTCTTCGACGGCAAGATCGGTTGGAATGGCAAGGTTCTCAAAACAATGGATACAAAATCGGATTTCCATACCTATCGTATTACCCGTGAAGGCGGCAAAGCGGTGCATTCGGTTTATGTCGATGGCGTGCTTGTCGCCGAAAATCTTGGCACTGGATTTACATACAACAACGCGACACTTTATCGCATGCTTTTCGGCTCTCCCGGCGATGGTTGGACGGGGAAGGCGAAAATCGCTTGGCTGCGCTTTGACAAAGGTGCGTATGCCCCGGTTGACGAGAAGGCGTATGTGAAGGCGAACAGGCTTCGCTCCGACGAATTTGACGTTAAGTACGAGATGAACGACGGCGACACCGTCGGTGCCACGACAGGCACTACAAGCGACTGGAAGACGACTATAGATAATCGGGGAGGCGGTGTGTCGAAAGCCGATGGAGTTTTGTCGGTGGTCACCGGTGGCTATCCCGCTTATTGGGACACTGCCGATACCGCGTGGAAAAATCTAGTGGATAAAGATACTCCCTACACGGTCGAATTCAAGGTCAAAATCAATTCCGCCAGCACTGCGGATCGTGCGCTGAATATCACGACAGGTAGCGATGGTGCTGTCGGCAATTTGTTTATCGGAGCTAATTCAGTCCAGTGGTGCTTGAGCACGAAGGATTCTGGCACTTTTATAACACTAGATACTTCCGATAATACCGATAAATTCCACACTTACCGCATCGCCTACGAAGGATCCACGCGCCATGGTTTCACGATTTGGCGGGATAATGTTGTCATTGGGTCGGGGCTTGTCGATTGCACCAATTTCTATGCGTTTAGCGGTAATGCGCTGGGCATTGTCCGCTTTGGCAAGGCCGGTGGACTCAACGACGGGTCGTTTGACGTGGCCTACATCCGCTGGAAGATCGGCGGCGTGTATCCGCCGGATGATCGCGAAGGGTTGTTGATTATCGTGAAATAACGTGAAATAAAATGGCCGGGAGAATGGATTTTACGCGGCGGGAATTTCTCGCCGGCGTCGCGGCGGCGGCGGGAGGCTCGTTCTCCCGCCACGCTTTCGCGCAGGCTGACGCTGGAGGCTCGGGAGCGGCGGACGCGAGCGCGCAGCTTCGCCAGCGCTCCGTGGTTTTCATGAGCGATCTTCACGTCGGGAAACTCTGGGCGGAGCAGAAATTCAAAACCGACCGCAGCTACGACTACATAAACGAGACCGTGCGGCGGCTGGTGCGCGACATTCTTTCGCTGAAGGAGCCGCCTTCGCACGCATTCATTCTCGGCGACATTTCGCTCTGCTACGGGGAAGAGCGCGACTACGAAATCGCGCGCGAGCTTCTCTCGCCGCTCGAGCAAGCAGGCGTGAAGATAGTCGCGACGGCCGGCAACCACGACAGGCGCGGCCCGATGGCGCGCATTCTCGGCGATTGGACCGGCGGTGGATGCGTTCCCGGGCGCTTCGCGTCGATAACGCACTTGGCCGATTGCGACGTCATATTACTCGATTCCCTGAAAGAACCGGATCCGGACGCGGAGGACAATAGCGCCGGTCGGGGAGGCTGCGAACTGGGCGAGGCGCAGGCGGCTTGGCTGGAAGGCATCCTCGCCAGTGCGAAGCGCCCGGCGCTTGTCTGCGCGCACCATACTGCGTGGGCGCTCGGCATAAACAAGGCGACGGTGAAATCTCCTCGTGTTTGCGGCTTCCTGCACGGCCACAACCACAGCTGGCAGGAAAACATACTCTATTCCAGCTACGCCAGGAAGACGATGATACGCATGCTCGGCATCCCGTCCATGGGCATGGATCGCGACATCGGCTTCGCCGTCGTGCGGCAATTCCCCGACCGTCTCGAACTTGCCCAAGTGGAGCGAGACTACTATTTCCCTGTGAAGACGCCGGCGGAAGAGCGCCTGCCGCTATGGAACTGTCTCGTGAAAGAGCGGCACGGCCGCCGCGTCTCGTTCCCGTTCGAAAAACTCGCGTGACGCCGCTTCGTTTCCGTCATGCCGGAATTGCCGGATTTACCGTGGCCGCGGAGGCGCCTTCCGGCGGCGCGACGCCTTGCCGGCCTGACATTATAGGTATTACGATGAAAAGATTTCCGATTCTCCTTTGCGCGATTTCCGTGTCCACGATGGCATGCGCGATGCTCGACGACGACGCCGCGCTCGCTCTCGCGCGCACTGCGCTTTCGCGGCTTTCTCTGCGCGAAAAGACGCAGCTGCTCGCAGGTTCCGGGACGATGACGCTTCCGGCGCTTCGCGGTATGGAGCGTGAATGGACGATGAGCGATTCCAGCTCCACCGTCCGCGCGCCGCTGTGCCGCTGGGGATGGGATTACGTCGAGCCGCGCGCGACATCCACGAAGCTGCCGTCGCTTTCCGCGCTCGCACAGACTTGGGATGTCGAATGGGCGCGCCGCCATGGCGAAGTCCTCGGCGCGGAATGCCGCGATCGCGGCGTCGATCAGCTCCTCGGACCGGGAGTCAATATCATGCGCACGCCGCTATGCGGGCGCAATTGGGAGTATCTCGGCGAAGATCCTGTGCTTGCTGCGAAGATGTGCGTGCCGCTCGTCAAGGGCGTGCAGAGCTACGACGTCGCCGCGACAGTGAAGCACTTCTGCCTAAACGACCAGGAACTCGCCCGCGGCAAAGTCGATACGCATGTCGATGACAGGACGCTGAATGAAATCTATCTCTATGCGTTCAGAGCCGCCGTGAAGGAAGCCGGCGTCCTCGCGGTGATGACGAGCTACAACAAGATAGACGGCATCTGGGCCAGCGAGAACAAATATACCCAGAAGGGCATTCTGCGCGATCGCTGGGGGTTCAAAGGCCTTCTCGTGACCGATTGGGGAGGGCAGCATTCCACCGCCTTCGCGGCGTCGAACGGCGGCGGCATAGAAATGCACCGCGGCGACAGGATTCGGCACATCTGGAACCCGAAGACGCTCGAACATCCGCTCGCAGATGCCGTGGAACGCGGCGATGTACCTGAAGCGACAGTTGACGATATGGCGCTGCGCACGCTTTTCGTCATGGCGAAGACGGGTTTCCTCGGCGGTGCGGAGCGCCGGCGCGGTTCCCGCAACACTCCCGAACACCAGCGCGTCGCGCGCCAGGAAGCCGCCGAATCGATCGTGCTTCTCAAAAACGAGCGCGGCATGCTTCCCCTTGCGGAAGATTCGATGCGCAAAGTGCTCGTCATAGGGACGCTCGCGAACGAAAAGCAGTGCGCGAAGGGCGGGTCCGCCGAAGGGAATCCGCCATACGAGACGACGTTTTACGAGGCTCTTTCGAATCGACTCGGCAATGCGGAAGTCCGGCTAATGCCGTTCTGCGCCGCGACCGAACACGCGCCGACGGACGCGACGGATGCCGTGGAGGCGGGTTCCCATGTCGAAATGAAAACGAGCGAAGCCTTTTCCGACGAAGCCGCGTTGCGCGCCGCCGCCTTCGCCGCCGACACGGTGATCGTTTTCATCGGCACCGAACTCGGGGTGCAGGAAAACATGGAAGGGGAAGGGCGCGACCGCGTCGAATTCGAGCTTCCGGCCTCTTTGCAAAAGGCGATGCACACGATTCTCGACTGGGGGTTGCCGCGTGTCGTCGTTGTTTCGCGTTCCGGCACGCCTGTCGGATACACGTGGACTGCGAAGGCGGATACGATGCTCCAGACTTCCTATCTCGGCATGGAGGAAGGCAATGCGATTTGCGACGTGCTCTTCGGCGATGTCAATCCTTGCGGGAAGCTCGCCCAGACGTGGCCGGCGCGATATTCCGACACCGCCGTCGCGCAATGCGGAACGTACAATGCCACGAACGTCACCTACCGCGAGCGTTTCTACACCGGCTATCGCTGGCATGACAAAGCCGGAATCAAGCCGCTTTTCCCGTTCGGGCACGGCCTTTCCTACACGACTTTCGCGATGGAACCCGCCGGCATTTCCCGCAATGCCGAAGGCGCGATCGTCTTCCGCGTCAAAGTCGCGAATACCGGCAGGCGCGCAGGCAAGGAAGTCGTGCAGCTCTATGCGAGCTATCCCGGCGCGCCCGTCCCGAGATGCGCCAAGGAACTTAAGGCGTTCGCCAAAGTGGAGCTGGCGCCAGGCGAAGCGAAAATCGTCGAGCTTGCCGTGACGCCGCGCGACCTTGCGCGCTGGGACGAGTTTTCCAATCGTTTCTGCACCGATCGCGGCGAATACGTCTTTCTCGCCGGCCCGTCCTCCGCCGACATCAAATGCCGCGCGAGCGCGACTGTCGACGAGACGGTGTATTTCGCCGACTGAATGTCTTGGCGGCAATATACGGAAAGGCTTATGAATAGATTGATTGTTTTGGCGCTTTCGCTTGCATGCGCGTCCGCCTGCGCGGCGGCGCGGGAATTGGATTTGTCCGGCACATGGCGCGCGGCCTCCGGAGAAATCGAAGTGGCAGCGCAAATCCCCGGCGGCATACACGATGCGCTTCTCGCCGCCGGCATGATCGACGATCCCTATTGGGGGGCGAACGAAACGAACGCCTTCTGGGTGCCGATGCGCGAATGGAAGTTCTCCCGCACATTCGAGGTTGATGCAGACTTTCTCGCCTGCAAGGAGATCGTGCTTCTTCTCGAAGATTGCGACACCTTCTGCACGCTCAAGATTAATGGCGCCGAAGCCGGCAAGACGGCCAACCGCTTCAGACGCTACGAGTTCGACGTGAAAAATCTCCTGCGGCCGGGCGTCAATACCATCGAAGGGCTGTTTGAAAGTCCGATCGAAAAGGCCGCAGAGTTCCGCAAGACGCGGGCTCGCGCGTATCCAATGTCGAATGTCGCAAGAGCCGTCAATCAAGCGTTGATTCGCAAGCCGGCATGCCATGGCGGATGGGATTGGGGTCCGGAGATCGAGACGATCGGCTTCTGCGGCAGGGTGGCGATCATCGGCTCCGACAAGCCGCGCGTCGAATACGTCTATACCCGCCAGGAGTTCAACGACGATTTGACGCATTGCACGCTCACCGTGTACGCAGACCTTTCCGACGGCTCGTGCGTGACGAACAAATTGGAGATCGACGATCCTCCTCTATGGTGGCCGAACGGCGCAGGCGAGCAGAAGTTCTTCTCATTCACCGTCGATGTGAACGGCGAAAAGATTTCGCGGCGCACAGGTCTGCGCAAGCTCGAACTTCTCAACGAGCGCGCCCCGACGGACGACGGCAAGGACGGGCTTTCTTTCGTCGTTCGCGTCAACAACCGGCGGCTCTTCATGAAAGGCGCGAACTGGATACCGTGCGACGCGCTCGAACGCCGCCAGACGCCCGAGCGCTACAGAAATCTCCTCGAAAGCGCCGCGCGCGCGAACATGAACATGATTCGCGTCTGGGGTGGAGGCCAGTACGAGAAGGATGTATTCTATGAAATCTGCGACGAACTCGGTCTGCTCGTCTGGCAGGACATGATGTTCGCATGCGCCGCATATCCCGCCGACGACGAGTTTCTCGACGAAGTGCGCGCAGAGCTTGCCCATCAGCTCCGGCGCCTCAGAGACCACGCCTCGATAGCGCTTTGGTGCGGCGACAACGAATGCCTCGGCGCTCTTCGATGGTTCGAGGAAACGCGCCGCGACAAGGACGCCTACCTCGCAGAATGGGTAAAGCGCTCAGCCGCGCAAGCCGCGTGCGTCGCGAAATACGATCCTGCACGCGCGTACTGGCCCACATCGCCATGCGCCGGCCCCGGGGATTTCAGCAACGGCTGGAAGGTGGATACAAAGGGCGACATGCATCAATGGAGCGTCTGGGGCAGCAAGCGCCTCTTCTCGCACTACTATAAAGTCCGCCCGCGCTTCTGCTCGGAATTCGGCTATCAATCCTTTTCCTCTCCGGCGCTGGCGCGCACATTCTGCGACGGTCCCGGCGAAGCTTTCGAGTGGCATCAGAAGAACGGCGACGGGAACACACGCATTCGCGATATGCTCGCGCACTACTTCGGGCGCGCGAAAGATTTCGAAAGCGAACTGATGCTTTCGCAGTTTCAGCAGGCTCTCGCCGTATCGACGGGCGCTTCGGCGTGGCGCTCGGACATGCCGCGCTGCATGGGCACGTTGTTCTGGCAGCTGAACGACAACTGGCCCGTCGCCAGCTGGTCGTCCATCGAATACGGCGGCGCGTGGAAGCCTTTGCAGTATGTGATGAAGCGCCTCTACGAGCCTGTCGCGGTCGTGGCGCGCTTGGATGGCGCGATCGCCGGCGTCAACGACACGGCCGAGCCGGTCGATGGCGAACTCATCGTCGAATATTGGAACTACGACGCCGCAGCGCCGCTTTTCTGCACGACAAACGCCGTGACGCTGGCGCCCGGCGTATCTACGCGCCTGGCCGCACTCGCCGACCTCGACGAGATGCGCGCCGATTTCGCCGCTATTTCCCTGAAGACGCATCTTGGCGAAGCACGCGCGGAGAAGCACGCGAGGGAATTCGCGGAGCGTCCGCCGGCGAAAGCGCGAATCTCCGTCGTGTCAGCCGGCCGGAAGCTGACGCTTTCCACCGACAAGCCGGCCTTTTACGTCTGGTTGACAGCGAAAGACGGCAAGACGATTTTCGAGGACAACGCTTTCACACTGCTGCCAGGCAGGCCGCGCACGATCGCGGCGCCGGACCGCGCCTTGGGCGAAGTGCTCTCGCTCTGCGACTTGCTGGCTGATGGCGGCGAGAACGCAAAATGATTCCGCGGCGCTACGCGCCGCTACGACGCCGCGAAATATGGTATAATACGGCCCATGAAGAAAGCGACAGTAAACGGCCGGGAGATCACCGGCGAAGCGGTGCATTTCGAGCTTGACCGGCTCGTCAAGTTCTATCTCGGCCACGGCATGTCTTACGACGAGGTCAAAAAGAATCTGCCGAAACTGGAAGAAAAGGCTCTTGACCAGGCCATAGGCGCTCGCCTGCTTCTCGATGAAGCCTCGCGGCTGACCCTCCCCGTCACGGCGAAGGATATCGATGCGGAAGTCGCCAAAGTCGTACAGCAGGTCGGCGGCGAAGAGAACTACCGCGCCGCGCTCGCCGCGCAGAACATCACCGATGAAGCTTTCCGCAGGGAGCTGGAGAAGGGCGTGCGCGTCAATATGCTTGTCAATCAAGCTTGCGCGCACGTTCCCGAGCCGCAGGAATCGGAAGTCGAGGCTTTCTACGAAGCGCACAAGGCCGAGTACGTCACTCCGCACGAAGTCCTTTGCCAACATATCCTCGTCAAGACGGAGGATAAGGATTTGCCGGAAGCCAAGGCGGCGGCTTTCGAGAAAATCCGCGAAATCCGCGAGCGCATTCTCGCCGGCGGCGATTTCGCGGAAGAGGCGAAAGCCCATTCAGATTGCCCAAGCTCGCAGCAGGGCGGCTCGCTCGGATGGTTCTCGCGCGGCATGATGGTCCCGGAATTCGACAAGGCGGCTTTCGAAATGAAGAAGGGCGATGTTTCCGGCGTCGTCGCCACGCAGTTCGGCTACCACATCATTTACAAGGCGGACGAGCGCGGCGGCGAAGCCCAGACGCTTGTCGATGTCCACGATCAGATCAAGGATCTTCTCCGGCACGAAGCGCGCGGGCGCGCCGTCGATGCGTATGTCGCGGAACTTCGCTCGAAGGCCGACGTGAAGATTTCGTGACAGGCGCGCGGCGCATGTGTTTTGCTGATATCCAGACGATCGGCGGCTCAGAAATGGAAATAACGTCTCCATCCAATTCGAAGTTGAAATACGTGGTGCGCCTGCGGACTTGCAGGGAGCGCGAGACTTCCGGCGAGATGATCGTCGAAGGCTATCGCGAATGCCGCAGAGCGCTCGACAATGCATACCGCCCGCGCGCCATTTTCCACTGTCCCGCGCTGTATCTGAAGAACGAGCACGAAGATGGATTGGTGGAAGAGTGCCGCAGGCTCGGCGCCGAGGTTTATACATGCTCGCGCGCTTGCTTCGAGAAAATCGCCTACAAGGAGCGGCCGGACGGCCTGCTGATGGTCGGCCCGCACGTCTCGATAAAGCTGGATGCGCTGAAACTGCCGGAAAACGCGCTTGTGATCGTCACTGAAGCGATAGAGAAGCCGGGGAATCTCGGCACGATACTCCGCAGCGCGGACGCGGCGCACGTCTCCGCCGTCATCGTCTGCGACAGGACTACTGACATCCACAATCCGAATGTCGTGCGCGCCTCCACAGGGACGATGTTCTCCGTGCCGATCGTCGAAGCGACTTCGGAAGAGGCGCTCGCTTTTCTGCGCGCGCGCGGCTTCCGGATTCTCGCGGCTTCGCCGCATGCCGAGAAGCTGCATTTCGAAGAGGATTTGACGGGGAATATCGCTATCGCGCTCGGCGCGGAGCAGTACGGACTGACCGCGAAATGGATGGACGGCGCGGATTTGCGCGTGCGCATCCCGATGCTAGGCCTGGCGGATTCGCTCAACGTTTCCGCGGCGGCGACGATTCTCGTTTTCGAGGCCGTGCGCCAGCGGATCGCCGCAGGCATCGCCAAAGTCCCGCCTGCCGAACCATGGCACGGCGAAGGCGTCCTCGACAAATAGCGTCCTCCGCCTGCGCTGACGGTGCGCCGCCGTGCTTACGTCCGGCGGCAAGGATCGGGCGAAGCGCGGAGGCCGGGAAAGACTCTCCCGGCCTCCCCGGCGGGATGTTCCGCGCGCCGCCCGGAAGGGCGGCGGCATTTTTTTGCGCCAACGTCTAGCCTACCACTTTCCGAGGAAGGCTTTGAGCTTCTCGAGCGCGCGTCCGGAATCTACGCTCTCGGCGGCGAGCGCCACGGCTTCCCGGTAGTCTTTGGCAATCCCGGAGACGAGTATCGCGGCGGCGGCGTTTTCGACGCTTGCCGCGCGGCAGGCCCCGCGTTCTTCGCCTTCGAGGATTTTCAGAAGCGTGCGTGCGTTTTCCTCCGGCGAGCCGCCGGCGATTTCTTTCGTCGCGTACGTTTTCCCGTATGCGCCTGGCGCATCCAGCAGCGAAGTCTTAACTTCGCCGCCTTCGAGCGATGAGAGATATGTGAAGCCGGAAGGCGAAATCTCGTCGAGTCCGTCGGCGCCTGCGATGACCATCGCGCGCTCGGAGCCAAGGCGCCGCAGCGTCTCCGCGAAGAGCGGGGCGAGCTTCTGCGAATATACGCCGATGACATTGCGCTTCGCGCCCGCAGGATTCGTGAGCGGACCTATCAAGTTGAACAGCGTGCGGAAGCCTATCGCCGAACGCACTGGCGCGGCGTAGCGCATGGCGGGATGCAGCTCGCGCGCGAAGAGGAAGCCAATGCCGTTCTCGCGAATAGACCTTTCGACCTGCACGGGCGTCGCGGCCAGATTGTACCCAAGCGCCCTCAAGACGTCGGCAGAGCCGCTTTTCGATGATGCGGCCACATTGCCGTGCTTGGCAATAACTACGCCGGCGCCGGCGGCGATGAACGCCGCGCAAGTCGAGACGTTGAAAGAGTTTGAGCCGTCGCCGCCCGTCCCGACTATATCGACGGCGGGCAGATCGCCTATGTCGATTTTCACGCCGGCCGAGCGCATGGCGCGCGCCGCCCCCGCTAGCATCTGCGGAGTCGTTTCGTTTCCGGCGAGTGCCGTGAGGAAGGAAGCGAGCTCGCTTTCGGCGACATCGCCGGCCATGACGGCGGCGAAATATTCTTCCGTCTCCGTCTCGTCCGGCGGCGTCCCTGCGAGCGCGCGCACGAGAAGCTCCTTGCGTTGATTGCGCGTCGCCGACAGTTTCGGGCGCCGCCCCGTCACCGAAGAAATGAAATTCGCGAGCTGGCGAACGCCGAGCGGCGTGCCTACCGATTCTGGATGGTATTGCAGCGATTCGATCGGCAGCGTTTTGTGGCGCAAGCCCATTATCTCGCCGTCTTCGGAAGTCGCGCTGATTTCGAAGCAATCGGGGAGCGTCTGGCGATCGACCGCGAGCGAGTGGTAGCGCATCGCCTCCATGCCATCGTCCAGACCGGCGAAAAGCCCTTTGCCGTCATGCGAAAGGCGGCTCGTCTTGCCGTGCATCAAACGCTTGGCGCGGACGATCTTCGCGCCGAAGGCCTGCGCTATCGACTGGTGGCCGAGGCATATGCCCAGAAGCGGAATCCTGCCTGCGAAGGCTTTCACCGCTGCCAGCGTGACGCCTGCGGAATCGGGATTCCCCGGCCCCGGCGAGAATACGATCGCCTGCGGCTTGAGCGCTTCGATTCCGGCTATGTCGATTTTGTCGTTGCGCACGACTTCGATCTCCGCGCCCAGCGCGCGCATCTGCTGCACCAGGTTCCAGGTGAACGAGTCGTAATTGTCTATCATCAATATCATATGGCGTG
>DEWI01000073.1 GCA_002363575.1 Verrucomicrobia bacterium UBA3214 | reverse complement strand
ACATTTATAGCCGGGGGTGGAGCGCGCAACGCGCGCGGAACCCCCGGAATGCGTTCGAAGAACGATCAAACCCCGAAGGGGTGACACAACGGGTCTCAACTGTTTGCATCGCACCGGCCTTTGCTTTGTGCGTATCCCGGAGCGACGCGCTTCGCGCGCCGCATCTATGCGCGTCGCGAGGGCGTGCGCCGCGCGTCGCGTTCGCAACCGGCGCGCGTCGCTTTTGGCGGCGGTGCGCGCCGGCCGGGTGTTTGGCGCGCGTCGCGAAGCGAAGCGAGGCGCGTCGCTTCGCGTCCGCGCCCGGAAGGGCGGCGCAATCATTCCCGCTTTTTCAAAAAACCATCCTCGTCCGGCCTGTCGCGGAGTCAATATAATAAGCAGGAGGAAATGGAAATGAAAAAGACGAAGATACTGTTTTCCACGATGGGCGTGCAGGAGCGTTTCGACGACGACAAGCGCAAATGCTCGTGCCGCATTACGCACAACGCCGTGCTGGAAGCGGCGGAAATCGCCGCCGACATGGCCGAGGAGATGCGTATCGACGAAGTCGATGCGAAGTACTATCTCGGCATGGTGGCGACGTATATAACGAGGGCGCTTGCAAGCGGCAAGAAGCTCAATCTCGGGCCGTTCTCGCTTTCGCTCGCCATGCGCGGCTGCGTGTATGGCGCGAACGGGCGTTTCGAGAAAGGCAGGAACGCGCTCGCCGTCAATATTTCGCCGGGCCGCGAGATGAAGAGGGCGCTCGAAGCCCTGGAGCCGGTGAACGCGCTAGAAGATTCCGCGAGCGCGAGCGCGCGGCAGCCGCGTATCACGAGCGCCATCGACAGCGCGACGCGAGAGGAAGGCGCGGTGTCGGCAGGCGCGCGGCTGCTCGTCGCCGGCGAAAATCTGCAAGTCGATCCGGACGCTCCTGACGAGACGGTGTTTCTCGAGGACGACGAGCGCGGAATCCTTGCGAAGGGCGTAGTGACGAAAAGCTCGTCGATTACGCTCGATTGCATTTTCGAGGCGTCGCCTGACGTGCCGGAGAAGCGATGCTGGCTTGCGATCTACACGCGCGGCGGCGCGGAGGGCGAGAATCGCGCGCGTCCGGCGATGGTGGCGCGGCGCCGCATACTCTGGCGGATGCGCCAAGAGCGGTGAGCGGCGGCGCGCGCCGTCAATCTGCGTGCGGCGCCCTGCGCCTGGCGAGAAGCGCGCGCACGCCTTCGCTCGCCAGCGTAAGCAGGAGCGTCGCGGCGAGCGCGGCGCCGGCTTTCCAGAGATGCCCGGCGCCGGCGCATGCGAGCGCCTCTGGCGAGATGTTGAAAGGCATGGACAGGAATGCGCCTTCCGGGATGTCCGCCTCTCTCATCGCGGCGAGCGACGGGATGGTCTGCACCGCGGCGAGCGCGGCAAACGCCGTCGCGGGGACGCAAAAGCCGGCGGCGCGTCCGCAGGCAAACGTCCTCCAGAGCCAGCGCGCGGCGAGAAGCGCCGCGAAGACGTACATGAAATAGGCGGCGAGCGCGCCGGTGTATGCAGCGCCGTCCGCGGGGAGAAGCCCCGCGCCCTGGAGGGAAGCGCGGGCCGGGCGCATGAGCGCGCATTCGGCAGGCATGCAGAAAGCGTCGAAGGCGACTGCGAAGGCGGCGAGCGCGCCGGCGAAGACTACGCCGTTCGGCACGCCGGAAGAAAACGGCCACCACGCGATGCGCAGGAAGATGTTGCGCGGGCGTCCGGCGAGTATGCGGCGCGAGACGCCCGGCCGCTGCATGAGCGCGTGCGAAGCGATGGCGAGCGAAAGCGCGCCAGTCGCCTTCTCCCACGCAATTTTCTTCGCGCACGCCGGATCGTCCGCGAAAAGCGCGTAGAGCATCCAGCCTGCGGCGACGGCGAGCGCGCCGAAGCGCAGATGCGCGTCGCGCTCCATGGCGTCGGGGGAAATGGAGGAAATCGCGAAGCCTCTGGCGAGGATGCAAACGCTCGCCGCCGCGCCGAGCAGCCGTATCCATTCGTCTGGCGCCAGTGGCGCCAGGGAGATGCGTATGCGCAGGAAGCCGGCCGCCGCGAGAACCATGATCGCCGGCGAAGTGAAGAAGAGCGCGGCGATGAATATCGACCAGCGCACGATGCGCGAAAAGCGCATGGCCGCGATGGCGAGCGCGATTTGGATAAGCACTAGCGACAGGAGCAGGAGAAGCGCGAGGCGCTTCATCATGTCGGCGAATTCAAGCCCGTGCATCAGGTATGCGAAGGCGCCGAAGGGCAGCGCGGCCGTCGTGAAAAGCAGCACGAGCGCGAACGCGCCGCACATTTTGCCGTCGATCGTCTTGCTTGGCGGCAGCGGGGCGAGAAGCGCGAGATCGGCATGCCGGCCGTCGCCGCGCTCGGCATCGAGAAACGCGAAGGCGGCGAGGGGCAGCACGATGCACGCGACGAACGCGAGCAGCCCCATGACGCTTGCGAAGATGTCCGCGCCCGCGCGGAAATCCAGCCCGCCGAGGACGGGGCGGGCGTACGCGACAGCCAGGCTCGTGAAAAGAAAAAGCATCAGCGAAGCGGAGATCGCGCGCGTCCGCGTGAGCTGCCGCAACTCTTTGAGCGTGAAAGGATTGATTGTCATGGCGTGCTTGCGTGTGGTGTGCGTGGTGGCGCGGATGCGGCGGCGGCTCACGGCGAGGTGCGGCGCTCCGCGCGCGTCGTCTCCATGAATACGCTTTCGAGGTCGATGGATTTCAGATCGCCTTCGACGGTTTTGACGATTCTGCCGCTGTCGATTATCAGGCAGGCCGTGCAAATATCGGCGAGATCGGCGAGGATGTGGCTGGAGATCAGCACGGCTTTGCCTTCGCGCGCCATCCGCTTTATGTACGACCGGAACTCTATCCTCGCGCGCGGATCGAGGCCGCTCGCCGGCTCGTCCATCACGAGAAGCCCGGGATCGTGGACGATCGAGCGCGCGAGGGAGACGCGCTGGCGCGCGCCTCTGGAAAGCGCGGCGAGCGTCTTGTCCCTGAAGTCCGCAACGCCCGTGAAGACTTCGACTTCCTCGACGCGGCCGGCGAGCGCCTTCCCCGCGAGGCCGTGGGCGCGCGCGAAGAAATCTATGTATTCGTGCGCGGTGATGGTGCGCTGGCAAGGCAGCCAGTCGGGCATGTAGCCGATGACGCGGCGCGCCATGTCGGGATGGTCGAAGATCGACATGCCGTCGATCGCGACGTCTCCGTACGTAGGCTCTTCCAGCGTCGCGATGATGTTCGTCGTCGTGGTCTTGCCCGCGCCGTTCGGGCCTACGAGGCCGAGTATCCTCCCGCTCTCGAGGCTGAAGGAAATGCCATCGACGGCGCGCGTCTTGCCGAAGAGCTTGACGATGTTATCGACTTGGAGGGTCATTCTCCCGTCCTCCTTTCTTCCGAGACGGCGGCGCTGTGCTCCTGGAGGCGGCACGTCAGCGGAATCGCGAGCGGCGCGGCAGGCTCGTCGGCCGCGCTCGCCGCGATGTCGCGCACGGCGACGGTGCGGAACACGACCGGCCACATTGCCGGCGCCCAGTCGCCGCGAAATACGAAATAGTCGCCGTCGATGACGATTTCGCCTTCGCCTGCCGCGTCGTCGCCGGCGTGCACGGAGACGACGGCGTCGCGCGCGTTCAGGCGGATGTCGCTCTTGAGAGGCGTGGGCGCGAGTATCACGTGGTTGCAGACGGTGGCGACTTTCCCTGCGCGGCCGTCGAAGACGGTGTGCGCGAATTGGTGCAGCTCCGGCTCGATGCCTTTCGTGAAGACTATCGCGCCGGCGACGGCGAGGGAAAACACTATCGCCAGCGCCGGGAACACCCAGAGAAGCGAAAGACGTTTGTTGCAGCGCGCGAGAATCGCGACGAGCACGGGGCCGGCGAGGATGCAGAACGCCGCGAGTATGGCGACGGCAGGCACGAACGGCGTTTCGGTGCGCAGCGCCAGCACCGCGTCGCTCGCCTTGATATCGCAGTCGAGCGGCGAAGCCGCCAGTTCGCGCATCGCCGCAGCGTTCGCCAGCGCCTGCGAAGCCGCCTGGACGAATGCGTCGCGCTCCTTTTCGTCTGCCGCGGCGGCGTCGCCGCGCGCCATGCGGACTACGCAGCCGAGCGCGAATTCGCCAGGTGCGAAATCGCCGGCGGCGTCTTCGTCGAGCGCGAGGAGAACGCCCCCGGCCGCCACCCAGTCTGCGAGGATTGCCTTGAAAGACTCCGGAAGTTCGCGCCAATCTTCAGCGTCCGCCGCGAAAGCCTCGTAAACGCTGAAATCCTGCCAGCGCGTGAAGCCCGCGAAGGACGGCGTGGCGAGCGCGTCGAATCCGGCCAGCTCTTTAAGCGTTTCCGCCGTGCGCGGCGTCGCTGCGATGTGCAGGGAGGCGGGACGGCGTTCATCGCCTGCGGCGACAGCGGAAGGCGGCGAGAAGATTCTCGCCGCCTCGCCGCCGGTGCCGGCGGCGAGAAGCTCCATATCGTCTGTCGTGCACGTGCCGCAGTCGTCGGCAAGCGTGACGGCGCATCCTGCGTCGCCCACGGGATGCCTGGCGAAGGCGATGGCGCCTGCGCAAGGCACGCGAAGATCGAGCGTCGCAGTTGCGCGTGGAGCGACGGCGCATGTAGCCGAAACGCACAGGCGCGCGGCGTCTTTGCGCAAGCCGTATCCGCGGCAGAGCGGCAGCGCCAGTTCAAGCGTATGCGGCGAATCCGTTGGATTCTCGACGGTGTAGCGCAGCGTCGCGTTGCCGCCTCCGAACGACATGCAATCGCCGTCGCCGTAGATGTTCTGCGCGGTGACGACGAGGCCGCCCGGCGATGTCGCGGCGCCTGCGAGCGCCGCGACGAGGCAGCAGATCGAGAAGAGTATGCTGGCGTGTTTGATCATTTTTCAGGTATCTCGTTTGAATTGAATCTCAGACGCCTTGCGCGTCTGCGGCGCCGTTGCCGCCGGGCTTGCGGATTCTGTGGGAGACGACTCCCTTGGCGAGCACGAAATCGACTTCGCCGACGAGGCCGATTTCGCGCACGCCCGGCGTATCGAGTATCATCGCGCCGTCCGGCAGCATGACGAGTTCGCGGCTCGTCGTGGTGTGGCGTCCCTTGCCGCTCCACTCCTGCACTTCCTGCGTGGCCATCCATTCTTCTTGCGCCAGCGCATTCACGAGCGAGGATTTGCCTACGCCCGAAGCGCCGACGAGCGCCACGGTGCGCCCAGGCTTCGCGTATTCGCGCACGCTTTCCAGCCCCTGCGCCGTCTTCGAGGAAAAGACCGCGGCGGCGATGCCGCCGGCCGCCGCCCCTTCGAGAAAAGCGTCGAGCGCGCCTGGCGGCGCGAGATCGGCCTTGGAGACGGCCAGCACCGCCTCGGCGTCGCCCATGTCGCCGGCGAGCGCGAGGAAGCGTTCGAGCCGCGCCGGCGAGAATGGCGCGGACGCGCTCATCACGATGAATATCGTGTTGAAGTTTACGGCGAGCGTCTGCGCTTTGCGGCGCGCGGTGGGATCGCGACGCTCGAAGCGCGAGAAGCGCGGCAAGACTTCGCAGATCATCCCTTCGCCTTGCGGGTTGTGGCGGAAGAGCACGAAGTCGCCCGTCAGCGGCTTCACGGCGTCTTCGCCGAGGAAGGCGCTCTTCTTCTTGCGCGCTAGCAGTTCGCCGTCGGCGACGGCGGAGACGAGGTGGTAGTAGTCGCCATGGCCGCTGACGATTCTGCCTACGGCCAGGCCTTGCGGGGCGGCAAAGCCGTCCCGCCGGCGTTTCAGCCATTCATCGAAGCCCCATCTGGATTCCCAAGTCATTTCCATTTTTCGCTTGCCGCCTGCTAATTAAATTGACTCGATCCGCGTCCGCAGCGGGCTTGAGTTCGAAGGCGCGTTCAATCTTCGAAGACGCTGTCCTTCGCTACGGCGACTTTCGCCTTGCCGTGGATATCCGCGGCCGACGAAGCGACGACGAGCTGGTAGTCGCCGGCGTCCAGCCGGAACCGGCAGAGGAAGTCGTCCCAGTATGCGAGATCGCGCGGACGGATCTTCATCGTCAGTGTCTCCTGCTCGCCGGGCGCGAGCGTCCGCGTCTTTGCGAAAGCCTTGAGTTCCTTGACCGGGCGCGCCACTTTCGCGTCCGGATAGGCGGCGTAGATTTGCACGACTTCCTTGCCGGGGCGCGTGCCGGTGTTTTTGACGGGCAGCGATATGGACCAGCTGTCGTCCTCCTGGAACTTGGCGATTTCCGCCTTGTCCATGTCGATCTGGAATTTGGTGTAGGATAGCCCGAAGCCGAAGGGGAAGAGCGGCGCTACGCCTTTGCGGTCCAGCCAGCGATAGCCGATGTCAAGTGCGCAGTCGGCCGTCGGCGCGGCGATGTCGCTCTCGCTGGCCGGCCACGAGAAGGGGAGTTTGCCGCAGGGCGACGAATCGCCGAAGAGTATGCCTGCGAGGGCGTCGCCGGCGTGGTCGCCGAGATGCGGCATTTGCAGCAGCGTCTTGCAGCGCGCTATCCACGGGAGCGAGACGGCGCTTGCCGAGGCGTTCACGACGATCGTGCGCGGCGCATCCCAGGAGAGAATTTCTTCTATTGCGAGGTCGTGGAAGGCGTCGAGGCGCATATCCGGGTAGAAGGCGCCGCGCCGGTTTCCGGCGGCGCGCCCCGTGAAGACGACTACGGCGTCTGCGGCGGCCGCGGCGTCGCGGATGGCGTCGAGCGCGGCGCGCTCCGAAGGCGTGAACCAGTCGAAGCGCATTTGATGGGCGTGCTGCCCTCCGGAATAGACGATCGCGATTTCATAGACTTCGCCTTCGTTCAGGGGAGTTTTGCATTCGACAACGCCGCCTTGCGTTCCCGACGCCAGCGAAGTGCCGTCGATGAAAATCGCCGCCGCTCCGCCGTCGCCGAGGCGGCAGCGGAAGACGTATTCGCCTTTTTCGGGAGCTTTGAGGCGCGCGGTCCAGCGGACGCAAAACGCCGTCTGGTTCATGCCTTCGAGAGGAGCGGGCGCGCCCGGCGCGAAGCCGGGGGAGGCGACGCGGCGCGTCGCCCACGCGATTTCCTGCGGCTCTTTTACATTGTCGAACCATTCCGCCTGCCAGACTCCGCCGCCCGCCGTTTCCTCTCCGCCGGGCGCTGCGGCGGCGTTCGCCGCGGCGGCCTGCTGCGCATTCTGCGGCGGCGGCGCGCTTTCCCTGCCCTCCTGCGCGGGCGCTTCTTCGATGGCGAAGAAGAGCGCGCTATGGCTGCGCTCGTCTCCAGGGAATTCGCGTTGCGAGATTTTGACGTGCGAAGACTCGAAGCTCCTGCGCAGGCCCTCCAGCGCGAGAGACGCTTCGCGCGGCGCGCTCGCTGCCGCGACAACGAGGATGTTCGAGACGGCGGCTTTGTCGAGCGGCAGCGCGCCCGCGTCGTTTTTGAGAAGCGTGACGGCTTCGCGCGCGATGGCGAGTGCGTTCGTCGCGTGCGCCTTGGCGGGCGGCTCGCCTTTGCTGCGCGCCCACGGCTCGAAGAACTTCAGCTGCTCCATCGTGTAGATTATCCGCAGCACGCGCTCGTCGAGGGAGGAGCCAGCCGCAGCGAGCGCATCGCGCGTGCCTGCGGCGGCGGCCAGCGCTTCTTCTTCCTTCTCGGCCGGCTCTTCGACGAGCATGCCGTCGAAGCCGGTGGAAATCCTGAAGCCGTAGAATACGTAGTCTTCCAGGCGCGCGGAATAGCGCGCCGCGCCGCCTTTGCCTTCTCCGGACGCCTGGCGCGGCAGCCGCGGGCGCGTCGCGCCCATCGCGCCGCCGTCGCGCACGACGGCGCGCAGGGGCTTGATGTAAAGTTCGTGGAGCGCGCGCTTCGAGACGGGATGCGCGCCGATTTCGCCCGCGCCGGCGCACGCGGCCATATCGTGCCGCTGGAGTTCGCGAACGAATGCCGAAGCCATTCGCGATACGAGGACAGGGTCTTCGCCGAAGCGCCATTCGTTGGCGATGCAGCGCGGGTCTTCGGCGAGTTCGATGCTCGGCGCCATAACCATGTCGCAATCGAGCGCGCGCGCTTCCGCGCCGATCACATCGCCCGCGGCGGCCGCGAGAGCCGTGTTCCATGTGGCGGCGATCGCCGCCGGCGACGGCAGGAGGGTCGCTTCGCTTTCAGCGCCGTCTTCCGGCGAGCCGGGGTAGGCGTGGAATTTCCAGCTTTTCAGGATTCCGGAGTTCATCGCGGCCGGCAGCTCCGGCTTTTCCCACGACCACGGAGAGGCAAGCGCCAGCTTTTCTTCGAGCGACATTTTCGCCAGCGTGCCGCGGGCTTTCTCCAGCGCTGCCGCGTCGATCTTCATTTCCGCGGCGCGCAGGGCGGGCGCCGCCGCGGCCAATATCGCCGCCACGCCGCAGATTGCAGTGATATATGATATTCGCTTCCAAATCGACATGCCGCATATTATACCATATTGGAAGCGAGAAGCGCGCGCACGCGCGCGCTCTTTTTGCATATGGCGCGGCGGCGCGTTCAGTCGCGCCATGCGGTTTCCATGTCCTCGAGAACCTGCGCGACGGTCTCGCGAAGCTTCACGGTGAGGCGCTTGCGGATCTGATAGAGGTTGTCGATCGAAATGCCGTGGAGTCGCGCCACGGTTTCCGTGTCCTGTCCTTCTATGGCGCTCGCGACGAACGCGGCGTAGTGCGCGCTCTGCACGCCGGGCTTGATGCGCCGCAGCGCCTCTTCCAGCGCGGCCGCCCGCCATTCGCGCTCTTCGAAATCTTCGTCGGCCGCCGTCATGCACGCCTTGGCGTCTTTCATGAACGACGCCTTCAGCTCGACATCGCGCTTGCCGAAGCGCAGCCTGTCGTTGATGCGCCAGCGCGCCAGACTCGATAGATACGCCCGGAAACGGCCTTTCTCGCGATCGTACGTGAACGCCGGCAGATTTCTCGCCAAGTCCGCGAACACGATTTGCACGATGTCGTCGGCGTCCGTGTCGTTAAGCCCTTTGGAGCGCGCAATCGAGAAAACGAAGCCCGCGTAGAGGTCGAAGAGCCGCCGCCACGCCGCTTCGTTCCCGGTGTCCGCCACCGCCTTTAGGACGCTCGATCGCGTCGATTCGTTATTGAAGTGCCTGTAGGTCATCTTAACAACCAGGGTTCGAATCCTCAATCTCTGTGTATGCGCCAAACTATATGGGAGAATTCCTCGACCTGAGGATATATTTCTACGAACAGCGAATTGCGCTTTTCGAAGATCTTCCGCGCTTGTCCGAATTCCTCCTTGTCGTCGAATCCGGACAAGACCTTTTCTTTTCCCTTGGAATGCAACAGGATTATCTCCTTCTTCAGCGAGGCGTCTTTGGCGTCAAGTCCGGCTATCTTTTCCGCAAGATTGTCGTAACTCCGTTGCAACTGTTCCGCCTTTGCTTTGTCGATCGTGCCAATCTCTTCGATATCTCTCTTGAAAATATCCATGTACGACTCGATCGCGTCTCTATTCTTCGCTTTTATTTCAAGACCTCCCCAGTCGGAGTATCGCCCGTGGGACTTGAACTGCAAGACTGCATCTTCGATTCTGTCCTCCGGGAGTATGCCTTTCAATGTTTCCCGGATTGATTCTTCCGCCATTGCATCAAACGCGGATACGGTTTTTTTCGCCTCTGCGATCTCAGCGGATTGCTTCACAATGCCGTTTTTCGCTTGAACAGCATTTTCATTGGCTTGATTGGCGGCGTTTTTGATTTGTTTTATAGCGATTATCGAAGCCGCCGCAACAGCAACGATGCACAACGCCGCCAGCGCATATACGGCTTTTGCAGTCCGGGACTTCGCAAAAGAAGCAATCGCAATCTTTCTGCGGAGAGCCAGCAAATCCTTCAGCAGCGCCTTGGCGGACCGGTAGCGGCGGGAAGTGTCGGGATCTGTCGCCTTGTTGAGGATTCGCCACCATGCGGGGAAGAAACGCGCGCCGCTATCGGCCTCCTGCGCGGGACCTTTGTCGAGGTCTTCGACGCTCCTGCCGAAACTCGCCGCCTTGAGCGTCAGGCCGAGGCTGTAGATGTCGCTGGCGGAATCGGTGAACTTTTCCGGTGGCACGTAGCCCGGCGTTCCGACGAGCGACGCCGCCTGCGCCTCTTCCACGAGCAGCCCGGGGTCGGAGAGGACGGGTTTGCCGCCGATGTAGATCACGTTTCCCGGCTTGATGTCGCGATGCAGCAAGTGGTGGCGTTGCAGCGCGGCGAGTCCATTTGCGAGCGCGATGCCGAGCTTCACGCATTCCTTGAGAGGAAGCGCCTTCTCGCCTTCGATCACCTTCGCAAGCGTCTTCGGGCGGTATGATTCGGGCGATGCGTCCGCGCGGTCGAATTCGTCGTCCGCGAGATCCATTACGGAATAGAATCCCCAGTCCGTTTCGACGACCTCCCGCATCCTGACAAGCCCTTCGGATGCGGAAACCGACATGTAGAGCTTCGCGCCGCGCAATTCGCGCGCATAGCGCTCTTCTTCCGTGCCTGCGCGGCGGCAGAGTTTAAGGGCGGCAAGCCTCCCATCCGATGCTTCTGCAAGATAGACCACGCCGTACGCGCCGCGTCCGATTTCGCGCAGGAGCCGCCATTCGCCGCAATTTTCGCGGGCGTCTGCGGCTTCACCGTTTATTGTCTTATTGGAAGTATTCATGCCGGGTAAAACATTTTCCGGTATTATATCATAAATCGGCGTCGCCGGAGCGACTGCCGAGATTGGAAATCCCGGTGGTGAAAAGAGAGCGAACGCGGGAAACCGGGCTAATGCCGCAATGCCGGAAAATGGTATAATATGCAGCACGACATCGGCAAGGGAACAAGCAAAGACAGCTGCAACCACAAGGCGGAATATGGATACATCGACAATACTGTTATGCATTTGAAGCCGCAATGAAATTCCTTGGTATCATTGCAGCCATAGTCGCCGCCGTCAGCTACGGCACCAATCCCCTTTGGGCGCACTATCTTGTGGAAGATGGCGTCTGGACGCACTCGATGCTGCTGGGGCGGTTTGTCTTGGCGACGGCGATGCTCGGCCTGTGGGCGGTTGCTACAAGACAGTCTCTGGCGGTGCCGCGCAGAGACATAGGCATGGTGGCGGCGACCGGTTGCTTTTTCGGATTCTCGTCTCTGGGATTGTTCGGCGCGTTCCGTTTCATGGATTCGGGGCTGTCCTGCACGCTGCTGTTCGTCACGCCGGTAATGGTCGCGGCACTCATGGCGTCCATTGCAAAGGAGCGGCCGGGGAAGGCGATGCTTGCCGCAATGGCGCTTGCGCTCGGCGGCGTGGCGCTCCTGACAAAGGCAGGAGGCGGCGTCCATTTCTCTTGGACGGGTTTTGCGTTTGTCATGTTCTCGGCAATCTGCTACGCGCTGTACATGGTGACGGTGAACATCCACCGCATCGGCAGACTGCCGCCGCTCGTGCTTACGTTCTGGACGTTCTTCTCGTGCGCAATCCTGATGGCGGCGGCGGCGTTGGCGCAGGGCGCGAAACTCAATTTCCCGCACTCGGCGACAGGCTGGCTGAACCTCGCCCTGCTTGCGCTTGTGCCGTCCATCCTGTCGCTCGTCGCCGTGAACATCGCCATTCCCAGGATCGGCTCGACGGCGACCGCCCTGATAGGCGCCCTAGAACCGGTGACAGGCGTCGCCATCGGCGCGATTGTGATGGGCGAGGCGTTCACGCCACGCTACGCGGCGGGCATCGGGCTGATCTTCGCCTCCGTATTTGTTACCGTCGCAAAACAGCGCGAACGCGAGTTGCGCCCGGCGGTACAACGCGCCGCCGGCGAGTTGCAAATCGATGCAACATCCACGCATACGCGAGTTGCGCCGCTACGCGGGGCCTGAAATTCTTCGAACGCAACCGGGGGTTGGCTCGCCGCTTCGCGGCGTCGCTCACCCCCGTCTATGATAGTTCAGCCCCTTCGGGGCAACCGCAATCCCTCCCGACTCTCCCATCCCGCCCATCTGCGATCACGACAAGCGAGTCCCTCTCGATGTGCTAACGGCAAGTCACGGAAATCCAAGGTTGCTTACTGAACGGCAGGCAGTCGTTAATGTCGCCATAGATGCGCCCGGTGCGCGGCGTCTTCGCGCTTGATTGCGTTGGCGACCATGGAGACGAGGCCGTGTTCGTTGTTTTCGTCCAGCCACGCCCACTGGCCGTTGGGGTTGAGCTCCAGGAACCAGAGTTCGCCGTTTTTGCGGATAAAGTCGAAGCGTCCGAACCGGTAGCCGGTTTCATCCATGAAGCCTTTTATCGCGCGCTCTTCTTCCGGCGAAAGCGCGCAGCGCGGCCAAACGTCGGAGTTTGTGAAGATCGACTTGCGCGAATCCTCGCCGTCGAACGAGTTCCGTGGTGCGCTCGCCGCGAAGGTCTCGCCATCGACATAGACGACCGTCACTTCCTCCTCGCCATCAATACGCCCTTGCACAAACCAAGGATAGGAAAGGTCGAGCGCAGTGGGATCGACTTCTTTGACGAAAAACATCTTGTCGCGGCCGATTGACGTGTTTGTCATGGTTTTCGCCACCCATCTGCCGCGCTTTAGCTCTTCCGGCAGTTCGCCGTGGAAGAAATGCCATGGCGCGACGCGAAAATACTTACTTGCCGCGAGAAGCTGCCGCAGTTTGCCGTATCTGCCGTCTTTGCAGCAGACAAGCGCGACGAGGCCGCGTTTCTGGCACTCTCTGAAAAAGTCCCTGAACAGCTCTATAGTTTCCTCGCGCCTCCAGTTTTCGAGACAGCCGTAGCCGGGAACGTCGATGCGGTTCAAGTAAAAAGGCTTGCGCACGTAAAACGACGACAACATGCGGTCTGTGATTTTTTTGCCGCTGGTCTTGTCTGATATGACGAAACCTGTGCCGCTAAAATCCCACGCGAAATCGTCGGGTCTATCTATGTCGAAACGCAAGACGTCCGCCACATCGAACTTATCTAGGACTATGCTTGTGGTAGTGTCTTGACTGCAGGTTGCGATGAATATCATAGTTGAACTCTCCTGCTAAGATTCTGAAAAACGCCCGGGGATGGCTATCCGCCCCGGGCGCAGCTGCTTTCGCGGCTTATCAACCAAAGGTGTTGGCGTCGTCTATGGTCAAGTTCTGGCCGACGAAGCTCTGCGTCCCTGTCGTCATTGTCGCCAGGTCGCCGCCTACAGGATTGAGACCAGCGATGCTGATCGCGATGTCATTCGGTGTCATTGTTCTGTTTTCTCCTTCGTTTCTTGTTTTTGGTTAACCAAATGCAGCGGACACCCGTCCGTTGCAACATAAAATACGAAGGCTATTTGACAATCTGACAAAAAATCTTTTCGTCGCATAGATTTACAATCGACTCGTCGTGGCTGACGATAAGGACGATGCGGTCTTTGACGAGGCGGCGGAACATCTCTGCAAAAGCCTTCCTTGCGGCGGCGTCGAGATGGTTTGTGGCCTCGTCCAGCACTAGCACGCTTGGATTGCGTACAAGCGCCCTTGCGATCGCCAGACGTTGCAGTTCGCCGCCGGAGAGCGACTGCCCGGATAGGCATATGCGCGTATCGAGGCCGTCCGGCAATCTATCGACTACTGCGTCGAATCCGCTCTGCCGCGCGGCCGCCGCGATATCCTCGTCTGTGAACTTCGGGTCGCGCATGGTGATATTGTCGCGCAAGGATCCCGCGACGAACAGGCTGTCCTGGAAGACGATTCCAAGTTCCCGTCTGAACGCGCCTTGGTCGTGCGCTTTCAGCGGCTCTCCGTTGACGAGTATTTCTCCCGACTGCGGCTCCAGCGCGGCTATGGCCAGCTTGAGCAGCGTCGTCTTGCCGGCGCCGTTGCCGCCCGCGAACGCATACGCCTTGCCGGCGCGGAATACGGCGGAGAAGTTCTTGACGACCGGGCGGTTCTCCGCTCCGGGATAGGAGAAGGTCACATTGCGGAATTCTATGCTTTCGACGGCGCCGGTCTTTTTGCGAATGCGCTCCGGCGCGGGACGCGAAAGCATTTCGCCAAGCGAATCGATGCCTTCGCGCAGGGATGCGGTTTCCGGGAGGAGCGAAACAATCCCCTGCACCGATTGCATGGCCGCGAGGAACAGCAGCTGGTAAACGACTACGTCGCCTACCGGTATCGCGCCTTTCGCGGCGAATGCGCCGGCGATCCCCAGCACGGCGATTTCGCCGGCGACGAGGATAATGCCCAGCAGAGCGCCGAAGGCTGTGCCCAGCCGGTCCATGTCGCGGTTTGCGGTTTTCAGGGATTCTATCGTCGTGCGCGGCCCGTCCGCAAAGCGGCGTTCGGCGTCCAGCATGCGCAGGAACGGCAGCGAATGGAAGAATTCGAACAGCGTCGAATACGCGCCGTCGCTTCGCGTGCGCACGGAACGGGAGTTTTGTGCGAACCGTTTCGCGAATGGACAAAACATCGCGATTGCGAGGGGGATGAACGACATGAAGGCAAGTCCCAACGCGGCGGAACGCGAATACAGCGCCGCGCCTGCCGAAAACATCGTGACGATTGCGACGATGAAGCGCGGATACAGCCCGCTGACGAAACCGCCAACGGAATATGCGTCGCGTACGAGTTTCGCCACAAGTTTGCCGTTCGCGAGCGGTGCGAGTTCCGCCGGCGAGAGGTCCATCGCGGCGTCCAGCACCCGCATCTGGAGCTTCAGTTCGATATTGCGGGCGTGGGAAAGGACGAGCCGTTGGAGAAACGGCGACGCCGCCGAACGCGCCAGCATCAGCGAGGCCATGGCCGCAAACGGCAACCACGGCGCGGCGCCGCCGACAAGCGCATCGATGAAACGGCCTGTTGCGAACGGCACGGCTATTCCCGCCGCCGTCTGCGCGACGAGAAGCGGCGTGTATATAAACAATACCGCAGGCGACGACGCGAGCGTGTTCGCAAGGAATCTTGTCCGCTTGAAATGCTTTTGCAAAGTGTCTTTCGCTTTCATGTTCACAACTGCATATACGTTGCATTCCGCAAAATCTGACAACCTTGCGGCGAATATTGGCAGTCGCGCACAATGTCTTTCGCCGGATTCCTTGTCAGATTTCCGTTTCCGCCTCGTATATTAGAGTGCCATTAGGCGGACACCCGGCTGAGAGAGCCCGGGCGGGTTCTGCGGGCGGGGATTGGTTGGCGAAAGTGAAGGCGGATACTGTCGCCAATAGGCAAATAATCGGAATCCTATTATACAAATAATCGGAATCCCAATAGACGGATTATCGGGATTTTGATATACAGTCCATCACACCCCATTTGGATGAAAAGCATGGACAACATAAAGAGATGGAATCTGCGAGTTCTCGCCAAGGCGTTGAAGCCCCGTCGTGCCGTCCATTAATGTCGGGCGCACGACAATGCGGGAAATCCACGCTGCTTGAAATGTTCTTCGACGGCGGCGTAGAAATCCGCAGCCTTGATTCAAAACGGCTTAGGGATGCGGCGCTCCTTGACCCGCAGAGCTTTGTGCGTTATGAAGGCAAAGGTCCTATGGTCATTGACGAAGTGCAAAAAGCGCCAGCGCTTCTTTCCGAACGGCAAACGAGAGGCCGTTAGAACCGATGCTGGCACAACAGAAGAAAAAGCGATGCCTGGGCAAACGGAACCGCGAATGAAAAGTTCTCGCTTTGCGTCCCTTACATCAAATGATTGGAAAGAAATAAAAGGATACGCTATAGTTTTCGGGATTGCGATATTGGCGGTAGTTTTAGCGATTATTTTAGAAATGCAGTTTGACAATCCAACAGGGAATGGCAAAGACGCCGATAATGGACAAAAAGTGCACCGTATTGCAGCGCTGGGAGCCGTTGCACGATACGGCAAAACACTTACAGGGAATGGCAAAGACGCCGATAATAAATAGACAAAAAGCGCACCGTATTGCAGCGCTGGGAGCCGTTGCACGATACGGCAAAGCACCTAAGGCGCGCGCTGCTGGAGGTTTGCTTGGCATAGCGTCGTTCGCACTGTGCGAGTGGCTCGAGTACTTGGCAGATGAAAATCGCAAGGC
>DEWI01000145.1 GCA_002363575.1 Verrucomicrobia bacterium UBA3214 | reverse complement strand
GGCGCGCCGTCGAGCGCGCTTTCCAGAGTATCGACGCGGCGCATTACGTCGTCGGCCATGGCGGTTTTGCCGAGGCGGCGCAGGCAATTGGCGTAGGCGGCGATGGCGGCAATATCGCGCGGGCGCACGCAAAGCATCGTTTCATAGCATTTCGCGGCGCCGGCGAAGTTGCCGACGTTTTCGAGCGCTATTGCATTGACGGCGAGCTGGTGGAGGCGCGCCAGAAGCATGGTGTCGTGGGGGTTGCGGAGGATGGCGGCGGCCCACTTTTCTATGGCGTCGTCGGTCTTTCCCTTGCGCGCGAGCATGCTGCCTTCGATTACATTGTGGCGCACGAGCATCATGGAGCGCATTTCCCGCGCCGTCGCCTCGAGTATGTCTTCGTCGAGGTCGCCGGGGGAAATCCAGCCGACGTCGGGAATTTCCTGCGGAACGAGATATTCGGGAAGCGCCGGCACGGCCATATTGCCGCGGAAGGCGCCGGCGCACGTCGCGCGATCGCCGGCGTAGCTGGCGAAAAGCTCGGGGAGAGTATCGCATTCGGCTTCGGCCAGCGCTTCGATCATAGAATCGTCCGCGAAGACTTCGAGCATGTCGCCAAGCGCGACGGAAGCGCCGTTGCGGCGTCCCGAGAGCACCCAATCCGTCTCCGCGAGCATCCAGAGGTGGGCGTCGGCGCACGGGAAAGCGTCCAATATCTCCTTGAAAGCGGCGAGCGACTTCTTGCGCATGTCGATTTTAAGGACGATGGCGGCGTCGTCCGGGGTGTCGGCGAGGGTTTTGCGCCAATCGATTTCCTCCGAATGCTCGATCACGGCGATCGCGCCGGTGGGCGCGGCGGGGAATTCGATTTTGCCGATGAGCGCGGCGATCGTGTCCAGCGGTTTGTACCGGAATGCGGGGTCTGGAGTCTCTTCGTACGGCGTGCAGGCGCGGCGCGCCTCTCGCGTATGCAGGAAGGCGGCGGCGAAAAGCGCGGCGAATGCGGCGAGCCACAGCCATACCGCGCGGCTGCGCTTTTTGCGTCCGTGCAGGGCGGCGGCGGAGCCGTCGCCGCCGGCATGCTGCGCGGCGAGGATTTCGCGAATGGCGGCCGTGCATTTCGGGACCACGCCACGGCGCGCAGCCACGGCGCGGCGGGCGCGTTCGCCGAGTTCCGCGGCTTCGCGCGCGCCATCCGGCGAGAACCAGCGCGCGAGCGTGCCGGCGAGTTGCGCGGCGTCGGCGACTTGCACGATGGCGCCGGCGTCTTTCAAGTCGCTCATGACGGGCCTGAAGTTTTCCGTGTAGGGGCCGACGGCCACAGGCTTCCCGCACAGGCAAGGCTCTATCATGTTCTGGCTGCCGTGCTCGCAGAGAGACTTGCCCACGAAAACCGCGTCCGCTATGCCGTAGAGGCCCATAAGCTCGCCCGTCGTGTCGGCGAGAAAGACGGGAAGGCGCCCGCCGCATTCGCCGGGCGCGGCGATGTCGCCGCGGCTGCGGCGCACGCATGCGAAGCCTGCGCGGCGAATGTTTTCTTCTACGGCATCGGCTTTCTCGAAGTGGCGCGGCGCGATCGCGAGCGCGACATCTTGCGGGAGAGTTTTCAGAATGTCGAGAAGCACGGCGTCTTCGCCGGGCCACGTCGAAGCGCCAAGCAGTATTCTCCCCGGGCGCGCGCTCTTTTCGATCCACTCGCGAAGCTCGCGCTCTTTGGCGGGATTGCGCGCGGCCACGTCGAACTTGAAACTCCCGGTCGTTTCGATCGTCGCGGGCGCCGCGCCGGCCGCGCCGAGCCGCTGCGCATCCAGCGCCGATTGCGCGAAAATCTTCGCGAAGCATGCGAAGACGTCCTTGAAAAACCAGCGCGCCAGTTTGTAGCGCGGCGCGCTGCGGTCGCTGACGCGCGCGTTTATCAGGAAGACGGGCACGCCTTCCTTCTTCGCGCGGCGTATGAACACCGGCCAGATTTCGCTTTCGGTCAGCACGATCGCGCGCGGCCGCACCGTGCGCAGCGCCGATTTCACAAAGTTCGGGAAATCCAGCGGATTGTAGATCAGCGTATCCGCGGCGCCGATGCCGTCATGCGCGATTTTCCATCCCGTCGAGCTTGTAGTGGAGAAGCAGAAACGCACGTCCGGCTCCACCTTGCGCCATTCGCGCATCAATTGCAGCGCCACCTGCACTTCGCCGACGGATACCGCGTGTATCCAGACCGGCGCGGAGCCGCCGTCTTCGCGCGAGAAGCGTGCGAGAATCTCGCGCGGGTAGATCGCGAAGCGGTCGGCGAAACGCGCGGCATAGCCGCCGCGCCGCAGCATCCTCGCGAGAAAGCCCGGCAGCAGGAAGGGGAATACCGCCGCGAACGCCAAATCGTAGATGATCCACTTCATCGTGGTTGTCTTGCCTCCGGGGTCGAGTGTCGCAGCGCCGCGGCATCCTCCGCGACGCGCGCGCCGCCGCGCGCTCGCAGAAACGCCGCAACCGGACGATGGAACCGCAACACTTCTTTAATAGACGGGATTCGCCGCCTCGCAGGGAACTTGCGGATTCCCGCAATGCCGGCGGCATGGCGGAAACCCGCAAATCACGCCTGCGGGAAGCATTGCGGCCAGCTCAGTTCTTCAGCGTGCCGAAAGGCGAGAGGGTTTCGCCGTCGCCGACGTTCTTCAGCACGGGCGTGCCCGCGCAGACGGTGGCGTTGTCGCCGACTTTCATGTGCGGCGCCGTGCACGAGTTCGTGCCCATCAGCACGAAGTCGCCAATCGTGCAGTTCCCGGAAATCGAAACGCCGGGCGAAATTTGCACGAAGTCGCCAAGCGTGCAAT
>DEWI01000132.1 GCA_002363575.1 Verrucomicrobia bacterium UBA3214 | reverse complement strand
GTTCGACTTCCCCGTGCGCTGCAACCTCAACGGCGAATTCTTCCAGCTCGCCTTCAACTCCGAGCGCTTTACCGACGAGCTTATTGAGGACGTTTACGGGCTGGACAAGTTTGGCTACGGCTACAAGAACGTCGGCACGCTCAAGAGCGGCAGCGGCACCACCGCCGGCGATATCGAGAAAAAGACTCCGGACGACGAGAACGAGACGGACATCTCCGTGCTCGAGAACGAGCTGCGCAAGAAGCTCGACGAAAACGGCGTCAATCTTGTCGGCAGCGACGTGGACGGAAGCGATACGGGGCTGGACAACGCCGCCCTCACGAAGTTCGTGGTGGAGAAGTTCAACCTGCCCGCATGGCTCAACTACCTCGCGTCCGCGCGCATTACGCAGGAGATGGACGATGTATGGGCGAACGTCTGCGCCTACTGGGACAATGCGGAAATGAAGCAGGGCGTGCGCGGCACCGATACGTGGATGCCGCTCGGCTACGACTTCAACATATCCTTCGGCCAGTATTACAAGGACGTCGCGTTCGAAGGCTCGACGCTGACCGCGACGAATGACTGGTTCAAGTCCCATCCTTTCTACGGCGGCAACCGCGTGCGCTGCTGGTCTTCGCCCGCGATGACGTCGAGAGTGAACGAAGGCAACCGCGGCTTCGAGGCCGTCTGGCAGTCCGCCAAGTTCCGCCGCCTCTATCTGCGGCGCCTGCGCACGCTCATGGACGCCGAACTCAAGGCGCCCGGCACCCCGGAAAGTGAGACGCCTTTCATGGTCAAGATGCGCGAACTCGCCGGCGCCATGCGCGAGGACGCCGCTCTCGATCGCGACAAGTGGCCGCCCGATTGGACCGACGACATGATCGACGCCTGGGGCGCGGCGCGCCCGGAGAATATCGACGCCGGCATAGACGACATCTGGGAGAACTACGTCGTTCCGCGCCGCGTCCACCTCTACGTCACGCACTCCGCGACGAACACGTCGAGGGCTGTCGGCTACGGCTCCAACCTCAACGCCGGCATACCGGAGGCGCAAAGCCCCGTCGAAGCCCTCGCGCCGCTTGTCGGCATAGCGAATTCCTCCGCCGTGCCTGCGCTCGCCGCGCGCCACGGCATCAAAGGCGAGTTCTGCGATCCCGACGTCCTCGTCATCACGAACGGCAACGCAGAAGCTGTCGATATGAGCGGCTGGACGCTCTCCGGCGCCGTATCGTGGACGCTGCCCGCAGGCGCGGTTTGCGATGCCAACGACTGCCTCTACATCGTCCGCGACCGTCGCGCGTACATCGCCGCGCATGCAGACGAATTGACCGATCAGGTGATCATCGGCAACGTGCCCGCGAAGAAATGGAAGAGCGGCGAAATCGCGCTCGCCGCCGCCGACGGCACAAGCGTCTGGGCGACGGATCCCGTCGGCGACCGTACGTCCGTCTATGATGGATTCAGTTCCACGATCGCCGGCTATGAAGATTGGTGGCGCTGGAGCGTGCCGTCCGATGCATTTATATGTACGAATGCGACGAAGGCGATATTCACGGCGATCGGCGCTTCGCCGATAGTGCAGGATATCGAAGGGCTTGCCACGAATGCCGTCGCCGTCAGCGTCTGGGCGGAAATTCCCGCCTCCGCCCAAGGCGCGGTGATCGGTCTCGTGCTTTCCGACGGCACCACCGCTTCGTACAGCGTCTATGTCTATGCGAAGGGCGACGGCACTTTCGGCTTGCGCTACGGGAACGGCTCTTCTACCGGCAAGGGCGTCGATTCCGGCGTGCGCGATCTTTCGCGCCCGCATCTTTGGACGCTCGCCTGCTTGTACAACGGCGGCCTGCGGTTCTACGAGGATGGCGTCGAGATCGCGCGCGACGATAACATCAAGTGGACGACCAGCTCCGTATGCAAGCCGACGTTCGCCGTGTATGTCGGCAACGAGCGCTCAGGGACGCGCCCGCTGAACGGGATGGAGGTTTATTCGATCGCCACGTCGGCGGCGAACGACAATTCGATCTACGGCGCCGCGCAGAGCGACTACGCCGCGCTCGTCGAGTCCGTGCTGGGCGTCGCGAAGCTGGACGATCCGGAGACGATCGTCGCGGCGCTCGAAAATTATTTTCGCTACGGCATATCGAAAGCGGCCGTCAAGGTCAATGATAATCTTGTATCGCCGGAGGCGAGCGCCGCCGCTGTCAATATGTTCGGGCCCGCCGCGCTGGACGAAGCCGGCGTCGTCTTCAAGATCGACTCTATCGACCCCTCCGCCGGAAACTTCAAGATCACGGTCTCGCCGGGGATGGAATCCGGCTCGCTCTCCGTCATGGCCAAGCGCGAACTCCAAGACCGCTGGGAGCGCGTCGCTGTCAATCCGTCCGGCGATACTGTCGCGATCGACGATGCCGCGTCGTCCGGCTACCGCTTCTTCCAGATTCGCGCGGAGCTTGGCGCGCAGTCGCCCGGCTACGCGGTGCGCGAGAGTCTGGCTGTCGGCGACAGCGGGCGCACCGGCTCCGCTTCCCACCTCGCGGCCGCGGAGACGGGCGGCGATGCGCTCGTATTCTCCATGGCTCTGAGCGGCGGCGATGAATCCGACTACGGCGCGGCGGCGTATCGTTCGCTGGAGTTCGCGCTCGAGGGCGTGGCTGAGGGCGCGGTGGCCAGACTCGCCGTCGGCCAGGACGTCCGCATTGCGGAGGTGGGCGCGGACGGCCGCGTCGTCTTCGCCGATCTCCCCGCATTGGCAAAGGGCGCGACGCTCTCGCTCTCGGTCGCCACTTCTACCGACGATGGCATGATCGCGGCGGATGTGCTCGCCGGGCGCTCCGGAGTCGCTTCGTATTCGTGGGCGGATGGCGTGCGTACGGAGGTCGCGGGCGGCGTCACGAATGCAATGACGCTGCTGGCGCGCTCTCCCCTCGCCGATGGTTTGGGCGGCAATGCCAACGGCGTCTTTCGCATCCCGGCGATAGCCATGGCCACGAATGGCGCAGTCGTCGCCATCTACGACTGCCGCTACAGGCAGTCCGGAGACCTGCCGGGCGCTTTCGACCTCGCGGAAAACTGGTCCGGCGACGCCGGCGCCACGTGGACGAAGCCGCGCATCGCTATCGACGTGCCGAACAACGGCGAACAGACCGTCGGCAAGGCGACGGACGTGGGCGACCCCTGCATCCTCTACGATCCTGCTTCCAACCGCTTCTGGTGCATGGCGATCACCGGCATGGGGCTGCGTGACACCGCCGCTTCCGCCGATGTCGTCCTCTATACTCGCGGAACCGGGCGCGACGAGCAATGGCAGGAGTGGACGGGCGGGCCGGACGGCAATCGCCGCAGCGTCCAGCAGATGATTCTCGACAGCCTCGCCGACGTCGATACTGGCGCGTCGAACGACCAATCCGCCGTCAAGGGCATATTGCAAGGTCCGGGGCATGGCTTCGTGCAGCGCAAGCCCGTCTTCGCCGAGGACGGCGCCACCGTGCTCATGCCCGCAGGCGCTCTCGTCTTCCCGATGCAGTATTTTGCGGACGATGCGTATAGGACGTTCAATTTCGCCGCGTATTCCACCGATGGCGGCGCAACGTGGAAGGCGACGAAGCGTACGCCCGCCGACGACGGCAACGGCTTCGAGTGCTACGCGCAGGAAGGCTCCGTCGTCGAGCTTGACGACGGCACGTGGGAGTTCATGGGCAAGTACGGCAATGGCGGGACGGACGCCTCCGGCGCCAGGGGCCGGCGCCTCTTCTTCCGCTCCAGAAATTGCTCCGACTGGACTTTCGACGGCTATCTGGAGCCTTCCATCCGCGTGCAGGGCAGTTGCCTGCGCATAGGCGAAGACGCCGATGGCGTCAGCCGCTATGTCGCCTGCTTCCCTGTCTCCGGCAACTCCTCGAGCGCGCGTCGCAGCCACATCACGCTGCATTTCGGCCGCGATACTTCCGGAGTCGCCGGTGCGCGGGGCATAACCTGGGACTGCGGCACCGTGGATTTTTATCCCGAAGCGACAGGCGGCTACGCCTATTCGTCGCTCGTCATGCTGGATGAAAACACCCTCGGCATTCTCTTCGAGTCCAAGGGGCATATCTATCTTCGCAAGTTCGATATTCGCCCGTATTTGGGGCTTTGATCGCCAGAAGGGCGACTTTCGCGGGTGGGGCGCGCGCTGCACGCTCCACCTGCCGCGCTTTCTTTCCCCTCCTTTGGCACCGCCGGCGCACCCTAGCGTGCGATTTCCCTTCTTCCGTTTCAACCATGCCGCGCCCGGCGTGCGCCCGCCAATCCTCCCCGGCGTATCGCCGGGCGCTCCCCGGCCGTTTCGCGAACCGGCGCTGGTCGCCTCCGCAACTGATACCTATCGGTCGCCGGAGCGATAGGTATCGGTTGCCCAACCGATACCTATCGCTTCTTCAACCGATACCTATCGCTTTCTCGACCGATAACTATCGCTTGGACGGGCGATAACTGTCGCTTGCGGAGGTGATAGGTATCGGTCGAGGAAGCGTTGCAAGGCAGCGCGGGCGTCGCGCGGCGGCTGTCGCGTTCCGCTTGCCGGGCGCACGCGCCGCGGGCTTCGGGCGTTGAAAAATTTCAACGCTCTTTCAACGTATTTTCAACACTCAAAAGCGGCGGAATATGCGATAATACCGCTGTTTCCGCGAGCGATGGGCGCGTAGGCGCCTTGCCGGAGGATCGAAAGACGAAAGGAGGTTTGCCGTATGTTTGCAAAGTGCTGTTCAGGCGCAATTATGGGAGTGGACGCTACCGGCGTCGAAATCGAAGTCACCGCGCACGCGGCGGACGAAGCGCGCTTTACGATCGTCGGCCTCCCTGATACCAGTGTGCGCGAATCGAAAGATCGCGTAAATTCCGCGATTATACAGTCTGGCTTCGGCTCGCGGCACCGGTTTTCGATCACCGTCAATCTCGCGCCTGCGGATGTCCGCAAGGAAGGTCCGATGTACGATTTGCCGATTGCGCTGGGTGTGTTGATGGCGACGGAGCGCATGTGCGGCGTGGATGTGGATTCCACGGCGTCGATCGGGGAACTAGCTCTTTCCGGGCAGGTGCGGCGCGTAAACGGCGCGCTCCCGATCGTCTTGGCGATGAAGAAGCTCGGCAAGAAGCGTGTCCTCGTCCCGCGCGGGAATTTGCAGGAGGCGAGCATAGTTTCTGGTATTGACGTTATTCCCGTCGATACTTTGGCGGAAGCGGCGGGGGTGCTCGCCGGGACGCTGCAAATTCAGCCTGTCTCCTCGGATTTGGCGAATCTCGTCTCGGAAGATATGGCGCATGGCGACGATTTCGCCGATGTCAAAGGTCAGGAAGCGATAAAGAGGGCGGTGGAAATCGCCGTCGCCGGCGGCCATAATATCCTCATGATCGGCTCGCCGGGTTCGGGGAAAACGATGATTGCGCGCCGCATCCCGTCCATCCTGCCTGAAATGACCGTTGAAGAGGCTTTGGAAGTTTCGAAAATCCACTCCGTCGCCGGGCAAGCCAAGAGCCCCGGCACGCTGGTGACGCGGCGACCTTTCCGCGCCCCCCACCATACCGTAAGTTCTGTCGGCCTCCTGGGCGGCGGCAGCCACCCGAAGCCGGGTGAAGTCTCGCTGGCGCATCGCGGCGTGCTTTTCCTCGACGAGTTCGCGGAATTCTCCCGCGACGCCCTCGAAGTCATGCGCCAGCCGGTCGAAGATGGCTTTGTCAGCGTCGCGCGCGCCGCCGCCGCCGTGACTTTCCCGTCGCGCTTCATGCTCGTCGCCGCCATGAATCCCTGCCCGTGCGGATATTACAACGATCCAACGCGCACATGCCGCTGTTCGGCGCGGCAGATCGCCAACTACCAGCACAGAATCTCCGGCCCGCTCCTCGACCGTATCGACATACAGATCAACGTCAAGGCCGTGCCGCTTACGGAGCTTTACAACCTCAAGCAGGGCGAATCCAGCAGTTCGATACGCGCGCGCGTCGTCGCGGCTCGCGAGATTCAGCGCGCCCGCTATCGCAACATGCCGGGGGTGGTCTCGAATTCCGATGTCCGCGGGCGGTATCTGGCCGATGTTTGCCGCTTGAGCGAATCCGGCAAAGGCGAGTTGCAGAGGCTCGTGGAATCCGTGAGCATATCCGCGCGCGCATACGACCGCATTTTGCGCGTCGCCCGCACCATCGCCGACCTCGCAGGCCGCGAGCAGGTCGAGCGCGCCGATATTTTCGAGGCGGCTTCCTACCGGCAACTGGACAATGTCGCGGCGTCGCCGTGGAGGTAGTCATGGATATGTCGTTGAGATGCTTCGAGTTCGATCCGAACTGCGAGCCGCTTACCGAGCGCCACTTGCAGGCGTTGTGGTACGATCGCGACATGCGCCCGGCCGTGCTCTTCGACGCCGCCGGCCGCGAGGTGCGCGTCGTCGATCCCGGCACCTGGAATCTGGAATGCGGCCCGGACTTCAAGAACGCCACGCTCGAAGTCGGCAGCTCCCGCCACCGCTTGCAGGGCGATGTGGAAATCCACCTGCGGCCTTCGGACTGGACGCGCCACGGCCACGCCGGCGACCCCGCCTATCGCAACGTCGTCGCGCATGTCGTCTGGGCGGACGGCCCAGCGCCGCCGACGCTGCCGCCTTCCGCGCTTTCGATTTGCGTCGGCAAATTGATGGCCGCCGATATTGGCTTTTCGCCGGAGCAAATCGACCTGACGGGCTATCCGTTCGCCCGTCTGAGCATCGACGAGCGCCCGTGCAGGAGGTTCTTCGACGGCGCCCCGGACAAGGCGCGCGCCATCCTCGCCGATGCCGGCAGGAAGCGCCTGGTCGTGAAAGCGAAGCGTTTCGCGCAGCAATTCTCCAGCGGACGCTATTCCCGTGCGCAGGCGTACTACGAAGCCTTGATGGAGACGCTGGGGTATTGCCACAACGCCGGCGCGTTCAGGACGATAGCGCGTCGCGTCCCATGCAACGCCGCGGCAGTAGAGCCGGATACGCTTTTCGAGGCATACAACGCCGCGGCGTGTTTCGTGGAGTGGGACATGCGCGGCATCCGCCCCAACAATTCCCCGAAAGAGCGCCTGCGCGCCGCCGCCGCGTTCTTCGGCGGCGGCCGCCTCGACGCGCTCCTCGATTGGCGGGACTTCTCGCCGCGCGGTTGCAGGGACTGCATTATATATATTGAGCGCGCACGCCTCATGGGAAGGGCGCGTGCGGCCGCCGCGCTTGCCAATGTCCTTGTACCGCTCGCGCTGGCGGAGCGCAAACTCGCGCGCGCCCCCGATTGGCTTCCCCCGGAAGACCTGTCAAGCCCGATGCGCCTAACGGCGTTCCGCATGTTCGGGCGCGATCACAACCCCCGCGCGCTGTATCTGGACAACGGGCTTCTCATGCAAGGCCTCCTGCAGGTCCACCGCGAATTCTGCCTGAATCTCTACCCGGACTGCGTGGAGTGTGGAATCGTCGCCGCGTGAAGACGTTCCGGTGTGTCTTCACTCCATACAGACCCGCGAACAGCCGACCAAGAAACCATCCAAACGCACGAAAGCGATAGCCAAAGCGACCGATTATTGCATATAGCCGCAGCGCGCCGACGCCTCGCCGTTCCCCTGCAGTCCCGCGAACAGCCGACCAAGAAACCATCCAAACGCACGAAAGCGATAGCCAAAGCGACCGATTATTGCATATAGCCGCAGCGCGCCGACGCCTCGCCGCTCCCCTACAGACCCGCGAACAGCCGACCAATAAACCATCCAAACGCACGAAAGCGACAGCAAAAGCGACCGATTCTTGCATATAGCCGCGATGCGCCGCGTGACACCCTGCCTGCAATAGCCTGTGAAGCGAAAATAGTCGATACTACCCTTGAACGATGCTACAACATGGATGCAGGGCTTCCACGCCGCAAGACCGCTCCTGCGCGATTCATCCTATGACAGCCTCCCCTAGAATATTATTGAGCGAAGCGAAGTGGCTAGGTGCCTGCGGCGCTTACGCCATGGGCGGATATGTCGCGTTGCGCTTCCAGACGCTGTGCGCGCTTTGGCCGGTCGCGTTGTTCTTTGCCTTGCAGGCGTTCCTGTTCGGCTACGGGCTGGGCGTGCGCGTCTGGCCGTTCTTCGCGATCCTGTTTCTCGGCATGGCGGTGGCGTCGATCGCGCTGGATCGGCGGCGCGCCGTTTTGCACGATGTCCAATTCGGGCGTTCCGGTGCGCCGGTGGATGCGGTTTTTACGGCGCACAGCGATGCGGTATGCCGCAAGACGGCGAAGAAAGGCAACCTGGCCGAGTTCTATTCCGATCTCGGGCCTTTGCAAGTGAAAGTCAGTGCCGTGTTCCCGGAAGGCGCGAAATTGCCGCGAAGAGGAGAGAAATGGAAGTGCCGCGGCAGGCTCTCGCTTTGGCCGATCGGGAATTTGCTGGCCGTGCGAAAATTCTCCATCGTCGGGAAGGACGCGGAAATCGAGCTTTGCGAGAACGGCATGGGCGCGTTCGCGCGATTCGTGGATGGCATGCGGCGGCAATTCGCGCGCCGCCTCCATGCCGGCCGCCAAGGCGAAGAGTGCGCCGCGCTTCTCCGCGCCATGATTCTCGGCGAGCGCGAAGGCATGCGCCGCGAAAGCAAGGAGATTTTCCGCAAGGCGGGCGTGATGCACGTCTTCGCGATTTCCGGGCTGCATGTGATGATTTTCGCCCGCATGATCCTATATGTCTGCAAATTGGCCTTCGTGCCGCGGCGCTTTGAAGGTTTGGCGGCCCTCCCCGCCGTCTGGTTCTACGTCGCGCTGACGGGCGAGCCGGTCAGCGCCGTGCGCGCCGCCATCATGGTTTCCATCTCCTTCATCGCGCCGCTCTTCTGGCGGCGCCCGGATTCGATCGTGGCGTGGGCGCTCGCATTCTTCATCGTCCATCTATATGATCCATTGCAGCTGGTCGCGCCGGGAAGCGTGCTTTCTTTCGCGGTAATGTTGGCGCTTGCGCTGGTCGTGCGCTTTTCCGTCATTTTCGTTTTCCGTCCGGTCTTCGCCGCGATCGTCGTATCCGCCGTGGCATGGGCGGTGGCCGTGCCGATATGCGCGCGGCTCTTCGGCCGCATATCGTTCGCCGGGCTTTTCGCCAGTCCCGTCGTCGGCGCGCTTGCCACGGTGGCCACGATGGCCGGCTTCGCCGGCATCGCGGCGAGTTTCGCTTTCGATTGGCTCGCCGCGCTCGCGAACGGCTGCGCGGCATTGTCCATGCGCGCGATGACGGCGCTGGCGGGGTTTTCGGCGCGCCTGCCATGCGCCGAATTTTCCATAGCCGAGTGGGGGCTTTGCGAGTGCGCGGCGTGGTATGCGGCGCTGGCGCTTGCGTTCTGGCTCTTCTATCGAATCGAGCGTCGCCGCGTGGAGACGCAAATATGGTATAATATGTACCAACAAAGGAGAATACGCCAATGGCTATGTATGATTATCAAGGGGTGGTCGAGGAAGTCGGCCAGACCCAGACTGTCGGCTCGAACGGATTCACGAAGAGGGACATCATCGTTGGCAATGATGTCGATACGGAAAATCGCTACCCGAACCCGGTGAAGTTCACTTTCAAGAGGATGAATTGCTCGCTTCTCGACTCTATCCAGAAAGGTCAGCGGGTAAAAGTCCGTTTCGCAATAGACGGCCGCCGCTGGGACGGCCCGCGCGGCACGCAGTATTTCGTCGATTTGACCGGCATCAAGATCGATGTGATCGGCGCAGACGGCAACGCCGTCTCCCCCGAAGCGGGCGCAGGCGTCTCGGCCGTGCCGCCGCCCGCCGTGCCTGGCCCTGGCGACATCATGGGCGGCGCGAACGAGTTTGTGGACGACGTCCCGTTCTGATTCACGCCTTTCCGGCCATGCGCGAGCGGCGCACGGCGCTTCCCTCACGGAATCCAGCAAGCGATTGCGCGCGCGTCATGCGCAAGCCGCGCGGCGGCGTGCAATGCCGCGCTGCCGGGATGCTGGAGGAGTGCCGCGCCGGATGGCGGCGCCGCCTGCGCCCGGCTCCGGAGGCGCAGGCGCGCGGCTTGCGCAAGGCCGCGGCGGCATGAAGCGCCGGTTTCGGCGGTCGGGCGCAGAACGCATTGGAGGCGCTTTAGAACCATTGGTCCGGCGCGGCCGCGAAGAGATGTTCCGCAAGTATTCGCGCTCTGCGCGCACACCGGCAACCCCTCATATTATTATTAGACGCCCGAGACGATGAACTGGCGGGAAATTATCGAGCGTTCGGCGGGTTTTCTCGCCTCTAAAGGAATAGACGACGGCGTGGCGGCGACCGAATTCCTCGCCGCGCGCCTGTTGCGCTGTTCGCGCGGCCTGCTTGCCGCGCATCTCGCCGAAGAAACGCCGGAGCGTTTCGTGGATGCGATGCGGCGCGGCATAATGCGGCTTGCAGCCGGCGAGCCTGTCCAATACGTCATCGGCGAATGGGATTTCCGCCGTTTGACGCTGAAGTGCGACAAGCGCGCACTGATACCGCGCCCGGAGACAGAGGAACTGGTGACGCGCGTTTTGGCGTGGCTGGCGAAGCGCCCCGATCCCGTCGTGGTGGATGCCGGCACGGGCACGGGTGCGATCATCCTCTCTATCGCTTCGGAGTTCGCCGCGCCCGGCGTGTTTGTCGGCACGGATGTAAGCGAAGACGCGATAGCGCTGGCGCGCGAGAACGCTGCGCGCCTCGCGCTGGACAAGAGAGTGGAATTCGTCGCGATGGACGGCCTTGACGATTTCGACGAGCCGGCCATGTTCGACGCCATAGTCTCGAATCCGCCGTATATCAGCTCTGCGGAATGCAAGACGCTGGAAAAGCGCGTGCGCGACTACGAGCCTGCGCTGGCGCTCGACGGCGGCCCCGAAGGGCTGGATTTCTACGATCGCTACCTCGCGGATGCGCTGAACCTCCTAAAGCCGGGCGGCGCGGTGTTTTTTGAGATTGGCGAAGGGCAGGGTGCCGCCGTCGGCGACCTTATGCGGACCTACGGCTTCTCGGAAATAAAAATCGAGAAGGATTACGCCGGCCACGACCGCTACGCATCCGCCGAACTGGCGTAGCCGCGCATCCGCCGCGCCGGCGCATCGCGAACGATCGGCAAGTGGGAGAGGAAAACATGTTGCATGTAGTCGCTACGCCGATAGGCAATCTGGCAGACATGACGCCGCGCGCTCTGGAGGCGCTGCGCCGCGCCGATCTTATCGCATGCGAAGATACGCGGCGCACGTGGCAGCTCTTGACGCATTTCGGGATTCCCCGCCCGGAGATGGTCTCGTACCGCCAAGGCAATGAAGAGCGCGTCGCGGAAAGAATAATTTCGGCAGTGGCCGGCGGCCGCGAAGTCGCGCTTTGCTCCGACGGCGGCTACCCCGCGATATCCGATCCCGGCTATCGCGTGATACGCGAATTCGCCAAGCGCTCCCTGCCCTACGACGTCCTGCCCGGCGCGAGCGCCGTGAACGTCGCGCTTCTGATGAGCGGGCTTTCGACGAGTTCGTGGACGTTCCGCGGCTTTCCGCCGCGCGGACCGGGCGCGCTCCGGAACTGGTTTGCCGAAGACGCCGACAAGGAACATACGCTGATTTGCTTCGAATCGCCATTCCGCATAGGCGCGACTCTGGAGGCGGCGCTGGATGCGCTTGGCGACCGCGAGGCGGCGGTTTGCATAGAACTCACGAAGGCGCACGAGAGGGTTTCGCGCGGCTACCTATCCGATCTCGCGGCGGAATATCGCGACAAAAAGGTGAAGGGCGAAGTGGCGCTGGTGATCGCCGGAGCGAACGCCAAATTCGCACGGCCCGCCGATGCGGACGAATGAAGCGCCGTTCAAGCCGTCCGCGGAAAAGGGAAATCGGGAGAGAGAGATGTCGGATTTTCTGATGTCATTGAAAGACGTGACGCTGGCGTTCGGAGGGGACGCGGTGCTTTCGCGCGTCAGCCTGTCCATATCCAAAGGGCTGCGCGCCGCATTGACCGGGCGCAACGGCGAAGGCAAATCTACGCTCATGAAAGTCCTCGCGGGCTTGCTGGAGTGCGACAGCGGCGAAATCGTGCGCGCCCCCGGGCTTACGATAGAGTACGTCGCGCAGGACGTCCCGGCGGACCGGCCGGGAGATGATGCGTTCAACGCGCTTTCCGGCGGGCGGCGGCGGCGCCAGATACTCGAAGAGGCGCTTGTGAAGCGCCCCGACGTGCTGCTGCTCGACGAGCCGACGAACCACCTCGACATGGAGGCCATAGACTGGCTGGAAGGCTGCATCCGGCGCGCGCGCGACATGGCCGTGATAACGGTTACGCACGACAGGCGCTTTCTCAGGCGCGTGGCGACGAAGATATTCGATCTCGACCGCGGGGAGCTTTCCGGCTGGGAGTGCGACTATCCGACGTTCGTGCGGCGCAAGGCGGAACTCCTCGCCGACGAAGCTGTTTACTGGGAGCGCAAGGCGAAGAAGCTCGCTCAGGAAGAAGCGTGGATACGGCGCGGCGTCAAGGCGCGCACGACGCGCAACGAGGGGCGCGTCGCCGCGTTGAAAGAACTTCGCAAGGAGTTCGCGGCGCGCCGCTGCGAAGCGGGCAAGGCTTCCATGACGCTTGACACGGCGGCGCCCGGCGGCGTAAGCGTCATCAAGGCCGAGGGGGTGGCGTTCGCGTATCCCGGCGCGGACGGTCCGGTAATACGCGATTTCACGGCCACGGTATTGCGGGGCGAGCGCATCGGGATACTAGGCGGCAACGGCGCCGGCAAGACGACGCTGCTCAAGCTGCTCACGGGGAAACTGGCGCCGTCGCAAGGCTCGATACGCCTTGGCACGGCTGTCAAGATGGCGTTTTTCGACCAGCTGCGCAGCGAGATGAATCCGGAGCTTTCGGTGGCGGAGAATATCGCGTCAGACCGCGATGAAGTCGTCGTGGGCGGCGTCAAGAAGCATGTCTATTCGTATCTGGCCGACTTCCTTTTCCCGTCCGCGAGGGCGCGCACGCCGGTCAAGGCGCTATCAGGCGGCGAGAGGGCGCGGCTGATGCTCGCGAAGCTTTTTCTCGAGCCAGCCAATCTCCTCGTGATGGACGAGCCGACGAACGATCTCGATATCGAAACGCTGGAGCTTCTGGAGGAGCAGCTTCTCGGCTACAAAGGCACGCTGCTTCTCGTCAGCCACGATCGCGAATTTCTCGACAATGTCGTGACTTCGACATTCGTGCTGGAAGGCGACGGCCTCGTGCGCCAGTACCCTGGCGGCTACGCCGACTACGAGGCGCAGCGGCCGCGCCGGGATGCCCCGGCGGCCGCCGCTCCGAAGGCCGCGGCGCCCGCGCCGCGCGCTGGCGGCTCCGCCGGCAAGCTCACGTACAACGAGCAGCGCGAACTCGCGCTGCTCCCGGAGCGCATAGACGCGCTGGAGCGCGAGCAGGCGCAGTTGCGCGAAGAGCTTTCCGATCCAACGCTGTACCGGCGCGACGCCGCGCGCGCGCAGGCTCTCACCGCGCGCCTCGGCGCGCTCGAGACGGAGTTGGAGGCGGCGGTGGAAAGATGGGCGGCGCTGGAGACGAAGACCGGCGGCTGACGCGCCGCAGGAAGCAAACCGCAAAACGCGCGCGCGCCGCGCCTTGGGGCAGATGGGCAAGAAGAAATACGAATTGCGCAAGCCGCGGTATGCCGGCGGCATACGCCTCCAGACCCCGCGCGGCGTCACCCCCGGCGCGTGGTGGGCGACGCGCTGGCAGGAGGCGCTCGCGTGCAAGTCGCTGGAGAACCGGTTCGGGCGCGGCAGGGTGTATGCGCTTTCCGGGCAAGTCGTCGAACTCGCCTTGCATGGCAACATTTGCGAGGCGCGCGTCGTCGGCGTGCGCGAAGAGCCGTATTGCGTGAAGATCGTCTTCCGCCGGCCGGAGGGGGAGGCGCGGGAGCGCATCGCGGCGGCGCTGCGCGCCGAGCCAATGCTTGTCGCGCGTATGCTCGCCGGCGAGCTGCCAAGCGCTGTGGAAGGGCTGTTCCGCGCCGAGGGATGCGAACTTTTCCCCGGCGGGAAACTCGGCCCAGGGCAATACGACATGCGAACGTCGTGCAGCTGCCCGGACTACGCGAACCCGTGCAAGCACGCCTTCGCCGTGCTTCTTGTGCTGGGCGAAGAGATTTCGCGGCGCCCCGCGACGCTTCTGGAGCTGCGCGGGTTCACGATGGCGGAACTCATGCGCTAGGCGCGCGGCGCCGCGTTCCTTCGCGAGGCGGCGGGAGGGCGGTTTTGTGCGGGCGCGGTGCACACAAGACGGCGAATTTAAGGCATAACATTCATCGAAGCACAATGCAACCTTGGAGACCGACAACATGAAGCATCCATGCGGCAACGGGGCGAATACCGCGCTCAAAGCGCTTGCGGCGGCAGCCGCGTTCGCATTCAACACGCTGGCGCTTTTCGCGCTTGCGCTCGACAACGCCTGGCTCAAAGGCACGACGGACAAGAATCCTCTCGAATACAAGAGCGGCGAGGAGATCGTTTTCACGATCGAGCCTATGAGCGTCGAGGGCGAGATCAAAGAAGGCGACTACATCCTCAAGTGGAAGCGCTCCGACGACTACGGCAACTTCGAGAGCGGCGAGGCGCCGTTCACTTCCGCGCCTTTCGTGTACCGCACGAGCCTGGACAAGCCCGGTTTCGTGAGGCTGGAGGCTTATGTGGCGGATCGCGAGGGCAGGCGCGTGAAGCGCCGCTTCACCGGCGACGCGAACACGCCGGAGGGCCGCAAGGCGATGAACGATTTCGAGAAATCCAAGAAGGACGTGTTCTTCGACGGCGGTGCGGGTGTCGATGTCGAAGCGCTCGCCACTGCTCCGGAGCCGGAGGATTTCGATGCGTTCTGGGCGCGCCAGTTCGCGCGTCTCGACGCCGTGCCCGTGCGCGACGACCGCGTGGAGCTGGTTTCGCCGAATCCCGCCGCGCGCTTGTACGCCGTGCGTGTCGATTGCGCCGGCCTCAGGCCGGTGACGGGGTATCTTTCCATTCCGAAGGCGGCGGACGGCGGCGCCAAGTTCCCTTGCAGGCTCGTGACGCATGGCTACAGCGGCGACAATTGCGTCCACTCCCTGTCGGGATGGTGCCCGGCCGACGAGATCGTCTTCAACATCAACGCGCATGGTCTGAAGTTGCCCGCGTTTGGCGCCACCGCCGCAGATACCAAGGCCTTGCGGTGGGAGATTCGCTCGAACGGCTGCACGTATGCGTTCGATCCCGCGCAGAACAACGACCCCGAGACGGCGTATTTCAACGGCATGGTGCTGCGCGTCAAGCGCGGCCTGCAATATCTGAAGTCGTTGAAGGAATGGAACGGCCGCGACCTCTTCGCCAACGGCGGCAGCCAAGGCGGTTTGCAGACCATATGGGCGGCGGGCTGCGGCGAGGGCGTCACCAGGGCGGATTCAAGCATAACATGGTGCTGCGACATGTACATGAACGATGCGCGGCTCGACAAAAAGGCCTCCGGCGACGGTTGGTACATTCGCTGCGCCAAAGGCATGCCGTATTACGACGCGGCCAACTGGGCAAAGCGCATCCCGCCGGCTTGCCGCACCTGCATTCCGCGCGCCGGGCTTGGCGACTACTGCTGCCCGCCGATGGGGCTGGCAAAGCTCTGGAACAACATCCCCGGCGAAAACAAGTCCATTGTCTGGGTGCAGGGGTCGGAGCACGGCTATGTCCCGCCGCCCTACGAAGGCCGTGACTTCCGCATCCGTGGAAGCCTCTTCGACAAGCAGACCGCCAAATGAATATTCGCGCGCGTTTCTCCGCCCGTCACGCGCTCTTCGGCATTCCCGGCATCCGGCACGCGCCTCCGTTTGCCGCGGCATATCGGCTCTGACGGCAGCCCTCCCTCTTCGCGGCTTTATCCACCTCCCGCGCGGTGCCCCTCCATCCTGTCGCCTCTCCATATAACATATTGACGCCGCCTTCACTCTCGCGAGGCTTCCCATGACGGAACGGCGACATTATGGCGCGTCCTGAAAGGCATGCGCACCCGGAGACGGCGGCGCGTATTCCCCGCCGTCTCCGTCAGCTTGCGACATCGCCAGACCTTGCCTCTTCCGCCGGGTATTGCAATGCCGAACAGCGAGTGCGCAAAAAAGTGCGATTTTCGCACGCAAGCGCCCGCGAAAAAATGGTATAATAATCATCTACTTGACAAAGTGCAGTAGGGTATATTATACTTGGAGAACGATGGCGAAAGCTAAAAAGACTCAAAAAAAGGCCAAATCGCCTAAAAAAGCGAAGAAAGCCGACGCGCCGAAGTCCGCTAAACGGATGACGGAGCAGGAAAGCGACGCCGAACTTTCTGACATGGAAATGGAAGCGGCCGTCGATGAACTTGCCGACGAGCTTGAAGACGCTGTCGCCGACGATGATCTACCGCCGCCAGACTCAGCAGGCGATTTGAGCGACGCATTCGACGACGAGCGCCTCGTCGCCGAAGTCCAGAAAGCGGAAAACGGCGACAGCGACGGCGAGGAGCTGGACGATCCCGACGTGCCGCCCCCGGAGCCGTTGCCGGCGGTCGCGCTGGATACCGACGAAGAGCTGGACGTGCTGCCGTCGATGGAAGGAATATCGATTCTCCGCGAAAAAGAGCTGAACGACGTCCTGAACGACGTGAAGCGGCGCAGCGAAGCCAACGGCGGCTATATCACCTACGAAGAGCTGAACCAGATACTCCCGCAGAATATCGTGGATGAAATCCAGTCCGAGCGCTACTTGAAGATTCTCGAGGCGCTCGGCGTGCAGGTGATCCGCGAGGAAGACGTCAAGCGCTGGGTGGAGGCGAAGGCCGAGCGCCAGGTCGATGCGAAGGCGCGCGCGCAGGAGATGATCGAAGACCCCATCAGAATGTATCTGCATCAGATGGGGCAGGTGCAGCTGCTGACGAAGGACGAGGAAATCTCCATTTGCCAGACGATCGAAAGCGCGGAAGTGAAGACGCGCGACATGTTCAACCGCTTCCTGTTCGCGCCGGCGATGTATTCGCGTCTTCTCGACATTCTAGAGGGGCAGGGCGAGCGCTTCGACCGCATCGTCACCGATCGCTTCGACGAGAAGCGCGACGACTACATGCTCCTCGTGCCGAACTTCCGCAAGCAGATCAAGGAAGTGGAAAAACGTCTGTCCGAGGCAAGCAGCAAGTATCTGGCGACGATCGCGAAGCGCGATGCATCGCCCAGCGCCGTGCGCGGCGCGGAGAAGACGCTGGCAAACGCGAGAGCGGCGCTGCGGCAGTGCTTTGACGATCTGTCGTTCAAGCAGAAAGTCCTCGAGACGCTCTGCGCGGACGCCGACGAGCGCATCTACCTGCCGTACCGGGCGATGGCGGCCAAGAACGCCAAGCTTCAGCAGGAGAAGCCATCCAAGCGCCGCGACCGCGAGCTGGAGGCGCTGCACGAGAAGATGGCCAAGCTCGAAGCGCGCTTCGGCATGCCGCCCGGCGAGTTCATGACGACTTTCCAGGAGATGCGCAAGGTCCTCAAGGAGGGCCAGAAGGCGCGCACGAAGATGGTGGAGGCCAATCTCCGCCTTGTGATTTCCATCGTAAAGAAGTACATGAACCGCGGGCTTTCGTTCCTCGACCTCATCCAGGAGGGGAATACGGGGCTGATGAAGGCCGTCGAGAAGTTCGAATACAAGCGCGGCTACAAGTTCTCTACATACGCGACGTGGTGGATACGGCAGGCGGCGACGCGCGCGATCGCCGATCAGGCGCGCACCATCCGCATCCCCGTGCACATGATAGAGACTATCAACAAGCTCATGCGCGTGCAGAAGAAGCTCATCCAGAAGCTTGGGCGCGAGCCCACGGAGGTGGAGCTTTCCGAGGAAATGGCGATGCCGCCGGATCAAGTCCGCGCGGTGCGCCGCATGGCCCAGCAGCCGATTTCCCTGCAATCCAAGGTCGGCGACAATGACGACGCGCACTATGGCGACTTCATACCGGATTCCACGAGCGAGAATCCTTTCGAGGTCACCGAGGGGCACTTGCTGAAGGACCGCCTGCGCGAAATTCTCGAGACGCTCACCGACCGCGAGCGCCAGGTGATAGATTTCCGCTACGGGCTTTCCGACGGCTACACGCGCACGCTGGAAGAAGTTGGGCGGCTTTTCAATGTCACGCGCGAGCGCATTCGCCAGATCGAGGCGAAGGCGTTGCGCAAGCTGCGGCATCCAAGCCGCATGAAGTCGCTCGGCGACTACCGGAACCAATAAAGAGCGAATGGTGGAGAGTGGAAGTGAATTAGCGAAGGGGAAGAGGAATCGAGAAACTGCGAATGACGAATTGTCAATGATGAATGACGAACTCAACTGACAAGAAGAAGAAAGGAAAGAAACAATGATCCAGTTGTTCAAGACGAATCCGGCGGCGGCCGGCATGCTCGCGGCGTTCGCGTTTCTGCTAGGCGCCGCAATCTACGCGCTTTTGGCGAAACTCTGCGCATGCGACGGCGGGTGCAAGTGCGGGAAAAGCGCCAAGCGCCAGCGTCCCGAGGGCGCCGTGCAGAAGCCGGAGGGCCAGAAGACGCAGACGCGCCACGCGCCGCCTGCCGACGGGTCGATCGAAATCTACGTAGGCAATCTCAGCTACGATCTGACCGAGGATCGCCTGCGCACGGAGTTCGAGGCGTTCGGCAAAGTAAACTCCGCGCGCATAATCACGAATCGCTACAACGGGAAGTCCAAGGGCTTCGGATTCGTGCACATGCCCGACCGCAAGGAAGTGGATGCCGCCATCGCGGCGCTCTCCGACAAGGAGATCCTCGGGCGCAAGCTCAAGTGCAACGTCGCCAAGAACTGACGGCGCGCGGGCGCGCACGGCGCGTGAAAGCAAACCATTGAACACAAAACGAAGGGGCGTGCAGAGATGGCAAATGCAATAGTTCTTCTGGCGGACGGCTTTGAAGAAATCGAAGCCGTCAATATCGTGGACATCCTCAGGCGCGGCGGCGTAGATGTCGTCACCGCCTCGATCTCCCCGCGTCGCGAAGTCCCCGGTGCGCACGGCGTCTCCATGACGGCCGACGCCCTCCTCGCGGATGTCAAGGATGACGCTTTCGACGCCGTCATTCTGCCCGGCGGCGGCCACGGCACGGACAATCTCCGCGCCAGCGAAGAGACGATCGCGCTGTTGCAGCGCCAGAAGGGAGCGGGGAGGCTGATCTGCGCGATATGCGCGGCGCCTCTCGTGCTCGTCGATGCGGACGTGCTGGATCCCGGCCAGCACGTGACATGCTACCCGACGTGCATGGTCGAACTCGACCGGCCGTCCGCCAACGTCCCCGTCGTGCGCGATGGCGATGTCATCACCGGGCAGGCGCCTGGCGCGGCGATGCTTTTCGCGCTTGTCGTTCTGCAGGCTTTGACAGACGAGAAGACCGCTTCGAAGGTGGCGCGCGGCCTCGTCACGGATGTTTTGGATTGACTCCTGGGGCGCCGGCGCCCTCCGGCTTTCCGCGATGCACCCTCGCGCTTATGCCATACACAATACGGAATATGATAAAGGATATGAAACGAATAGCTCTTCTTCTCGCCGCGGCGCCGCTGCTGGCGTTTTCCGCGACCTCGACGCCGCAGGGTTTCACCGACAATCTCGACGATGCTCTCGCGTCGGCGAAAGCGAACAACAAGTTTGTATATCTATGTTTTTCCGGCAGCGACTGGTGTTCGTGGTGCCAGAAGCTCGAGAAGGAAGTCTTTTCGCGTCCTGGCTTCATCGACGCCGTCACGAATGCCTACGAGCTTGTCTTCATCGACACTCCCGAAGACAAGTCGTGCCTGAGCGAACGCGCGAAGACCGAGAATCCGAAACTCGTGCAGAAGTATGGCGTGAAAGGCTTCCCCATGGCGCTGATACTCGATTCCAGCGGCGCGCTTGTCGTTGAAACGGGCTACCGGCGCGGCGGCGCGCGCGCGTACGCCGAGTATCTGCTCGAGATGCGCGAGAGGGGGCCGGAAATCAAGCTCGCCACGGAGCTTGCCAAGCGCTACATCGAGCCTTTCCAGGCCGGCGTGCACGCGATTCTCCGCGAAGAGATCGCGCGCCCCTACGAAGCGGCGATGGCAGGCGTGGCGACTGCGGAGGCGAAAGCCGCCAAAGAGAAGGAATTGACGCGCACGCTTCTGCCTGCGGCGCTTGCGAAGCTCGAACCGCACATTTCCGCGTTCGCCGCGCAGGAAGTTCCGGACGCGATCGCGGAGCACAAGCGCAACGCTCTCGCGGAAGTCGAAGTGCTGGTGAAGAAAATGAAGGAACAGCTCGCAGGCGGCTGAGTGCCGCGGCGGCGCGTGGGAGCCTTGTATGGAAGCCGGGCGCGTCCTTGATGGCGGCGGAGTGGGCGCACGCAAGGCGCCGGGCAGGGGGATCGTCAAATCTTCGGCGATCGTCGGCGCATTTACTGCGCTGTCCCGCGTGCTTGGCCTCGTGCGCGAGATGTTCCAGTCGCGCCTGATCGGCGCGGGCATGGAGCAAAGCGCCTTTGCCATCGCCTTCGCCATCCCGAATGCGGCTCGCAAGCTGTTTGGCGAAGGCGCGCTTACGGCGGCGTTCGTCCCTGTTTTCAAGGCGACGGTAGAGACGGAGTCGCTGGAAAAGGCGGCGAAACTCGCGCGCAGCGTTATGACGATGGTGCTGCTGATGCTCGGCGCACTCGTCATTCTTTCTCTCGGCGGCGTGGAGGCGTTTGCCGCGCTGGCAGAGCGCGCCGGCGCGCTGGACGAGCGCCTTGCGCTTACGCTCCGTCTGGTGCGCACGCTGCTTGCATACATGATTTTCATTTGCGCGGCGGCGTTCTGCATGGGCGTGCTGAACGCGCTCGGGCGCTTCAAGGCCTCGAGCTTCATGCCGTGCATATTGAATATAGTCTGGATCGGCACGCTGGCGGGGCTGGCGTTTTTCCCCGGCGTCGCGGTCGCCAGGCGCGTGCATATCGTCGCATTTGCGATTCTTTGCGCCGGCGCGGCGCAGATGTCGTATCTCTTCTGGCGGATGGGCAAGGCTGGAGTGCGCGCGCGCCTTTCGTTTTCCGGCTGGCGCGATTCCAAAGTCGCGCTCGTCTGGAGGAATGTCGGCATCGGCGCGCTGGGCGCCGGCGCCGTGCAGTTGAACTATCTCCTCGATCAAGCGTTGGCGTACTATGCGAGCGACTGGGCCGCCGGCGTGATCGTGTATGCGGAGAGGTTGATGGATTTGCCGCTTGGGATTGTCGGGGTGGCATTCGGCACGGTGCTGCTGCCCGTGCTCGCCGGGCTGTTTGCGAAGGGCGATCGCGAGGGGGCGCGGGCGGCGTTCACGGGCAGTGTCAAGTCGCTGATGTTCGTGATGCTGCCTGCTTCCGCGGGGCTGTTCGCGCTTTCGCGCGAAATCACGGAAGTTGTTTACGAGGGCGGAAGCTTCGATGCGCTCGCCACGCTGCGCACGAGCCGCGCGCTTTGCGTGTATGCGCTCGGGCTTGCGAGCTTCGGCTTGATGAAATCCATCGTGCCGTGGTTCCAGGCGCAGGGCGACATGAAGACGCCGCTCAAAGTTTCCGTCGCGACAGTGGCGTTGAACGCCGTCTTGAATATCGCCGCGGTGCTGACGCTGGACAGGGAATGGCGGCATGTGGGGCTGGCATTTTCGACGGTGCTGTGCTCGTTCGCCGGTTGCATCGCGCTCACGGTGCTTGCGCACCGCCGTAACGGTTCTCTCGGACTTGGCGAGTGCGTGGCGCCGGTGGCGAAGATCGCGGCCGCATCCGTCGTGATGGGCGTGGTCGTATGGATGGCGCGCCAGCCCGCCGCCGCTTTCGCGGCAACTCTTTTCGCCGGTGAAGGCGCACGGCGCATTTTCGCGCTCGCGCTTCTCGTGGCGTCCGGCGGCGTCGTCTATTTTTCCGCGATGCTGGCAACCGGCGCCAATCCGCTGCGGATCGCCGCGGCGATCCGGCGGCGGCGCGGATGAACGAAAGGTCAATATTTGGAGGGTACGGCTATGAAAAAGACTTGCGCTATCATCGCGTCCGCATGCGCCGCGCTGGCGTTCGCGGCGGCTGCGGCGGACGGCCGCGCGACAATCCGCGACGAACAGGGACGCAGACAAGGAACGCGCGTCGTGGATTCCAACGGCAAGACGACATATCGCGATTCGCTCGGGCGCGTTACACTGACGGGTACGAGCGACTCTTCCGGAAAGACGGTGTATCGCGATTCTCTCGGCCGCAAGCAAGGCACGAAATCGACGGATTCCAGTGGCAAGACGACCTATCGCGATTCGCTCGGGCGCGTTAAATGGACTTCGAACACGGATTCCAGCGGCAAGACCACCTACCGCGACGCGCAGGGGCGCATTATCGGAACTAGCCAGAAGGATTCCTCCGGACGCGTCACATATCGCGACGCACAAGGACGTAGGAAGGGCGGATTGACGCCGGACAAATGAGCGGCCGCGCATAGGGCGCGGCGTTCCCGCGGATATTCCACACTAACTATATAATATATATTGCTTTGTCGATCGAACGATGAGACCATGCTGTTTGACGATCGCCGGCAGCGATAGCGGAGGCAACGCCGGCGTGCAGGCGGATTTGCGCGTCTTCCATGCCTACCGCGTACATGGCTGTACGGCCATTGCCGCGCTCACCGCGCAAAATCCCTTCGGAGTCTCGGCGATACACGCGGCGCCTCCGGAATTCGTCGGCGCGCAGCTCGACGCCGTTCTCGGAGTCTATTCGATCCGCGCGCTGAAGACGGGGATGCTCGCCAGCCCTGGCGCGATAGACGAGGTCGCCGCGCGTTTGGAGAAGCATCCTGAAATTCTCAAGGTGATCGACCCCGTGATGGTGGCGACGAGCGGAGCGAGGCTGATTCCCCGCGAAGCCGCCGAGGCGTTGCGCGCCCGCCTCATCCCGCTTGCGACAATCGTGACTCCGAACATCCCGGAAGCCTGCGAGCTTTGCGGCGCTTCCGCCGATACGCCGGCCGGCGAACTTGCAAGACGGCTCTACGAGACTTTCGGCACGGCCGTACTCGTCAAGGGCGGGCACGGCGAGGGAGGAGACTCGGTGGATACGCTGTGCTTCGGCGAAGAAGCGGGCGGCCGTGGCACGGAGATTGTCGAATACTCGTCGCCGCGCATCGCCAATCCCGTCTCGACGCACGGCACCGGCTGCTCGCTCGCTGCCGCGCTCGCTGCGGAGATGGCGCTTGGGCGCACGCTGCGGGAAGCCGTCGGCGGCGCGAAGCGCTATGTCTGGCGCGCGATCGAGAGTTCCTATTTGACAGGTCCCGACGGCTGCGGCGTTCTCGGCTGGGCCGAAAGCGAAAACTGATTGCGCCATCTTCGGGGCGGCCATATGGAGCGACTGCAAAATATTCTGGCCAAGGCTGGAGTGGCATCGCGCAGGGAAGCCGCGCGCATTGTCGCCGCCGGCCGCGTCGTCGTCAACGGCAAAATCGTCGTCGAGCCTGGCGCGCGCTTCGACGAGTCTGCGCGCGTGCTTGTCGACGGCAAGCGGATCGGCCCGCGCGAGCGCCTGCGCACGATCATGGTTTACAAGCCCGCTGGGGTGCTTTCGACGATGAAAGATCCTTTCGGGGGGCGCACGCTGGCCGGACTCGTCGCCGGCGCGTGCGCCGAGCGCCTTGTGCCGGTCGGCAGGCTGGACAAGGATTCCGAAGGCATGATCCTGATGTCCAACGACGGCGCGCTGGCGCTTCGCCTGACCCATCCTCGCTACGAGCATGTCAAGACGTATGTCGTCAAGGCGGCAGGCAAGTGGAGCGAAGACAAGCTTCGCATTCTCCGCGGCCCCGTGCAGATGCCGGATGGATATGTGACGCGGCCGGCGGCCGGCGTTCGCGTGCTGGCAGAGCGCGAGGACAATACGACCATCCTCGAATTCAAGCTTTGCGAAGGGCGCAAGCGGCAGATCCGCTATATGTGTTCGGCCGCGCATCTGGTCGTCCTTTCGCTGAAGCGCACGGCGATAGGCGCGCTGACGCTTCCGCGAGACATGCGGCCGGGCGAATGGCGCGAGCTGGACGGGAGCGAGCTCCGGCTTCTCGTGTAACCTGCAAAGGGCCTATCGTGTAGTAAAGGCGGAAGCGGAAGCCTGCGCATCGGGACGGGAAGCGTTCGCCGGCGGGCAAGACGTTGAAAACCATCGTCAAACGGCAATTCTGGAAGTCATGAAAATCGAAGCATTCAAGCAGGTCGCGGATTCGACGATTTTCGCGAACCGCGAGATAGCCCTCGCCAATAACGGCAAGGGCGTCAAGCTGGGCAATTTCTTTTTCTCCAGCGGCAAAACGGCGAATGTCGCCGTCATGGAAGCGTTCAAGCAGGCGCTCGCCGACGAGTATGGCGGGCTGGGCACGCATGCTTTCGATACGATCCTCGGGCATCGCAGCCAATTTTCCAGGTCGCTGCGCGCATGCGATGTGAAGGCGACGCTCTCGGCGCTGGCGCAGATCCGCCTGCAGCGCGTGATCGGCGAACTCAACCGCCAGCTCGACATATCGCCGAAGACGATGGGCATTCCTCTCGAAATGAACAAGCTCGTGCGCGCCAAAATAAGCGCCGCGCCTTTCGAGAACATCCAGCTCGCAGAACTGAAGACGGCCGATGATATCACCGCGGCCGCCGCAAAGCGCATCGAGGCGGCCATTTCCGCGGTCTGCAACGAAAAGCAGAACTTCAAGCTGGCCAAACTCGGTCCGCGCAAGTATGTCGAGGACACGATAAAGCCGGATACGCCCGTCGGCCTGCTCAACAAATCGATTCTTTTCGAGGCTGGCTCGAACTCTCTCGAAGACCGCGTGAAGTCCGGCGAAATCGGTCCCGGAATGCGCGTCAACCGTTCCGCGACCAATCCCGTGATCTTCGAAAAGCTCAAGACGAACGGCGTGGAGCCCGGCTTCATCTGCCGCTACGACTGGTCGATCGACGACACCCACGGCTTCATGCAGGACATCAACTCCGAAGAAAGCCGCGCCGCGCTCGAAAACCTCAAGCAGAACGATGAAAATCTCGCGCGCCAGTGCGAAGGCAAGCCGCTGCGCGAGCAGATCATGCTGGCAGGCCGCGCGCACCCCGCAGGCATGGCGGCCGTCGCGGAATTCGCGATCGTCGTCGCGGCGGGCATCGCGAAGGCCGGCAATCTCTACGGCGGCCACCCGTTCAGCGCGCTCGCCCGCGCCATCAAGCGGCACTTCGCGTGCGACAACGACATCGCCACGCTCGCGTCGGGCGCATTCTCGACGAAATCGGCCAAGAGCATTCTCGAAGAAGCAAAGACCGAACTCTTCGCGCAGATTCGCGATGCCGTGCTCGGCGTCAAGCCTGGCGACGACTTCTACTCGCTTTCCCCCATCTTCAAGCATTTTTCGGATCGCCACATCGTCAAGCTCGATTACAACGAGAACGATCGCATCGTCAATCATTCCGTCGCCAGCCAAGGGACGTTCATGCGCCCGGAGAGAATATTGACGACGCGCCCGCCCGTCATCGGCAGCATCTACCGCCTACAAAGCGCGGAGTCCGCAGACAAGATTTCCGCCGGCGCCGTGACCGAGGCGCTCGCGAACGATCTCGGACGTCTCGCTGGCGTTCCTTCGCAGGAGCTCCAGATCGTCCGCGGCCAGTATTCCGACGGCCATCCGAAAATCATGCTCGAGGCGAGGTTCGCCGACGGTTACAAGGATCTCGAGGCCGGCTTGATCAAGGACGGCCGCGTGGTTTCTCCGGACGGGCGGAAACTTGAAAGCCTTGGCAAGTACAAAGCGTTCTTCCTGCTTACGGCCGACCGCGATGCCGTCGGCAGGCACGGGCAGAACAAGGGTTTTGCGAACGGCAGGTTCTTCGCCATCGATCCCGGGCATTCGCTCGAGGGTAACAGCAAGTATCTCGAGATCGCCGACGACTTCTCCTTCACTGATACCTACGGCGCGAGCATCAAGCCGCGCTTCGACAACTTCTCCGTCTTCGACGACGATACTCGCTTCGCCAAGCTCCAGGGGCTCGTGAAGCTCCGCAATCTCGTCGTCAGCAACGAATTCCACAAGCTCTTCGAAGACTACCGCGCTGCATTCGATCCCAAAGCGTCGGGGATTTCCGAGAAGGAGAAGGCGCTGCGCAAAATGATCGTAGCGGATATCGACGCCAAGGAGACGGAGTTCAATTTCTCCATGGAGAGGCTTTTGAAGGTCGGCGACGCGCAACTCAAGCTCTATGATGCGCTGGCAAACGACGGCGAAGCCGTTCAGAAGGGCGCAATCGAGACTGTTTCCAATCTGGAGAAACTCACTTCCCCGACCACTTGGACGAGCAAGAAGGGCAAGGTGGCGCTCGAGCATCTCGAAGTCAAGCAGGGCGCCCGCACGCCGTGGAAGGCGTTCGCGGACGGCTCGAACATCGTGTATGTGTGCGACAAGCCGCTCGCCGGTGAAACCATCGCCATGCTCCAGGCGCTCGCCGGGAGCGCGGGCGCGAAATTTGAATACGACAACTACGGCTGCACACGTCTTGTGATTCCTGCGGACGCCCGCGAGCGCGCATTCGCCGTGTTTTCCGAGGAGAAGGTCGCGCAACTCACCCATCCGGACGAGTATGTGGCGCGCAAGTCCGGCATGGATTCGCTCGCCGTCGCGAAGGACTATTCGCCGGCGAAATACGCCGCCGTCCGCAATCCCGCCGCGCCTGTCGCCGCGTCTGCGCTTCCCGCGGAGCTGGATGTCGAGTTCGAGGGCAAGGTCGTGAAAATTCCCAAGGCGTACTACGAGAGCATGGCGACCACGAAGTCGGCGCTGTCGCGTCCGCGTTCCGTGGACGAACTCCGCGCAAGTCTCGGCGCGCGCATACGCCGCGGCTTCGATATAGTCCGCGCGCTGCAATCCGGCAACGTGAATCTTTTCGAGGCGACGCAGGCGAATATCGCGGCGTTCACGCTCGCGCTGCACATCGCGGCGCTGCAGAAGGGCAAGGTGATGAAGTCCGGCTCGTTCTCCATCGAGGATCGCGAAGGCAACATCGCGCGCTGGCTTGATTCTTGCAAGGATGTCTATATACGCAATCTGGAGCATGCGTCCCAATATCAGAATATGCCGGTCGATGGTCGCCTCCGCGTCCCTCGCGGCATCGATATTCCTTCCGGCATGGGCGGAATGTTCAACGGCATGCGCACGCTCCAATATTTCTCGATTCCCGATACCGGCGCCCCGCAGGAAAATCGCGGCTCTGGGCCGAATCGTCGCATCTCCATCATGTTCGTACCGTGAGGCGCGGGCTGGCGCGCCGCCGGCAAGTGCAATCGTTGCAGATAAAGCATCCGCCCGTCGGCCAAAGCCGACGGGCGGATGCTTTATCGTCTTGCTGCGGCGACTTCCCGGGCGAGCCGCAAACGCGCCGCCCGTCGCCGTGCGTGGCGAGCGTTGTTCTACTTGAGGATCAGCAAGAACCCGTTGCGATTGGTGCTCCATGTCAGACGGATCGTCTTGTTTTGAAGCGTTTCGGCGTTGTAAGTATATGACGTGCCGTCGTGCCAGGTCTTCCGCGTCCATGTGCCGTCCGGCTTCAACTCTTCGATGTAGCAGCCGGCAGCGTCTTTGAGGACGCCATCCTTGTCTTTTACTTTGGCCGCGGAGAACGTCCATTCGCCCTCGACCTTGTACTCGCCAGGCTCTTCGGCGAGCACTTCTTCGCCGCCTTCGACGGATGCGAACTTCGTCTGCACTATCACGTTCGTGGCCGCGAGGGCGCCGAAGTAGCGCGCCTCGTCAACCTCGCGGTTGTGCGCAAGCTCGGCGTCGGAAAGCACGCGGTCGTAGTAGCGGAAGTAGTTGATCGTGCCTTTCATGTACGTATCCGCGCCGCCGCCCCATCCGCCGACAGCCAGATTGCCGAAGGACGGCGCGGAAATGGAATCGTAAGACTTGACGTTCGGTTCCGCATCCGATTTCGATTCGCCTTGGAAGGCGTAGGCTTTCTTCGCGGACGCATCCGTCATAAGCGTAGCATAGCCTATCGGCGCGTCCTTGTCGAAGGTGAAGCGCAGATTCAGGTCGTTGCCTTTGCCCTGGATGCGATAGTAGAAACTTCCACCTGACGTCGCACCCGCAAAGACGTCCTTTGCGCCGGAGAAGAAGAATATCGTCGGGTTGGACGTCTCTTCTACGCCTGCGTATCCCTGCTGATCGTTCTGCACGGCGTCCGTCAGAAACTGGACGGTGTGCGAAGCCGTGCCAAGTCCCGTGGCGTTCGATACGAGGAACTTGCGCGTTCCGTCGAACGTGTAGCCGTTTTCCGTCCACGCCAGATCGGTCGTCTTTGTAACGGTCGCGTTGCGCGCTTCGCCGTCAGTGCCGATGTTCACCCAAGTCGTCGCATTCGAATCATGCTCCTCGGTCGCACCGGCGTTGCGGATGCCGTCGAGGTGGAACGTCAGCCCGCCCGCGACGTAGTCGGAAACATCGTAGTCGGCGGCGGTGCGGATTCCGCTC
>DEWI01000075.1 GCA_002363575.1 Verrucomicrobia bacterium UBA3214 | reverse complement strand
GTTTCGTGTTCCGCGAAGCGGAGTTTGTGGTTTTCGTGCGCATGGAACGGTATGTGCGCACGAACGGCACGAAAGCGGCTCTTTGAGCCGACACGAAAGAAGGTTTCGTGTTCCGCGAAGCGGAGTTTGTGGTTTTCGTGCGCATGGAACGGTATGTGCGCACGAACGGCACGAAAGCGGCTCTTCGAGTCGACACGAAAGGGTGTTTCGTGTTCCGCGAAGCGGGTTTAGTGGTCTTCGTGCGCCGAAACATTCGTTTGGCTCCAATTTCTGCGCGGGAAGCCAATCGAACAGTCGTTTAAGCCCGCCGGAATTCGGATGGGGTCAATCGAACAGTCGTTTGACGCCAACAGAAATCGGACGGGGACAATCGAACAATCGTTTAAGCCCGCCGGAATTTCGTTGGGTACAATCGAACAATCGTTTGACGCCAACCGAAATCGGATGGGGTCAATCGAACAGTCGTTTGACCCCGTTGGAATCCGGATGGGGTCAAACGAAAGGGTTTTTGTCTAAATCCAAAATCAAAAGGAGTAAAAAATGGGTACTAAGCTGACAATCCCGGAATGGGTCGGCTCTTCGCTGACCAACGGGGCGTTCCTCGACTATGGCGACAGGTCGCTTGTGGCGTATGTGGCCGTTGGGCTTGACCAAATCTCGCTCACGGACATCGGCACGAAGCTTACCGAGGCACTGGACAACCTGCGCCTCGCGGTGAATCGCCAGCGGGCGTACGACGAGACGGCGTATATCACTGAGGCGGACAACGACCGAGACGTGCTCGCATCCGCCGTCTGGCACTTCTGGAACCGCCTCCAGCGACTCTCGCCCACCCATCCGCTCATGACGCACGTCAAGACGCTCAAGAGCGAGATGAACGCCTACAAGGGCGCGTGGGAGCACGAGATGACAAAGGAGACGAGCGAGCTGAACGGTTTCAAGGGCGCGCTCTCGACCGTGGAGAACCAGGCGGCCCTCGCGGCGCTCGGACTCGACAAGGCCGCCGCCGCGCTCTGGGTGGCGAACGACGCGGTCGGCTCGGCGATGGACGCCCGCCACGACGTGGAGCGCGACCGTGCCGAGGAACGCGCGACCGGCTCAACTCCGGAACTGCGCAAGGTCGTCGCCGGTCTGCTCGTAAAGGCGGCGCGGCGTGTCAACGCGGTGTACGAGATCAACCCCGAGAATGAAAAGGCGGCGAAGGCCATCGGCGACGTCGCGGCGATAGTCGAGCACTACAAGCGCGTCGCCTCCGAGTTCAAGGGCAACAAGAAAGAAGACCCCGCCCCGGAGCCCGCGCCGGAATCGACAACCATTTCATAAACGCCGAAAGGCACAACCCGAAAGGAACAGACAAAATGAAGAAACTGCTCATGATGATAGGCGCGGCGGCGGTAGCCGCGACAGGCGCTAACGCGGCAAGCGTGACCATCGACAGCGTGACCCAGCGTTGGCCGTGGAACAACAAGGTGGACATCAAGTACACCATCGACGGCGGACAGACTCTCACGGCTGATGGAACGGGCGATGTCTATTGTCGGCTTGAGTTCACGGCGACGGTGAATGGCCAGGACGTCCTCATCGATGGACGTGCCATCGGTGCGAACGCCTCTAGCGGCACACACACGGCAACTTGGACGCCTTCGCCGGAGCTGCGCGTCAAGGCTCTTGATTGCACGATGACGGCGCGGCTTCTTTCTGCTGACAATCCAAGCGGAGACGATTATATGGTCATCGATCTCGACACGGGCGCTGTCACTTTCGAGGGGATGCTCTATTCACAGGAACTCTCCAACAACCGCTACAACAACGACACCTCCGGCCCCGATGGCACGAACGTGTACAAGACCAGCAAGATGGTGTTGCGCAAGGTGCCGAGATGGGCGGATCGCAGCTCGCTGCCGAACGCCACCACCCTTGCCTCCCTTTCGGGATACCCGACGGGCGACAACACCTCCGCAAATCAGTATGATGCATCAAGCAACAAGCAGACGAACTGGGTCACGCGGCTTGATTACTACATCGGCATCTTCCCCGTCACGCAAGCGCAGTATGTGAAGTTCGGGCAGGAGAATCCGTCGGTAAAGACTGACGTCATTGACGGCAACATTGTCGGGTATCGACCGGTGGAAAGCATGTCGTGGAACGATTTGCGTATTTCTGGCACTGCTTCTGGCGATCCAATCCCTGTTGTCGATTCGAACACCGGTACGTATCTCCAGCGCCTCAACTACCTCACGGGCAACAAGTTTGCGTTTGACCTCCCGACGGAAGTCATGTCCGAAATTGCCTGTCGTGCCGGCAAGAACGGCGGACACTACTACTGGGAAAGCGGTGTGCTCAGCACTTATGCCGTATACAACCAATCCAGCACGCTTGCTGTCGGCTCGAAGGCGCCAAACGCCTGGGGTCTCTATGATACGATTGGCAATGTCTGGGAGTTCTGCCGTGACAGAAACGGCCTTGGAAATATGGCGGACATTTCCGATCCATTCATCCCGTATGACAACGGCGAATCCATCAGGGTCAGGGGAAGCGGCCACTACGGTTCAAATACCGTCAGGTACTTTTACGCATCGTACAGGAATTACGCCGGAGCGGATTGGTATCAATCTACTTGTGGTTTCCGTGTTGCGTACATTGCGAAGTAAGCCGGAGGGAAGGAGCAGGGCATGAAGAAAACCATTGCAATCATTGCGGTCGCCGCAGGCGCGGTTCTTCCGGCTGTGGCGGCTGACGGCGACGAGCTGGCCGTGACCGAGAGCGCGACGACGTTCCGGCTGTACATGAACGGCGAATCGTCCTACTCGCTCACGAACGCCGCAGACATCGAGGCGTGGCCCGTGACGTGGCGCGAGGGCGAGACGGTGTCCGCAGCGGCGATGGACGGTGCGGCGTATGCGCTTGCGGCTGACGCGGCGTCGGAGGGAAGTGAATCGCTTCCGGCGAAGGGCGGCGTGTGGTCGCTTGCAAACGACGGAATCGGGACGGCTACGGTACTCGTGCCGTGGACTGTTGCCCAAGGTGACGGCGTCTCGCTCGCGGGAAGCGCCCCATACGGCGCATACGCGCTCGACACGCAAGAGGACGGTCCCAATCGCAAGAGCTACGACCGGCGCTTCCCGCCGATTGCCTATTCCGGCGACGACTGGGCGGGCGACTTGGCATCCGCCTTGGTTCTGACGGTGACGCCGCCGCCAGACAAGGGTGCGGCCACGGTGTTTGACGCATTGTCCGGTACGGGCATACAGCCATTTGCGTTCGACAAGTCAGGTAGATGGACGGTTACGCTTGCGATGGATGACGGTACGACTTGCACTGCGATCATCAACCTTCCGGGAGGATTGATAATCTCCTTCCACTGAAGGCTGTATGATTCTTATGGCGCAGGTTTCCCGGCGGAATTGGTGCATTCATCGCTGCTGCAAGATGCGAACAGGAAGTTCCCGGCCGTTTGCGGTTGAAAGGAGGGGATGCTGACAATGAACTCGGCAAAGATGTTTTCTGTTTTGACGGCGATGTTCCTTGCCGTCGGTTCGACGGGAAATGCTGCCGTTGAAGAATCCCGGACTGGGCTCAAGGAGAATCTTCTATCGCTGCTGCGCATTCCGTCGATAACGTCCAGCGTGGAGGAGAACAACCGCGCCGTGGGCGTCCTCAAGGGGTGGCTGGACGCTCGCGGCGTCTTCACGGCGGTGGAGACGAACGATGCCGGACGCGCGGCGCTTTATGCGTCCGCCATTCCCGGAAAGCGCCATGACGTCGTGTTCGTCACCCATCTCGACGTGGTGCCTCCGCTCAAGGACGGACAGTTTGAGCCGAAGGAAAGGGACGGCTTCGTCTGGGGGCGCGGCGCATGCGACACAAAGGGGAATGTGGCTGTCGTTGCGCAGGTTCTCGCCAACCTCTCCGGAAAGGCGTCCGTCGGCGCGGTGTTCGCCACCGACGAGGAAACGCGCGTTCCCGGGCAGGCGACGCCGGCGATGCTGCTTGAACGCGGCTATGTTCCTCAAAAGCTGGTGCTTGTGGGCGACACGAACGGCGAGCATTCCGACGCGCTCGCGATTGCGGAGAAGGGACACGTCCTCGTCACGCTCCGTGCGCACGGGCACGGCGGACATTCGTCCATGCCGCAGTCGGCGGACAACCCGATCCCGAAGCTCCTCGACGCCTGCGCGAAGATCCGCGCTTTCGTGCCGGATCCGCAATCGCCGGGGGACGCATGGCGCGACGACCTTGTTCCGACACGGCTCGTCGGCTCGAACGCGGGCAACACGATTCCCGACACGGCGGATATGGTGTTCTCGTTCAGGTTCACGACGCCGGAAGCCCCGTTGCGGCTCAAGGAGCGGATCGAACGCGAGACGGGGCTCGAAGTTCTCCTCCCCGCGAAGTGGCGCGAACCCGTGCTGACCGACCCTGGGAATCCGTGGATCAGGCGTCTCCATGCGGCCATGCGCGAGCGCTGGCCGGAAAAGGACGTGCGCCTCGTCAAGATGTCGTGCGCGACTGACGCGACGCACTACGTGCATCTCGGCATCCCGGTTGCGATATTCGCCGTGAACGGCGAAGGCGCACATTCCGCCGACGAGAGAGTTTCGCTTCGAAGCTGCGAGGAATACGCGGCGATGTTCACGGAATTCCTTCAGGCGAAGGAGGCGCGGCAGGCGCGGTTCGCGGTGTACACCGGCGACGGGGCGCGCGGGGTCGGCGTGTTCAGGTGGCTGGAACTGACGGCCTGTGCGGAAAACGTCGAAGCGACGCCTGTTGACGCTGCCGCCATAAGAGGCGGAGTGCTTGAAAGTATGGATGCGCTTGTCATGCCGGGCGGGAAGTCGGTTTTGATGGCGAAATCCCTGGGCGAGGAGGGCACGGCCAGGATCAGGGCGTTCGTGGCGCATGGTGGCGGGTATGTGGGAACGTGCGCCGGATGCTGCCTCGCCATGGAACCTGCGGAATGCCGTCCCGGCATGGCGGGGCTGATCCCGTTCACTTTCGGCGAAGCGGGGGGCGGCAAGGACATTGCGGACGTAATGGTTCATTTCAACTCCCGCGCGGAGGCTCTCATCGGTGTTCCGAAGGGCGATGTGAGAATCCAGTATCGCGGGGGACCCGTTCCCTTGCCTTCGCTTCCCGTGACGAACGGCGAGTTCGAGGTGGTTGCGACATATGCGGGCGATATAAACGGAAGGAGCTCCAAGAGGCGTCCGTCCATGGCGGGTCAGGCGGCTGCCGTTGCAGGGACTTACGGAGAGGGGCGCGTGTTTGCGACAGCCGTCCATCCCGAATACGATGTCGCCGACCATGACGTTCTGCGCGGGGCTTTGCGCTATGTTGTGCGCCGTGGCGACATAAATTGGGAACTGCCCCAGCGGCGGCGCGGGCAGCTTTCCGTCGGCGTGATGTGCGCCGGGGCGTTCAATGTCGAGGCGGCGCGGCTTGTCCAGGGCCTCGTCCGCAGCGGGGAATTCGACCTTGTGCCGCTTGTTTCAGCATCCGTGGACGAAGGCGCATGCCGTCATCTGGATGCCGCGCTTTCGCTTGACGGAAGCGCCGTCGGAGGGTTGCCGACGTTCCCGCTGGATGAGAACGGGGTCGCCGCGCTGCGCAGATTTGCGGAGTCCGTCCCTTCGCCCGAGCCTTTTCCGGCGAAGGTCGCAAAGCCTCTCCGCGCCGCCATCTACGCCGACAAGGGAGGGTCGAACCCCGCAACGGCGGAACTGCTCGCGCTTGCGCCGGAGTATGATCTGTCAGTCGTTGACGCGGCGGACATCCGTGCCGGACGGCTTGACGGTTTTGATCTGCTCGTTCAGCCGAGCGGACTGAGCAAGGTCCAGTACGACAATCTCGGCAAGGAGGGCGCGGCGGCGATCTGCCGGTATGTGCGCGGCGGCGGACGCTACTTCGGCATCTGCGCCGGGGCGTTCCTCGCCTCGCAGCCCGTGCCGCCGACAGAGAGAGGACTTTCGCGCCTCAATCTCGTGCCGTTCAGGAGCGACGAGCCGGAACACTATCGCGGATGGGCTCCGATTGACGTTGCGTTCACGGATGAAGGATGTGCCGCATTGGGAATCACGGGCGCGAATCGCACGGTCATGTACTGGGGCGGTCCTGCGTTTGAGGAGGGCGATCCGGTGGAGGATGCGGATATCAAGGTGTTTGGACGGTATGCCGGGCGTCTTGTCAATACTTCGTCGCCCGAATCGGTGAAGGAAATGTACGGAAAGACGGCGTTCGTGGGCGGGCGCGTCGGCAAGGGCAAGGTGTTTCTGTCGTGTCCGCATCCCGAAAAGAGCGAAGCGAACATGGACATCGTGCGCGGAGCCGTGCGCTATCTCACCGGCGTGGAGCCGACCCCGGTTCGGCGAGGGCGGACGCGGGGCGCGGTTTCGGTGTTTTTCCGGGCGGCCAAGGAAAAGGCGGCGGCGGAGTTCTACCTTGGAACGCTTTTGCGCGACAGTCGGCTCGACATCAGGGCGGGAAGCCACCTGAACGTGGATGATCTTGCGCACCTCGATGCCGTCGTGATACCCGCTCCGGGGGAGGATGACAGGAAGGACGCGCCGTTTCTGAGACGGTTCGCGGAGCGTGGCGGTACGGTCGTCTATGTCGTTGATACGGAGGAGAAGCGCCAGACGGATGCCGTGCGCGTTCCCGGCGCGGCGGTAGTCGGTTCGTACGGCGAAGTCGTGAAGGCGATTTTCAACACGGAAGAGGACAAATGAGATGAACATGACAAGGCGGCAGTTTCTTATCGGAGGCGCGGCGTTCGCGTCTTTAGGCGCGTTCGCGGGCAACCGCTTCATCCTCGCGGCGGCGGGTTTCAAGGCGGGTGGCAAGCCGCGACTCAAGTTCGGCGTCCTCTCCGACATCCACATCCTGCGCATTGGCGCGAACGAGGAAATGTCCGGCGGCGGCAACAACCTCACGTTCAAGCACGCGCTCGAATGGTTCCGAAGCCAGGATGTCGATGCCGTCGTCATCGCCGGCGACATGGCCGATAAGGGTATGGACGAGAACCTCATGGCTGTCGCCGATGCGTGGTATTCCGTATTCCCCGACGACAAATATCCAGATGGCCGGCCGGTGGAAAAGGTGTTCGTGTCCGGCAACCACGACTGGGTCGGTTACACCTACGGCGGAATTGCCGAGAAGAAATATCCAGACGAGGCGGAACGTAACAGGCACATTCTCCAAAAGGACATGGCGGGATGGTGGGGCAAGGCGTTCCACGAGACCTATACGCCGCTCTACGCCAAGACGATAAAGGGATACACCTTCATCGGGTCGCATTGGGACCGAGCTCAGGTCGGGCACGGCAGCTACGACCAGCCGTTCGGACTCATCGAGGGCTACATGGCGAAAAACGGCAAGTCTTTCGACCCGGCTCTGCCGTTCTTCTACGTGCAGCATCCGCATCTGAAGGACACGTGCTATGGGCCGTGGGCGTGGGGACACGACAAGGGCATCGTCACCAAGACGCTTTCGGCCTATCCCAACGCCATTGCGTTTTCGGGGCATTCGCACTATTCGCTGACGGACGAACGGTCGATCTGGCAGGGTGCTTTCACGTCCGTCGGCACGGGTTCGCTTCGCTACACCGGCACGCCGGGCGGAGAGCGAAAGCCGAACGGATTCGAGAATTCCGGCGGGGGCGACTGGATGGCCGAGGCGCGCAAGTTGATGAAGAAAATCGGCACCGGCGACTGCCGCCAGGGGATGCTCTGGAGCGTGTACGACGACTGCATCACGGTGAAGCGCCGCGAGTTCCTTTCAGACCTTGACATAGGCGAAGATTGGGTGATGCCGCTTCCGGCGGCGGAGTCGCGGCCGTTCGCGTTTGCGGAACACGCGAAGCGGCTCCGCGCGCCGAAGTTTCCGGCGGGTGCGAGGCCGGAGGTGACGGAAATGAATGCGAAAAACCGCGGCGGCAAGTCGAAGAACGGCAAGGAGAAGATTGCATCCGAGAAGAAGCCTTCGTTCAAGGTGACAGTGCCGGCCGTGGTGCCGGACGACAAGGCGCGGCTCTTCTCGCTTGAGTTCACGGCGACGACGGCGGATGGCAAGAGCCAGACGAAGCTCGTGCTGCCGGAAGGATTCAACCATTCCTTGAAGCACAAGAAAGCGCAGTCGCGGCAGGTGTGCTATTTCCGCAAGGACGAACTTGGCGCGGGCGACGCCGTTTTCACCATAACGCCGATGAACTCGTTCGGAGTTCGCGGCAAGGCACTTGTCTGCGAATACAAAGTGCGCACGGGGGAGATGTCCTGATGAAAAAGCCGGACAAGCGAAAGCTGTCGCACCGTCTGGCGATGATGACGCTTGCCGCGATTGCGCCGGTGCTTTTCGCGCACTCTGCGCAGGCTGATGCGTTTTCCCTTGTGCCTGATTCCGCCGTCCGCGTCTGGTTCGACAGATTCTCCGCCGATGACGAAGAAATCTACACGAATGCAATATGTAACGCAGAGGCGACTGAATGGGCGCTCTCGTCAATTCCCCGATTCGAGTGTCCAGACCGCGATATCGAGCGGGTCTACTACTTCCGCTGGTGGACATACCGCAAGCATCTGAAGAAGACGCCGGACGGCTGGGTTGTGACGGAGTTTCTTCCGCAAGTGCCGTGGGCGGGGCCGCACAACACCATATCGTGTCCGCTCAATCACCACATCATGGAAGGCCGCTGGCTGCGCGACGGCCGGTACCTTGACGGCTATATCGCTTTCATGGTGCAAAAGGGGCGCGTCAGCGGCAAGGGTGCGTATGTCAGCGCCCCCGCTTACGCCGCGTTGGAGCGCGCAAGGGTGACGGGCGACTTCGCATTCGCCAGGAAACTGCTGCCGGATTTCGTCTGGAACTGCGAGGCTTGGGAAAAAGGGTGGCGCTACGGCAAGGAGAAGTTCTTCATCGGCTTCAGGCCGGAGCGCGGGCTGTACGACATCTGGGACGGCTACGAAGGAACCGAGAATTCGCTTTCCGGACACGGCGCGAGGCCGATGGTCAATGCCATGCGCTGGGCTGACATGAAGGCTGTCGCGGAAATCGCAAGATTGGAAGGCGACGGCGAAACGGCGGCAAGGTTCTCTGCAAAGGCCGACGCTCTCGAAAAAGTCATAAAGGCGAAGTTGTGGAACAGGGAAAAGAAGTTCTTCTCGATGCTTCCCGCTGCGGGCGGTAAACTCGACGACGTGTGCGAACTGCACGGCTACGCGCCGTTCTATTTCGGGATGCCTCTCCCGGAATGCGGCGAGGCGTGGAATCGCCTCATGGATTCGCGCTCGGGGTTTTCCGCCGCGCCGAAGGGGCTGACGTTTCCGGCGCGCGACGCATCGGGTTTCAGGGACGTGCCGCTCCGGCAGAGGTGCCGGTGGGACGGGCCGAGCTGGCCGTATGCGACGAGTTTCGCACTCACCGCGCTTTACAGGACGCTTCAGGACGGGGCGGACATCCCGGTCGCGTCCGGCGATTTCACGGCGCTGCTGGGGCAATTCGCCGCGCAGCAGAAGTTGATCCGCGAGGACGGCAAGGTTGTTTCGTGGATTGACGAGAATCTCGACGCCTACACGGGCGAGTGGCTCGTCCGGGAAAACATGCTCGCCTACGAGCGCAAGACCGGCAGGCGGCAGCGCATCCGCGAACGCGGCAAGGACTACAACCATTCGACGTTCTGCGATTTGGTTATCGCGGGGCTGTGCGGCATCCGCCCGTCGGACGATGGGCGGCTCGACGTCCGCCCTTTCGCGCCGGTTGCGTGGGACTGGTGGTGCATCGATGGCGTCCGCTACCATGGGCGCAACGTGACGGTTCTCTTCGACCGTTACGGAACGCACTACGGCAAGGGCAAGGGACTTGTCGTGCTAGATGGCGGCGAAAAGAAGGAGGGATTCTGGCATGGCGATCGATGATGCAATGATGGACAGACGCTCGTTCCTGTCGAGGCTTGGGACGGGGGTGTTTGTCGCGGCATTCGGTGGTGCGGCAGGCTTTCCAAAGAGGGCAAACGCTGAAAGCCCCGGCACCGCGTCGCCGGGGCGTCTCCTCGCCTCCGCGCCGGTGCTGCAAAACGCGGCGGAGACGTCGATAGGCGTTTCCTTCGCCGTGAACGCTCTGGCGAGCGGTTGGGTGGAGATTTCCAAGTCTCCTGACATGAGCGGCGCGAAGCGGGTGTATTCCGGTACCGGCGGCCTGATGGATGTGAACGACCGCTTCGCGCTCGTGCGCATTCGCGGCCTTTGCCCCGCGACGCGCTACTGGTATCGCATCGGCGCGGACAGAATGGAATTCAAAAGATACCGCCCGTTCAATCTCGCTTCCGAGGCGGACGGGAAGATTCATTCCTTCACGACGCTTGGGCCAGGGGCGGGCGGGTCGTTCTGCGTCATTGCCGACACCCACCAGCGTGAGCCCGCCCTTGGAATGACGCTTGCCAAGCTGCAGGAATTGAAGCCGTCCGTCGTCATCTGGAACGGCGATGCGACCGGCAACTTCAACACGACGCTGGACGACGCGATGAAGACGTTCATACACGTCCATCCCGACTATCCGGAATATGCAGCCGACACGCCCTGGATGTTCGTCAACGGCAACCATGACTTCAGGGGGCTTTTCAACCGGCATCTGCAGGATTTGATGATGTTCCGCGAACTAGACGAACGCGCCGGGCGGTATGCATCGCTCGGGCGCAATTTCGTGCAGAGGCTAGGCGACATCGCGCTCATCGGCCTCGACACCGGCGAAGACAAGCCGGACGCGCATCCGTATTTCGGCGGCGTTGTGAAGTTCGAGCCGTATCGCCGGCTCCAGACGCGGTGGCTCGCCGACATGATCGAGACGCCCGCCGTTAAGACCGCGAAGTTCAAGGTGGCGTTCTGCCACATCCCTTTGTCCGACGCCAATCCCGCTCACAATGCCGGCGGTGAAATCGACATGGAACGTGCGGCGGAATGGCATCGGCCATGTGCGCAGATGTGGGGGCCGCTCTTCGAGAATGCGGGCGTGAATCTTGTCATAACGGGGCACACGCACCGCTTCCGCCACGATCCACCCGGCGACGGGCGCACATGGGACCATATCGTGTGCGGAGGATGCGACATCTGGGGACGCGGGGCGAACAGGAAGTTTCCGACAGTCATCGAAGGGCGAGTCGATGGCGGGCGGCTCGTCGTGCGGGTGCATGACCTCGTCGCAAAGAAAATCGCGCTTGAAAAGACGTTCGGTTGATTAAAACAAAAACAAGAAACCAAGGAGACAAG
>DEWI01000179.1:14066-16946 GCA_002363575.1 Verrucomicrobia bacterium UBA3214 | reverse complement strand
CCTCGTCGAGCGTTTCGACGGCGCCACCGGCGATGAGTCCGTCGCCGGAGTAGAAATTGCCGTCGTAGTCCTTGAAGCCTGCCACTCCGCCCTTGACCGCCGGGGTGAGCGTCAGCACTGGCGAACCGTTCTCGTAGAACTTCACGCCGTAGATGCGCGCCTTCGCGCGCTGCTGGTTGTGGCCGTATGCGTCCGTCGCGAAACCGAAGAGCAGCACCGGCCAGTTGGCCTGGGCCGTGTTGAGCGTCCAATCCTCATGGAAATCGGCTTCACCTTCAACGGTTCCATCGTGCGCGGAGAGCGTGAGGTGCTGTCCGGGACCGTCAATCACCGCCGTGTGGCGCGCGAGGTCAAGCGGGACGGCAGGCGAGAGCAGGTTGTCGGCCGTCCCGGCGTGGCTCCCGTCATGCATTTCGAGCACGAAGTTCGACGTGTTCCTGCACCAAAGGATCGTCGAAATGCCGGCGTCCGCGCCGTAACCACCAAGGACGCCTGCGCTGGAAACAATGGAGGCTAGCGCATAGTCGATTTCGATTTTCGTGCTTGGCTTGACGAAATAGTAGGTGTTGACGACGGAGTAGAACGAACCGTCGGACTCGATGAACGCATCGCCTTCTCTGGAGGCACCCGAAAGCTCCGTCGGTGCGTTCGCGCTGGCCGTGAGACCGTCGCAGGTGTAGAAGCGACCAGTCGCAAGATCCTCGAAACCGGCAGTGCCGTCGATGCAACGCGGCGCGAGGTCGCGCAGAAGCGTGTCGCCGGCCCAGATCTTGAGGCCATAGACCTTCATCTTCGTGCACTGCTTGAACTTGGAGCCGTCATCCGTTTCCGTGTTGCCGAAGAGGGCGAGCGGACGCGTCGCGCATTTCGTGCAATCGGCTTTCGTTACGCCATAGTCATACCAGTTTGTCGTCACGCCGGTCATGTAAGCGTTGCGGAGGGCGACATTGTCAATGACAACTGTATGACGCGCCGTGTTCGTGGGAATACCGGTTGATACATTGTTGAAAGCCGTATCGGTGCCGCCGGCGAGAGAGATGTTTCCGCTGCTGTTGATGTAAACCGAAAAACGAGGCGAAGGCGCGCCGTCCTTTGTAGTATCCTCCCCGAAGAGTCGGTCTTGCAGTTCATTCCCCTCCAGAAGCGCGTAGTCAAGCGCAATCTTAAGTTTAGGCGAGGCGCTGATGCCGAGGTTGATCGCACTTGTGCCGTCGGATTCAACGTAGGGGTCGTCGTCGATCGTCGCAATGTCGCCGCCGCAGGCGAATGTCCAGGTGCCGTTGGCGCGCGTGTCATAGAGGAATGTACCGGTTTCGGCATCGAGAAGACCGGCGATGCCATTTTTGATGGCGGGCGAATAGTCGTGGAGAAGCGTGTATGTCTCGCCGTTGTCGTCGAGCTCCCAGATCCTTGCGCCGTAGATTTTCACCTTTGCGCCCTGGCGCGCAGAAGTGCCGGAGGCGTTGTTGCATGAAGCGAAAAAGGCAATCGGCCAGGCTGCCGTGTTCGTGTATGTCCATGAACTATTGAAGTCCGACTGACCCTGAACGGTTCCATCCGGTGCGAACATCGTCCCCTTCTTCTTGGGAACGTCGATGACCATCGTATGGCGCGCTGTATCGATGAGAACATTCAAGTTTTGTCCTTGCCATCCGCCATCCTTGCCGCAGAACTGGAATTTCTTGGACTGTGTTTCCGGCTGAGCGTAAAGAAGAACAGAGAAATTTTCATCCCCGTAGTTGCCGAAAACGCAGTCCTTGCCCTTGATGGCTTCCGTCAACTGGAAATCGACTTCAATCTTCGTCTTCGGCCCCGGATAGTAGCCTGTATTCATGAACTGCGTTCCGTCGCTCTCGATGTATGCCGAAGAGGCGAGGACGCAGAGATTGGCGTTCTTCGTGTCGATGCGGTTGATGATGAACGCCGTCTTGCCGTCTTTCGTCACTTCGAAGCTGCGGAAGTTGGCGGTCGTGGTGCCGCCAGCGAGCGCGTGGAGCGCCGCAGCGTCGAAAGTCTTGACAACTTCGGCAACGGAAAGCCCGTCAGCCGCGAGGCGGCAGACGGCGAGCTTGCCGCTGGAGCAAAGAACATACATGACCGGGTTTGGATCGTCTTCGTTCGAGAGCTTGACGTTCGTGATGTCGCCCGTCAGACCCTCGATGCCGGGCGAAACAACATGCTCGGTCCACGTGTCGCCCGAAACATCGATAGCGATAACCTTTGCGGCGGCGGACGTGCCAGTGCCTTCGCCGCAGTAAACGAGTTCCCGGCCGTTCACTGTATGGACGGAAATATTGCGTATGCGCGTCAATGAGGTCGCGAACTCGCGATCGAGCGTCAAAACGCCTGTCGAGGCGTTGTATGTCCACCTAAGGAGCTTGCCCTGCTCCGTCTCGCCGCCTGTGGAATCGGCGTAGAAGTTGGAATAGAGATACTGCGAATCGGCTGAGAAATCGAGGCCGTCGATGCGGTAGCCGTTCGCGGTCGAAAGAGGCTTGAGGCCGACGCCTTTCGTCCACGTCTCGCCGCCCGTCGCGATGGCGCACGTCTCGGACGACTTGCCGCCGCCCATGAGCGCGAGGCCGAGTTTTGCCGAGACGGCGCCGCCCTTCCAGTCTGCGCCGTAGCCCTGCGAAGGCTTTGCGACCGGCTGGCGAACGATTGCGTCTGCCGCCGCTACAGAACCATCGGCGAGCGAAGCGATGTCGAAAAGGAGCGTAGGCGCAGTATCGCCTTCCGACTGGGCATTCACAAGGAGAAGCGAATCATCCTCGGACTTGTTGATGAAATGCGGATTGGTCCCGATATTTTTCGCTACCACTATCTTCTTGATGACGGATGGCTCGTCATACCATGCGGCCGAAGCCGGTGCGGCCGCCA
>DEWI01000179.1:13797-13971 GCA_002363575.1 Verrucomicrobia bacterium UBA3214 | reverse complement strand
CCCCCCCCCCCCGCTAAAATGGCAACATAACGCTTTAAGTACAGTTCTCGCCTTCATGTTCGCACTCCTTCTTTTTGGTTTCCGCGCCGGAATCTCTCCGCGGCAGCCAACCGCGAAACGACCCTCCGCGCTTGCAAGTCGTATTATAACACTAGACAATCAATAAAGACAACC
>DEWI01000179.1:13333-13691 GCA_002363575.1 Verrucomicrobia bacterium UBA3214 | reverse complement strand
GATTCCCGTCCCGCGCTCCGGCGCGGCGGAATTTTCACGGCAACGCGGCGGCGGCGAATGCGTCCAGCTGCCCAGTGAGCGCGAGGAAATCCAGCGCCATGTATCTATCGCGCATATAGACGGTCTTGCGCACGTCCGCGAGAGTGGCCTCGCGCGTCGAGCCGATGCCTTCGGGCGTCGTCGGCGCGCCGACGGTTTCAAGGCGCCGCTCGATTTCCGCCGCCGGCAGTAGCTGTGCGGCGAGGCGATCGCGTATCGCCGGCCAGCGCGCTTTGAACGATTCGAGACGCTTGCGGGTTTCTTCGCGCGTGACGAACTTCGCCCTGGCGGCCTTCACGCCGATATCCGGGAACGGCGT
>DEWI01000179.1:13068-13225 GCA_002363575.1 Verrucomicrobia bacterium UBA3214 | reverse complement strand
GCAAGGCATTTTTCGACATCCAGCCGCGAGTAATCGAAAGCGAGAATCTTCTCGTATATGCGGCACATGAAAAGCGTGAAGACCCCGACTTGGATTCCGTGCGGGACTATTTCGCCTTTGAAGACGTGGTTGCGCATCTCGAGAAGATGGCTGAACA
>DEWI01000179.1:7821-13024 GCA_002363575.1 Verrucomicrobia bacterium UBA3214 | reverse complement strand
GGCTGAACATGTGCTCCGCGCCGGAGGCCGGGCGCGACGACTGCATATCCTGCATCGCAAAGCCGCCGAGCATCAGCCCTTCCACGAAGCGCTCGAGCGGCCCGGTCTCCATCGCGGCGACGCCGGCGGCGTCGGCTATCGCGTCCTTCAAGCCGTCCTGGACGGTATGCCAGGCGCCGGCATGCCACTCTGCGGCGCCAAGCTCGGAGGCGAGAATCCAATCCGCGCCAGCTGGGACTTTCGCCATGAGATCCGCGAAACCGCTCGCGGCCATCCATGCAGGCGCCGTCCTCATCACGTCGAGATCGGCTACGATGGTGCGCGGCGCCGGGCAGGGATACGTCATCTTCGCACCTTCGGGGCTGCGAAGCGCCGCGCCGAAACTAGAATAGCCATCTACGCTCGCCGCCGTCGCCACGGTCATGTACGGAAGAGAAAGCTCCCCGGCGGCGCGCTTGGCCACGTCGTTCACGACGCCGCTTCCCACGGCAACGGGGACGAGCGGGCCTGCGCCGCCGGCCGAGGCAATCGCCTCGCGCGCCTCATCGACATACTTGTAGTCGGCATGGAAGATTTTCCCGCCCGGCTCCAGGACGTGCTCCAGCGTCTCCACGCCGGCCGCGCGCAGCATCCCGGCGACGCGCTCGCCGGCGGCGGCGCGCGTGCGCGGATCCTCCAATACGAACGCGCGCGCGGCGCCGGGGAAATCCCTCCGGAAAACTCCGGCGGCACCGGCGAGCGCGCCTTCGCCGATTATGCAGGTTTTCGTGTCCGTGGCGCGCCGCAGCGCCTCTTCTATTCTATTCATGTCGTTCCAGCCTTTGCTAACCGCCACCATTATACTACGCGCGCCGCCGCGTCCGCAAGCCGCAGACCTTTGTAATTGTCGATGCGGCAAAATTGCAATATCCAATCCCTTGCGCCGCGTCCGCGTTCTATGCTATAATGTGGGTATGAAAGAGCGCAACGTCCTATTGATGATAACGCCGTACAGCCAGCCGCGCATGAACGGCATAGCGCGCTTCGCCAAAGAGCATCGCTGGAACATCATGATCGCGGACCGGCTGGAGAAGCATGAAAACCCCGAATCCTTCGACGGCGTGCTGATGACCCTGCGCAACAGCCCGGGGATGGTAGCCACCGCGAAGCGCATTGCGGACTGCGGCGTGGCCGCCGTGGATCTGACGACGGAGCGCCCGGACATGCCGTTCGCCAGAATCGCGGCGGACAACGCCGCCATCGGGCGCGCCGCCGCGCAGCATTTCGCCGAGCGCGGCTTCATGAACTACGCCTGGTTCTCTTCGCACTGGTCGCGCGTCCACGAAGAGCGCTTCAAAGGCTTCGCGGAAGCGCTCCCGCGAGGCGCGACGCTCGCAAAATGGAATTCGCAGACGATACGCGACGAGTTGCGCGCGCCCGCGCTCCCCGTCGCCGTGCTGGCCTACAACGACGTGGACGCCGCGCGGCTCGTGATTTCCTGCCGCGAATGCGGGCGCGAAGTCCCTGCGGACGTCGCGATACTCGGCGTGGGCAACGATCCTTTCCTCTGCGAAAACCAGGCGACGACGATTTCCAGCATCGGGCAGAATCTCGAAGAATCTGCATACCGCGCCGCGGCGCTTCTCGAGAAATTGATGGCGATGCCGCCGGCGAAGCGCAAGGCGCCCGGGCGCGCGCCTTCGATACTCGTGCCGCCCGCGCCGATCGTCGAAAGGGAATCTTCGGACACTCTGGCGCATCCAATGCCGGAAATACGCGCAGCGCTTGTCGCCATACACAAAAACCTCTCGCACGCCTTCGGCGCGCAGGAGATCGCCGAAAAGACGGGCATACCGCGCACGAAGCTCGATCGCCTGTTCGCGGAAGTCCTGCACCGCTCCGTGGGCGCGGAGATACTGCGCCAACGCCTCGCGAGAGCGAAACGCCTGCTCAAAAACCGCGATATGCTGATAAAGCAGATTGCATTTCTCTGCGGCTTCTGCAACTGCGCCTATCTGACGAACGTCTTCAAGGAGCAGACTGGCCTGACGCCTTCGCAGTGGCGCGCGCGCGAAAGCTAGCGCGCCGCCTCCGCATGCGCGCGCGGCAGGAACACGGTATCGAGCGCGAGCGTGCGGCGCAGGAAATCCGCGAGCGCGCGCACGCCGAAAGTCTCGGTTTCGTAATGCCCGGCGCAGATCATCGGCATTCCGATGTTCTCGGCGGCGATAATCTCGCCCCAGTTCGCTTCGCCGGTAAGGAAGAGAACGCAGCCGAGGAAATGCGCCGCCGTCGCAAACTCCCCGGCGCCGCCGGAACAGATGCCGATTTTGCCTGCCGGGAGAAGCCAGGATTTCCCGCCGATCGCGATTTCTTTCGGCTCCTTCAATTTCCCCATCACGCCGATTACATTCCCGTGGTACGAGAAGGCGGGAGAGATTTTGTCCAGCCCCGCAAGGCGCGCAAGCTCCCAGTTGTTGCCGACCTGCTCGTTCGCGTCCAGCGGCAGATGGTACGCGGCAAGCGCGAGATTGGCGTCCATCGCGGCCTTGACGACGGCGAACTCCCCGCCCGTCAGGCGCTTTATGCCCCCTCCCCAGCTTATGCCGTGGTGGACGACGAGCATGCCGGCGCCGGCAGCCGCGGCCGCGCGCACCGATCCGAGGGAAGCATCGACGGCGAACGCCACTTTCCCGACATCGTCGCCGGCGCGCGCGATCTGCAAGCCGTTGTTCGAAACGTCGTCGAACTCGCCAGGATGCAGAACCGCGGCTATCGCTCCGAGAATCGCATCGATTTTCATTTGCCTTGTCCTTTCCCGCTTCGCCGCCGGCATGGCCGGCATCACGCGATGCGGCGCGTCGCGATCATGGAAAGTGAAACGGCAAGAAGGACGAGCAGCGAGCCCGCGACGAGAAACCCGGCGAAATGCTCGTCCCAGCGATCCCATGAAACCGCCTCGATCTTCGTCTTCTCCAGCTTGTCGATTTCTTCGAGCGCCTTGACGAGCGACTCGCGGTCGTTCACGCTGAAGTACATGCCGCGCGTCTTCTCCGCGATGGATTTCAGCTGCCCTTCGTCGAATGTCATATCCGCGTACTGGAGAGTCGGGCGCCCGAAAAAGTCCCGCGCGAAGATTGGCGTGCTGCTCGCGCGCGTCCCCACGCCGATAGCATAGACTTTGATGCCAAGCTTCGCGGCCGCCTCCGCCGCTTCGTCGGGCGAGACGGCGCCGGCGTTCGCGACGCCGTCGGAAAGAAGAATGACGATTTTCGATTTCGGCGCGGCGTCTTTGAGGCGGTTGATGGCCATGGCGAGGCCGTCGCCGATTGCGGTGAGCTGCTCGTCTTCGCCGATCTGGTTGCCCTGCGCATCAAGCCCGATCTTCGGTATGCTGACCGCGGAAAGCACTTTCAGCAACGCGCGATGGTCTGCGGTGAGCGGCGCGCGCGTCGCCGCGTAGCCGCCGAACGTCACGAGCGATATCAAGTCGTCCGGGCGCTTCTCCACGAATTCCGCGAAGAGCTTTTTCACGACGGCAAGGCGCGTCGTATCCTCGGAGAACTTCTCTCCGGGCGGCGTGAGATCCAGCGCATCCATCGAGCCGGATATATCGACCGTCATGGCGATGGCGATGGCATCGACGCTCTGCGCGGCGCGCGCCAGCGACGTGCGCGGGCGCGCCGCCGCCACGACGAGAAGAGCGAGCGCCGCCAGCATGATCGCGGGCGCGAGCGATGCCAGCGCGGAGCGCCAGCCCGCCGCGCGCGCCGGTATGCGCGAAAGCGCCGAGAAGCGCAGCCCCGTGCGCCGGGAACGCCGCAGCAGCCGCCATGCCGCGAATGCGAGCGGCAATGCGAAAAGGAACATCCAAGGCGATGCGAAATTCATGCTTCGCCTCCTTTCTTCGCATCCTGCCGCGGAATGCCGCGGCGCACCGCTTCATCGTCTTTCGCGATGTATCCGCGCGCGCTGGAAGTCGCTTCATCCGCCATTTCCGGCGTGGCCTGCACGCCGGCGAACTTGACCATATCCGCGCTCTGCATGAACGCGGCGAGTTCATCCAGCGCTTCCTTTGGGAAGGACGCGCTCGCGCGCGCCGCCGCGAAGAATTCTTCGGTCGTGAGGTGCGGCGCCTTGAGGCCGTGCTGCCGCTGGATGTAGCGGCGCACGAGTTGCGTAAGCTCCACGTAGAAATCCTTGTAGCGCCCGCGTCCGGGAAGTCCCTTGCCGAGAAGGCGCGAAAGCTCCGCCCACGCCCTCTCCACGGGGCTCATCCTGTGCTCGCGCACGCGCCGCGCCAGCTGGCGCACGGCCGCCCAAAGCGCGAATGCCAGCGCCAGCACGCCGCCGAGAGCAAGCGCGACGCGCCCGGCGAGCCGCCAGGAAAACGGCGGCATATCCTTGCGCGGATCGAGTTCCATCGCGCCGGCGGGCGCGTCTTCATGCGCCGGCGGCTCGAAATACAGCGCTTTCGCGACGTGCCCGGCGACGGCGAACGGCGCGATTTTGTATTCCTTGGCGCACGGCTCCGGGACGAGCCGCCAATGCGCGATGCGCGTGATCGAACCGTCGAGCTTGCTTTGGGAGGGCTCTTCCTCGTCGGAATCGGCGAGCGAGAAGCCGCGAAGGCGATTGCGCAAATCCGGCAGCGAAGCCGCCAGTTCCTTCGGCGTCTTCAGCGTGAGATCGAGGAAAAGGCTTTTCCCCGGGTCGATCTGCCGCGTCTCCCCTTCTATCTTGAAATCCACGCCGCCTTCATTCAGCGAAAGCAGCGTCAATGCGATTGCTGCAAACAACATTTTCCGAGAATTGTGAATTGTTGGTGATGGCTTGGGAATCCGGAGCGGGCGCCGATCGCGCACGGCGGCTCAATCTTCGCTCTTCGCCATGTCCTCCAGACCTGTCTGGCGCGCGACGAGCGCGCATGCTCCGTACATCTTGCGAAGACGCGGCTTCTCGATCTTTCCCGTCGGATTGCGCGGCACGTCGGCGAAGATGATTTTTCGCGGGCGCTTGTAGCGCGGCAGCCCGAGGCAGAATGTTTCGACCTCCTGCTCGGTGAGCGTCATGCCATCCTTGACGGAAATTATCGCGGCGGCGATTTCGCCGAGGCGCTTGTCCGCGAGGCCGATGACGGCGACGTCCTTGATCGCGCGGTGCCCGCGCAGGAAGTCTTCGATCTGCACGGGATACAAATTTTCGCCGCCGGTGATGATGACGT
>DEWI01000179.1:967-7778 GCA_002363575.1 Verrucomicrobia bacterium UBA3214 | reverse complement strand
TGATGATGACGTCCTTGGCGCGGTCCACGAGATATATGAAGCCATCCTTCTCTTCGGCCATGTCGCCGGTGAGCAGCCAGCCGTCTTCCTTGAGGATTTCCGCCGTCGCTTCGGGATTCTTGTAATACTCCTTCATGACGCCGGGCCCCTTGAGAGCGAGTTCGCCGACTTCGCCTGGGGCGACGCGCGAGCCGTCGGGGCGCACTATCTTCGTCTCCCAGCCATAACCGGCGATGCCTATCGCGCCGACATGGTCGATGTTCTCGATGCCGAGATGGACGGCGCCTGGGCCGGTGGATTCGCTCAGCCCGTAGTTCGTGTCGTAGTCGTGCGCGGGGAAGACCTTCTTCCAGCGCCGTATGAGCGCCGGCGGCACCGGCTGCGCGCCGATGTGCATGAGCCGCCACTGCGCGAGCCGGTAATCCTCCAGCTTGACTTCGCCGCGCTCGATCGCGTCCAGGATGTCCTGCGCCCACGGCACGAGCAGCCAGACGATCGTGCAGCGCTCTTCGGAGACGGCGCGGAGAATCCATTCCGGCTTCACGCCTTTCAAAAGCACCGCCTTGCCGCCGACGAGGAAGGAGCCGAACCAATGCATTTTCGCTCCCGTATGGTAGAGCGGCGGAATGCAGAGGAATGTATCTTCCTTCGTCTGGCCATGATGGTTCTGCTCGACTTTGCAGGAATGCACGAGGCAGCGATGCTGCAACACTATCGCCTTCGGAAAGCCCGTAGTGCCGCTGGAGAAATATATCGCCGCTTCGTCGTCCAGCGAAAGCGCCACGGCCGGCGCGCGCGACGAGCAGTATCCCGCGAGGTTGCGGTAGCTCTCGGCGAAGCTCGGACAGTCGTCGCCCACGTAGAGACGCAGGCGCACGCGCGGCGCGAGATCGGCGATCTGCTCGACGCGCCCCGTGAATTCCGGGCCGAAGACGAGCGCGTCGGCGTCCGCCAGATCAAGGCAATAGCGTATCTCCTCGGCGGTGTAGCGGAAATTGAGCGGCACGGCCAGGCACCCGGCTTTCAGCACGCCGAAATATATCGGCAGCCATTCCAGGCAGTTCATCAGGAGGATGGCGACCTTGTCGCCCTTGCGCAGCCCGCGCGACAGCAGGAAATTGGCGAAGCGGTTCGCCTTCTCCTCGAACTGCGCCCACGTCATCTCGCTGCGGAACGCCTCGATCGGCGAAGATTCGATGAGCGAATATTCGCGCCATGTAGTGCGCCGCTTCTCCAGCTCCTGCGGATTGATTTCGACAAGCGCGATGTCGTTCGGCCATTCGCGCGCGTTGCGCTCGAGTATTTCAACTATAGAGTCCATGATGTTGGGCAAGATTGTCTGTTGTTTTACGGTTTGTTGCTGAAATGCCGGCGCCGAGCGAATGGACGCCGCGAAATCCGCGCGCCGCGCCGCTGTTGCGAAGCCCGGCGGCGCTCGTCTATTTATCGCGCTTCCTTTCTTCCGCGACTTGCGCGCGCGCGGCGCGGACGAGTTCGCCGAAGCCAGCCTTGTATTCGAGCGCGTCTTCCGGCCATGTCACCTTCATCTGCTTTATCAGCCGCACGGCGTCTTTGGGACTGACTTGTTTCTGGAACTCTATCTCCTCTTTCACTTCGCGGCGCGCCTGCTCGATCGACGCGAGAAGACGCTGCGCCTCCGCCGCGGCCTCGGCATTCTTGCCGGCGGCGTCGGCCTTGAGACGCTTGACGATATCGGCGATCGGCTTGCCGAATTCAAGGCGCTCCTCCAAATGCCTGTACTTCACGAGGTAGGCGTTTCCGGTGAGCGACGGCGGCTTGCCCGCTTTCGCAAGCGCGTTTATCACCGTCTCCTGCGCCTGCCTGGCGTCGCGCCCGCGGTAGATCACTTTCCCGCGATGGTCTAGCACGTACATGAAAGGCAGGCGCCCGTCCCCGGAGGGCTCGCCTTCCGCGATTTTCGCGGCTTGATAGACCGGATACGTGACGCCCGCCTTCTCGACGATTCTGCGTATCGCCGCGTCGTTCCGCTCCTGGCGGTGCGAACCGATCACGATGAACGGCTTGCCTGCGGGCAGGCCGAAATTTTCCCACATCGCCTGCATCGACGGCAAAAGCGCCCGGCACGGCGGGCAGTCCTTCCCCCATATATCGACAAGCACGACGCGGTTCAGGAGTTTCTTCGGCGAGGAAATCACCGCGCCCGCGATGTGCGCGTCTTCATCGACATTCCGCCATTCCACAACGCCGTGCGCGCAGACGGCAAACGCCGCCGCCGCAATCATTATCGCCTTTTTCATATCTTTCATGTCTTTACAGGTGCAAGGTTTTCCAGGCGCGGATCGCGCAGGGAGCCCGCCTACAACGTCACTCCATCCTTGAAAATCGCTATGCCGTGCGCGCCGGCAAGCTCGTTTTTCGCAAGCTCTTCGCCGGATGCGATTCGCAGAATCTTCGCCGCGAATTCCCCGGCGTCGGGATTGGACATCGCGTCCCAGTCTATCCAGCCCGGCTTCGCGTCCGCCAGAGCTTTGTTCGATGCAATCTTCAGCGTCGGCACTACGCAGCCGAACGGCGTCCCGCGGCCGGTCGTGAAAAGGATGAGGTGCGCGCCGGCCGCCGCCAGCGCCGTCGAAGACACAAGGTCGTTCCCCGGCCCCGACAGGAGGGAAAGACCGTGCTCCTTGACGCGCTCGCCATAGCGCAAGACGTCCTCGACGGGCGCGCTGCCGCCTTTCTGGACGCATCCCAGCGACTTGTCTTCGAGCGTGGTTATGCCGCCGGCCTTGTTGCCGGGCGACGGATTTTCATAGCAGACCTGGCCGTGCGATGCGTAATACGCCTTGAAATCGTTTATCATCTTCACGCATTTGCCGAAGATCTCCCGCGTGCGGCAGCGCTTCATGAGCAGCGTTTCGGCGCCGAACATTTCCGGCACTTCCGTGAGGATGGCGGAGCCGCCGCGCGCGACAAGCCAATCGGTAAAGCGCCCGACGAGAGGATTCGCCGTCAAGCCGCTGAAACCGTCCGAGCCGCCGCATTTCAACCCCACGACCAGTCCGGATGCAGGCACGCAGACGCGCCGCGCGGGGCGCGCTTTCTCCAGCTCGGCTATCAACGCCTTGCCGCGCTCGAATTCGTCTCCGGGATCCTGCGCCTTCATGAATCTGATATTCAAGCCGATCGCCGCGCCGTCCTCCGCCTCCCGGGAAAGGCCCAGGCGCGCCTTGAAAGATTCCAGCGTGTTGTTTTCGCAGCCGAGCGCGACGACAAGAACGCCGCCGGCATTCGGATGCCGGCAAAGCGCGGCGAGAATTTCCGCCGTGGTTTCATGGTCGCCACCCATCTGCGAACACCCGTAGGGATGTTGGAGGGAAAGGCCTCCGCAGGCTTGCGCCAGACGCCCCGCGAGATGATTGACGCACCCGACGAGCGGCACGACCCATATGTCATTGCGGATGCCTATCCTGCCGTCCGCGCGACGATAGGCCATTATCGACGGCGGGGCCTCGCGCTTGAGATCCGTGAAAGACGGCTCGTACTTGTATTCGAGGACATCGCCGAGATTGGTCTTTACATTGTGCACATGCACAAGCTCGCCTTTGGCGATCGGGCAGGTCGCGCGGCCGATTGGCATGCCGTATTTGATTATTTCCCCGCCTTCGGCAATATCGCGCAAAGCATATTTATGGCCGTCATCGCGAATCTCTACATTGTCTAGAGAGTTGATGATCATTTAGGCGGGTCTCCTCGAATTCTTCCGCGCATATTATACCATATTTCAGAGCGTACCGGCGCGTACCGCTCCCGCACGAATTACGGCGACCGCGGATGTTGGCGTTTCCGTCGTCTTTCAACCTTTCAACCCTTGAACTCTTCCACGAGTTCTTCGACTATCGTGCGCTTTTCGGACGAAAAGAAAATGCCGACAAGCGTGATGCGCTTTCCCGAAAGCGCGTACTTCCCGGCGTATTCCTTGCCCTTGATCTGCTCCATCGCCTCGGAAGCCGGGCGGTCGAGCTTGAACTCTATAATATATATATCGCCGGGCACTTCCGCGACCATGTCGATGCGGCCGTCGTGCGTCTTCACTTCGCCATTTACGTTCACGCCAATCGAACGCAGAACGACGTAGCAGATCGTCTGCCACATCTGTTCGTTCTGCCGGTCGGTCATGTCGTAGGGGATGTTGAAGAAAAACGCCTTCAGCGCCTTCAGGAATTTCGGCACGTCATGGGCATAGAGGGCCTCTGCAGCGGCGAATTGCGCCGATTCCGCACGCGCGTCGTCAAGCCCGGCATACGCCGGCACGAGTCTGGAGACGAAAGAACTCTCGACCTCCAGATTGGGGAAACCGAGATCGTATTTGCGCGTGGCAACGAATGTCCTGCACCCTTTTATCGTAAGATACCCCGTCTGGTAGAGAAGCGTCGTCACATCCGGCTTGTCGGGTTCGTAGGCGTCGAGGCGAGTGTCGGCAATGTCGATGGACGCGAAATTGAGAGGATGCTTCTTCAGTATGTCGATCAAGAACGTCGGCACAGCCGTCTTCGACCAGTAGTCGTTGAACTCGCTGTTCTGAAAGCACTGACCAAGCGAAACCGGATTGATTACCGGCTTTGCATTCTCTTCGAATCTATAGCCGTCGTACCATCTAATAATCTCGTCGAACGCGGCCTTGTCGTCGAGACCGTTCGCCTCGGCGAGCGCGTGGATGCGCCCTGGGAAATATTTCAACACCTCTTCGTGGGTATAGCCGAAAAGCGTAGCCATGCCGGGGTGCATCGTCCAGTCGTTGAGGTTGTTCAAGTCGGAGAAGATCGAGACCTTCGAAAACTTGCTCACCCCGGTTATAAATGTGAAACGCTGCTTCGATTCGAGCGTCTTGATGACGGAGTAGAACGCCTTAAGCTCGTCGCGGAATTCCGTGACATCCGGCTTCATCAGATGGCCGAGAAGCGGTTTGTCATATTCATCTACGAGCAACACCATGCGTCCGTCCGGCGACTGTGCGGAAAGAGCATCGATAAGCCGTTTGAAAAGAATCGCAGGCAACGACCCCGAAACGCCGGCGACGCCAAGCTCGCTGGCCCAATCGACAAGATGCTCGACAAGCAGTTCGCGAAACTCTTCGACGCTGCGCGCCTGCATTGAACCCATGTCGAGATGCAATACGGGCCACTTCTTCGACCAGTCCCAGAGCGGCTCGATGGCGAGACCCGCGAAAATCTCGCGCCGCCCCTCGAAAAGCGCCTTCAGCGTGGAGACTGCGAGAGACTTCCCGAAGCGCCGCGGCCGCGCGATGAAAAACTGCTTGCCGCTTTTCCCGGACGCCATTGCATACAGAGCCTCCGTCTTATCGACGTAAGTGAAACCGCTACTCCGCAGCTCCGAAAAGGTGTAAATATCTGTCGCAATCTTTTCCATGTTGGCGCTATTATACCATATTCCGTCGCGCCCTTGCAAGGCGGCGGCCGCCCGTGAATCATGGCAGGAATTTGGCTCCTGGGAATGGAATCTCGCTAGTTTTCTGCCAATCTCGCCAACAGAGCGCACCGTTCGCGGTATTTTGTCGCAAACAGCCGATCATTCCAAACGATTCTCGATATTCTACCGGCTCTCCTGCGGAGTTTGCGGCAAGCAAAATGCCCCTTCGCCGGATCAGCGAAGGCAGCGCCTAAGTTATGAGCCGTGGCGACGCCCGTCGCAAGGCGAGGCGACGCCCGTCGCAAGGAGAAGCGACGCCAGTCGCAAGACGAGGCGACGCCCGTCACAAGGAGAAGCGACTCCAGTCGCAAGGAGAAGCGACTCCAGTCGCAAATCAAGGCGACGCCCGTCACGGTAACAAACGGCAAAGCACCCCCGATGGAACGGCACGTACACGGCGAAGGGCGGATCATGCGAAGCGCGCGCCTTAACTGCGGCGACAGCCGGCTCCGATTTTTCCATATGTGGCGACATAGCGCATGCGAACGCACCAAAAGCCGGCTTTCCGCGTATCCGCGGCCGCCTTGACTTGAATTTGGAATAAAAGCAAACCAGCCCTGTCATTTGCCGGGGCAATAGGGCGAAGCCGGATATTCCCTTGCCGCTTCCATGGCAATCGCCGCTAGCAAGCGGCGACGAGACGCGCAAGAACGGGATCCTTAGCTTCGATCTGCGCCGGAGTCAGCCCCTCGATTTCATGAGGGAAGACGAGCCAATCGACGCCGACATCGCGCACGAAATAATCCGGGCGCATCGAAGTCGTGTTCTTCTCCGGCTTCCAATAGACGCATGCCATGCGCATCTCGGCGCCGGCGGCGGAAATTTTCTCTTTGACGGCGACGGCTGTCTTGCCGGTATCGAAAATATCATCTACGACCAGCACCTTGTCGCCTTTGCGCAGCATGCCGAAGACGGCATCGCCATGCGTGAACACGACATTGCCGGCATTTTCGCCGATTCCCGTATAGCTGACCGCCTTGAGAGGAATGTGCTGGATATTCCAGCCGGTCGCCTTGAAAAACTCGTGGACGGAGATGCCGACCGGCGCGCCGCCGCGCCAAAGCGCTATGAGGATGTCCGGCTTCCAGCCGGACTTGCGCACTTCGGCGGCGAGCCGCCAAATGTCGTTCTGGTAATCGTTTGCAGAGAGATAAGTCATGGGAACATTGCGATAGCGCCCGCAGCCCTTTCATCGGGCGCGGGACGATATGGAACTTTATGAACAAGACATTTTCGACGAGAGGTATGCTACCATAAATCCATGCGTCTTGTCAATGGCGGGGCCGCCTGGAGTTTACCCATTTTTTGGCACGGCTCGATAGGCGGGCGAAAAAAGCGCGGCAAC
>DEWI01000179.1:0-917 GCA_002363575.1 Verrucomicrobia bacterium UBA3214 | reverse complement strand
ACCGCCCGCCGTTTTTCGGTAGAATACCGACTTGCAAAACAAACAAGACAAGGAGGTTGCCGCATAAGGCCTATAATACACGGAGAAGCGGCTGAGCTGGAATCTAGATGACGAGGCGCTGGAGGCGTCCGTTGCCGAGGCCTTCCTGAGGGACGGCGCACGATCGGTGAGAGGCGGCACCCTCCTTCTCGTCGACCCGACGGAGATCCGCAAGGAGTTCTCGTACAAGATGGAGTTCGTCTCACACTGAAGCTCTGGTCGTCTCGCTCTCCCGGCTTCAAGGGCGAGAACGACGAGGTGCTGAAGATCATAAGGGCGGTGTATGCCGCGACGGGGGGCAAGGGCACGGTCGTATACGACAGAGGGGGCGAGCGGCATACGCAATCGCGGACGGCATCAGGCGCGCGTTCACCCGCTTCGGAAAGTGGGTGCGCACGGCGGCGAAGACAATCGCGGAGAAACCCGAAACCGAGACGACGCAGCTGCTTCCGGGCTTTGCGGAACTGCTCGACCTCGACGACGGATAGTCCCCGTGCCTCCTGTCGCGCAAAATACACTTCCTAAAATCACCTCACCACGTAAACATTGGGCGAAGTCCCATTTTGCCCTCAAAAAAAAGGGTAGGCTAAACTCCAGTCTTGTCGCCAAAAACAAATACGATATTTTTCTGGCATGTGTGACATTTATGTGACAACTCGCGGCGAAGAATGGTGTTTAATATCTTCCGCCCGGGGCATAAGGTCCTGGGAACAACAATAGGAAAAACGAAAGGAAACAAGAAATGATCGCATGCAGCTGTCTCGCAAGCGCGCTGCTCGCCGTCGGTGGCATGACCAACGGCGTACAGATTGCACGCACCCCCGTCACCAACGCCGAATACGCCGAATTCGCGAACGCAACAGGACATTCCGTACCTC
>DEWI01000051.1:4315-4603 GCA_002363575.1 Verrucomicrobia bacterium UBA3214 | reverse complement strand
CTTCGCATGCTCACCCCCGGCTATATATGTGTCGCCCCATTCGGGGCTTGGCGCCACATCCCCGGGCGATATTGTATCGCCCCATTCGGGGCTTGGTGTTAGATCCCCGCGAACGCAAATGTGGCGCCGCCGGTGCAAAGCCCCGAAGGGGCGGCACATAAATAGCCGGGGGTGGAGCGCGCGTTGCGCGCAACCCCCGGAAATTGTTCGAAGAACGATCAACCCCGAAGGGGTGGCACAAATGCACCGACGATATTGAAACGCCAATTGTGCCACCCCTTCGGGGTT
>DEWI01000051.1:3596-4217 GCA_002363575.1 Verrucomicrobia bacterium UBA3214 | reverse complement strand
GCTCCACCCCCGGCTATATATGTGTCGCCCCATTCGGGGCTTTACGTTCGACCACAAGAAATATAGAGAAGAGGGGGCGAAAGGGGGGAGGGATGGCGCGAAAAGGGAAGAGCGGCAAGCAGCGTGTGCTGCTTGCCGCTCTTTTTGTCATATTACGCCGGAAGCGGCGTAATGCGTCTTGGCTCAGGCGAGAGCCGCAGAGACGTCGGCGAGGACCTGGCGAAGGGCGGCAGGGACGCGGCGCGCGTTGGGATTGACAGCCTTGGAATCCTTGCTGGCCTTCTGGTCGTATTCGTCGTAGGAAGCGCCGACGGTGGCGATTTCCTTCTTCCAGCCTTCGACATCGACCTTGAGGATTTCCTTGAGATCCTCGGGGACGACTTTGAACTTGCCTTCGTTGTTGGTGAGGTCGATATCCTCGAACTTCGGGAGGTTGCCGATCGGGGTTTCGTTGGCGCCGACCTTGCCTTCGATGCGATCGCAGATCCACTTTAGGACGCGGGAGTTGTCGCCGAAGCCAGGCCACATGAAGCGGCCGTCCTCGCCCTTGCGGAACCAGTTCACGAAGTAGATCTTCGGGAGCTTGGAAGGATTGACGCTCGTGCGCTCCATCTCCAGCCA
>DEWI01000051.1:0-3538 GCA_002363575.1 Verrucomicrobia bacterium UBA3214 | reverse complement strand
GCCAGTGCTGGAAGTAGTCGGCGACGTTGTAGCCGAAGAAGGGCAGCATCGCCATCGGGTCGCGGCGCACCTGGCCGATCTGATCGGAGATGACGGCGGCGGTGACCTCGGAGCCAGCCGCAGAACCCATGAACACGCCATGCGTCCAGCTCTTGGCCTCGTTCACCAGCGGGATGGTGCTGGGGCGGCGGCCGCCGAAGAGGATCGCGTCGATCGGCACGCCGGTGGGCTTCTTGTCGTAGAGGCCGTTGAAGCCGGCCTTGTCAAGGACGGGGCAGTTCTGTGCGGGCGCGGTGAAGCGGCTGTTCTTGTGAGCCGCGACGTATCCGGCTTCCTTGATCTCCTTCTTGGTCATGCCGGGCTTCGGGCCCATGCGGTAGGGATCGTCGGCGCAGACGTAGCAGGGGTTGCCCTTCCAGTCGATGCCTTCCTGAGGAGCCTTGACGCCCATGTCTTCCCACCAGATGTCGCCATCGGGCGTGAGGACGACGTTCGTGAAGATGGTGCCCTTCTTGCAGCTCTTGAGCGCGTTGGGGTTGGAGTCCATCGAGGTGCCGGGCGCGACGCCGAAGAAGCCGTTCTCCGGGTTGATGGCGTAGAGGCGGCCGTCTTCGCCGGGCTTCAGCCACGCGATATCGTCGCCGATCGTCTGGAGCTTCCAGCCGGGGAGCTTGGGAAGCATCATGGCGAGGTTGGTCTTTCCGCAGGCGGACGGGAACGCGGCCGTGACGTGGTACTGCTTCTTCTCCGGGCTTGTCAGCGTGAGGATGAGCATGTGCTCGGCCATCCAGCCCTGATCCTTCGCCATCTTCGAAGCGATGCGCAGCGCGAAGCACTTCTTGCCGAGCAGGGCGTTGCCGCCGTAGCCGGAGCCGAACGACCAGATTTCGCCGTCCTCGGGGAACTGCGTGATGTACTTGTCTTCAATTCTCTTCGCGCAGGGCCACGCGACATCCTTCTGGCCCTTCTTGAGCGGCGCGCCGACGGAGTGGATGCAGGGCACGAAAGCGCCGTCCTTGCCGAGGTGCGCGAGCACTTCGGAGCCCGTGCGCGTCATGATGTTCATATTGACGACAACGTAAGGCGAGTCGGTCAGCTCGATGCCGTACTGGGTGATCGGGTTGCCGATCGGGCCCATGGCGAAGGGAATCACGTACATCGTGCGGCCCTTCATGCAGCCCTTGTAGGCCTTTGTCATCTTGGCCTTCATCTCCACGGGGTCCATCCAGTGGTTGGTCGGGCCGGCGTCGATCTCGCGCTTGGAGCAGATGAACGTGCGGCCTTCGACGCGCGCGACATCGCTCTCGTGCGAACGAGCGAGATAGCAGCCGGGCCGCTTTTTCTCGTCGAGCTTGATGAACTGCCCCTTCTTCACCATCATCTCGCAGATGGCGGTGTGCTCCTCCGGAGTTCCCTTGACCACCACGATCTTGTCGGGAGTGCAGATCTTGTTCCACTTATCGACCCACGCAAATACCTGCGCGTTCGCGAATTTCGGCGTTTTTGCCATTTCGTTTGCTCCTTGCCGCCCATTCGGGCACACTGTTTGAAAACGGCGCGAATTATACCATAATATCCCCGCGCTTTCAAGGGCGCGCGCACGCGAAATTATCCTTTCCGGCCGCGGCGCGCGCCGGCGGGAAATATGGTATAATACGCAACATGACATCACAGGAAACAGCAGAACTCGCGGCAAACGCGCTGAGAGACGCCAAGGGCGTCGAGGTCAAGATCTACGACGTGAGGGGGAAAAGCCCGCTCACCGATTTCTTCGTCGTGGCGACCGGCGCGGCCGCCCCGCACCTCAAGGCGCTTGTCGCGGCCACGCAAGCGGCGATGAAGAGCGACGGGCAGGCGAGCTTCCGCACGAGCGGCGACCCGGAGTCAGGATGGATAGTCGTGGATTACATCGACGTCGTCGTGCATGTATTCTCGGCGGAGGCGCGCGCGTACTACGCGCTGGAGCGCCTTTGGCAGGAGTAGGCGCGCAGGGCGCAAAACGCGGGCGAGGGAAGCATGAACCGGCGCGGACAGGGATCGGTGGAGTATCTGCTGGCGTTTGCGGCGCTGCTTGTCGTGCTTGTGGTGATAGGGCATTTCATCGCCGCGGCGAAGCGTTCGAGCGTGCGCACGGTGCGGCTTGTGAGCAGCGAGCTGCCGTGACGGGGACGCGCGCGGCGGCCGGAGGATTTTCAGCCCCCCGGGGCAAGGAGGAGGAAAGACATGAAGAGCAGAATGCGCAAGGCACAGACGATGGTGGAGTACATCATCATCGTCGCACTCATCGCGATTTCGCTGATCGCGGTCTTCACATATCTGGCGCGCGCGATCGGCCGCAAGGGCGCGGGCGCGGCCAGCGCGCTTTCGCAGGAGGAAGGCGACAAGGCGAAGGACGCCGTGGAGTCGATAAGCGAGGATACCCTCAAGGATCTGGGCGAGGATTAGGCAAGGCGCGGCGCGTTTTGCGGCGCCCGGCGCGTGCCGGGCGCTTCCACCCTTCCTGGATGGCGAACGGGGCCTGCCTATGCCGGGTGCAAGACGGTGCGGCGGCGGCGCGCGCGCGGCGCGCGCCGGGCAGTCGATGGTCGAGACGATGCTGGCGGTGATATTCGTCTCGTTCGTGCTGTTTTTTTCGTTTCGTATCGTCAGGATGGTGACGGCGAAGATTCTGCTGGACCACGCGGCGGCGCGCGCGGCGCGCGCGCGCGCCATCGGCTACAACGACTTCATGTGCAGGAAGGCGGCGCGCACGGCGATGATACCCGCCGCCGGGCGCCGCACATGGCCGGCGGACGCGGATTTCGAAGAGGGTTTCGACGAGGCGGCGCGCATCCGCAACTACCTGGCGAGCAGGAGCGAGAGCGTGGCGCGCGGCATCTTGAACTACGAATGGTGGCCGCATACCGGCGTCGATGTCGATGCGAGTTCGTTCGGCGTCGCTCCCGTCGTGGAAGCGGCGGTCGATCTCGACACCGACGAATTCCATCTCCAGGGCGGCGCGGAGATCGAGAGCCACTACCAGCTCTACATGAACGATTGGAACTGAGCCAATGAAGAACGCACGCGAAGGGCAGGTCGTCCTGTATCTATTGCTGGTGCTGGTGGCGGTATTCCTGCTGGCGCTGCTCGGCGTCGATGTCTTTCTCGCCGTGCGCACGAAAAACCATCTGCAAAGCGGCGGCGACGCCGCGGCGCTCGCCGCGGCGCGCCGGCAGGGCGAGTTGATCAACGAGATCGGGCGGCTCAACATCGAGCATCTGAAAGCCGCGATGGAGAACGACGCGGAGGCCTGCGCGAAAATCGAGCTTAAGCAGCGGCGTCTTGCGCTGCTGGAGCCTGTGAGGGCGTTGCGGCTGGCGAGCGCCGCGGCGGAGCGCAACGGCCTGCCGGAGAACGACGATTTCACGCGCATTCTCGAGAATCATCTTTCCGAGGTGCGGTTCGTCTATACGGGCGCGACAGGCGAGGACGACCCCTACCCGGAGTCGTACCCCGGCGCCTGGACGGAATACGCCAACACTATCGCCGCGACGATCGC
>DEWI01000160.1 GCA_002363575.1 Verrucomicrobia bacterium UBA3214 | reverse complement strand
TTTTTTTTGCTGGAAGGAGCGCAATGGAAACCATTCACACGGAAAACGCGCCGAAGGCGCTGGGCCCGTATTCTCAAGCCGTCAAGGCCGGCGGATTCATATTCTGCTCCGGGCAGATTCCGATAGATCCATCGGCGGGTTGCGTGCGCGCAGAGACGATCGAAGAGCAGACGCGCCAGTCGATCGCGAATCTTTCGGCCGTCCTCGCGGCCGCCGGTTCGTCGCTCTCCAAAGTCGTGAAGACGACAGTGTTCGTCAAGGACATGAACGACTTCACGGCGTTGAACGCGGTCTATGCGGAAATGTTCGGCGATACGAAGCCCGCGCGCTCGTGCGTCGAAGTGGCGCGCCTTCCGAAAGACGTCAAAGTCGAAATCGAGTGCATCGCCGCGGTTTGAGGCCGCGGCGATGCCGGGCGGCTTTCACGAGCCGCATTTCACGAGCGCGTAGCGGCGCGATGAATCCGGCGCGATGACGATCGCGGCGGAGTCGCAGAAGCCGACCCAATTCTCTTCCGACCACTTAGGGGCGGCGCCGCGCGCCGAGAGGAAAGCGGCGATGAAAAGGTCGTGGGTGGTGAAGATGCCGAGCTGCGCGGTGAATTTCGCCACGACATGCTTTTCCAGCATGTCCGTCGCGGCATGCAGTTCGCGGAATCCGGTCTGCATGCCGGTCGTGCAATATTCTATCACCGGGCGGTAGAATTCGCCGCCGCGGAAAAGCTGCCAGACTTGCCTGACGTCGGCGTAGTAGAAGCTGTCGTTGCCGATCAGCGGGTCGGTGGGGATGGTGTCGAAGCTCCAGCGTCCGGAAAGCCCCATGCCGGCCGCGATGCAGGCGGCCGTCATGCGCGTGCGGCGAAGGGGGCTGGCCATGAACTGCACGGCGTGCGGCGTGCGGAGCGAGCGCCCCAATTCTCCGGCCATGCGCCGCCCGTTTTCCGTGATCGGCAGCGTTTCTCCGAATGTCGGGTCTTCCGGATCGATATGCGGGCGTTCCGCGTGGCGCGTCATCAGAAGGACTCTCGAGCCTCTTGCCAATTCGTCGTGCAGGTTCTGGATAGTCATGCAGGCGGTGTTCATGATTGTTTGCGAAGGTTGCGGGCGGCGCTTCAGACGAGGCTGGCATCGCCGCCGATGACCGTCCTCCCGGCGTGCGCGTGGCAAATCGCGAGCGCGAGCGCGTCGGCCGCGTCGTTTTGCGGTATGGAGTCGAGCGCCAGCAGGGCCTTGACCATGCGCTGAATCTGCGGCTTCTCGGCCAAGGCGTTTCCGCATACGGCTCTCTTGACGCGCCGCGGCTCGTATTCGTAGATCGGGAGGCCTGCGGCGGCGGCGGCCACGATCACGGCGCCGCGCGCTTCGCCAAGCACCATCATCGTATTGGCGTTTTTGCCGTAGATGACCTTTTCGATGCTGGCGACCTGCGGCTGCCATTGTTCGATCAGCGAGGCGATTTTCCCGTGGATCGCGCGCAGGCATGCGGAGACGGGCAGATCGCGCGCATTGGGGATGTTGCCAAAGTCGAGAGCGCGCATGCGCGAGCCTGCCGTCTCGAGAATGCCGTAGCCGCTCGATCTGAGCGATGTATCGACGCCGAGGATGATCATGTCAAGTCGAGAAAATGCCGGCGAGGATTACGGCGATTATCAAGAGAGGTATTGCCGCCGTCATATGCAGGCGCATCCATTGCGGCATGGGCGCGCCCGCGCCCGCGCTCGCCTCGTCTCTGAAGCCTTTCCATCCCCAGCCGGCGCGGCAAGTCGTGAAAACGCATTGCGCCAGCGCGCCCAGCGGAAGCCAGAGCTGCGAAACGGCGAAATCCTCCCAGCCCAGCACAGGCTGCCAGAGAATGCACGGCAGCGATGCGAGCGCCACCGCCGCGCCCACGCCAAGCGAGATCGCGCCGCGGCGGCCTGGCGCGGCCTGTTCGTCGCAGAGGCCGCCGATGAGGCATTCGAACACGGCGATGATTGTCGTGAATGCGGCAAACCCCAGGAAGAGGAAGAAAACAAAGCCCCAGAACGCGCCGCCGGCCATGCGCGAAAAGACTTCCGGCAGCGCGATGAAGATCAGCCCGGGGCCGCTTGATGGCGATATCGAGCATGATATGCAGGCGGGGAAAATCACGAGGCCCGCGAGAATGGCGACGAGCGTGTCTATCGCGATTATCCACGCCGCTTCTTTGACGAGCGAATGCCGCCGCGGGATGTAGCTGCCGAAAATCGTCATGCAGCCTACGCCGAGCGAAAGGGTGAAGAACGCCTGGCCCATCGCTTCGAGTATGGCGCGCCATGGATGCTCCATGAATTTCGCCCAGTCGGGATAGAGGTAGAAACGCACGCCTTCGGCGGCGCCGGGAAGCGTGAGGGCTTTGGCGGCCAGCGCGCCGAGCAGCGCGAGGAGGGAGACCATGAGAAACTTCGTCACTCTCTCGACGCCTTTGACGACGCCGGCGCGGCATATGAGAGCGGCCGCCGCGACGGTGCCGGCCATCCAGAGAGCGCAATGCAGGCGGCTTTGCCTGACGGTTTCAAAGTGCTTCGCGAAGCTTTCGGTCTGGCTTTGCTCGAGGATGGACATCGCGCCGGTGGCGTAGTCGCAGGCATAGCGCGCGAGCCACCCCGCGACATCCGTATAGTAGATCATCAGCACGAAATTGCCTGCGAACACTGTAAGCGCAAGGCGCCGCCAGAAGGGCTTGCAGGAAGCCGCCAGCCGCGGCATCGCCGTGCCGAGGCCGCGGGCGGCGCCGCGGCCTATCGCGAGTTCCGCCACGAGAAGCGGGAAGCCGAGTATCGCGAGGAATGCAAGATACACGAGCACGAACGCGGCGCCGCCGTTTTGGCCGACGACGAACGGGAAGCGCCATACATTGCCGAGGCCGACGGCGCATCCCGCCGCCAGCATCAGGAAACCAAACCGGGATTTCAATTGTTCGCGCATTGCGTCAGGTGCATGCCGCAGGGCGGTGTTCAGTCGTTTCCCAGCCCGAGGTGCATGCCGTGGGAGGCTTTGAGGAGGACCGTGTCGCCGGGGCGCGCGATGGCGCCTAGCGCGGCGTGTAGCGCGGCGGCGTCGGGATACGAGGCGTCCGCTTTGCATTGCGCAGACATTTCGCCAACGGCGACAACGAGATCGATCGGCAGCGCCGCGGCTTTTTCGAAGACCAGGCGGTGGAATTCGAGCGACCTTTCTCCAAGCTCGAACATATCGCCGAGGACGGCGATGCGGCGTCCCGCGCATGGCTGCGCCGCGAATGTCTCGAGCGCGGCGACCATCGAATCCGGGTTGGCGTTGTAGGTGTCGTCGATGTAATTCACGCCGTCGCGCGAGGATTTCCGCCAGCGCGCGCCTGGCAGCGCGAAGCCTTCGAGCGCCGCGATGGCGCCGTCTTCGTCGATGCCGTAACGGTTCGCGAGCGTGAAAGCGAGCGAAGCGTTCGCGAGGTTGTGTTTGCCCGGCAGGACGCTCGCCACGGCGTCCTCGAACCTTTTGCTTGGGCGGGAAGCGAAGACGCGCCGCTCTCGCGGGATTTCGTCCAGTCCGAAGCAGTCTGCATTCACGACGCCGAATTCCTTCGCCGCGCCGATCAACACGCCTTTTTCTCTTGCGATGGCTTCGCGCGTGCCGAAGAATTCGATATGCGCGGTGCCGACGTTCGTGAGGACGGCGGAATCAGGCAGGGCGATCTCGCACAGATGCGCTATTTCCCCCGGATGGTTCGTGCCCATTTCCAGCACGAGGAAATCGGCGTCGTCCGGGCAGTCGAGTATGGTTAGGGGCAGGCCGATATGGTTGTTGAAATTCCCCTCCGTCGCGTGCGTCTTGCCGATTTTCGAGAGGAACGCTTTGAGAAGCTCTTTCGTCGTCGTCTTCCCGGCCGATCCTGTCACGCCGACGACTTTTGCGCGAAGCGCGGCGCGGCGTTCTTTCGCCGCGCGCTCGAGTTCATCCTGGCCGATCAGTATCCGCGTGGCGCCTTTGGCGACGGCCTGGGGAATGAAATCCCGGCCGTCGGCCTTTTCGCCTTTGAGCGCGATGAACGTCATGCCCGGACGCACTTCGCGGGAATCGAACGTCGCCTTGCGCACGTATTCGGCGGTCTCGCCGCCCGCCAGGCGCGGATTGTCCATATTGCCTTCCATCAAGCCTTCCTTTCAAGCTCCGGCGCGCCGCCGCGGGCGCGCGTCTTCAGCAGACGCCGCGCGTAGAGTGGCGGTAGAAATCCACCAGTGTGGCGATTTCTTCGCAAGGTTCGATATCGTGTTCGACGCGGTCGAGCGCCTGCGTGCGGTTCAGCCCCGAACGGTAGATCAGCCTGTGCGCCTCTTTCAGCGCGGCGACGATTTCCTTTTTGAAGCCGCGGCGCGTGAGGCCGACTACATTCACTCCGATCACTTTCTGGTTTCCGGCGTCTTCGTCCACGAGCATGTACGGCGGGGAGTCTTGGCGGATTTTCACCATGCCGCCGGTCATCGAGTGCCTGCCGACGGTGACGAACTGGTGCGCGGCGCAGCTGCCGCCCACGATCGCCCAGTCCTGGAGGTGGACGTCGCCGGCGAGCTGCACGTTGTTGGAGCAGATTACATGGTCGCCGAGAATGACGCCATGCGCCGCGTGGCAGTAGGCCATGAAAAGGCAGTCGTTGCCGATTATGGTCTTTTCGCCGTCTTTCGTTCCGAGGTGGACGGTGGCGAATTCGCGTATCACCGTCCTGTCGCCGATCTCGACGAAGCTTACAGAGCCTTCCTGGTATTTGAGGTCCTGCGTCTTCATGCCGATGAGCGCGTACGGGAATATCTGGCACATGGAGCCGATGGTCGTGTGCCCGTCGATTATCGCGCCTTGGCCGATCGTCGTGCCATCGCCGATTTTCGCGTTGACGCCAACGCGCGCGTACGGCCCGATTGCGACATCTTCGCCGAGGATGGCGCCGTCTTCGACAATTGCCGTCGGGTGGATTTTTGCCATATGTTTTCTCCTTTCGGGAAATTCCAGCAGGTTCAAAGGTTGTGTGTTGCGCGTCCGGCGCGGCGGCTCATCTGTTTTTGGCGATGAAGCGCGCCGCGAGGCCCAGCGAGAACGCGACGGGCAGCCAGATCAGAAATTCCGGGTGTATCTGGTATGCCTTTTGCAGGCTTATCATGAGTATCACGACCATGTAGTATCCGAGCGCGACGGCGAGAGCGATCGCCATCCCGATGGAACTCTCCTTGCGCTGCGAGCGTATCCCCAGCGGGATTCCCACGAGGACGAAGCAGAGCGACGCGGCCGCGAAGACAAAACGCTTGGAAAGCTCGACTTTCAACTTGGAGCGCGCGCGCTTCATGTTGCGCTTGAGCTTTTCCGCCGCCGCCTTGTCGCCGTCGGCATCGGCGCCGGCGGCGGCGCGCTCGTTGAGCTTTTTCATGCCGGATATTTTCTTGACCAGCTCGAAGAATCTGAGGTCTTTGCCTTTCTTCGTGTACGAGGAGTCTTCGAGGGCGTTTTCGATGACGTGCTGGCAGCGCGCGGCGCGCGCCATTCCCGGATGGTCGGCGTCCAGCGGGTCGATCGTCACGCCGTAGAGATCCAGGTGGATATCGCGGCCGACGCTCTCGACGAGCGCCTTGGACGCGCGTATCATCCTGTCCACGCGCGAATCGGTGTAGTCCATGACGACGAGATCGAAGAGCCAGTTCCCTTCTTTCGCGCCGAAGTAGAGCTTCAGTTTCGGGAAATCCTCTATCCACAGGCCGGGCTCGAGAAGCTCCAGCCCCGTATCCACGCTGACGCGGGATTTCAGGCTGCGCCGCACCTCGTGGCCGCGCGGCACGATTTCGTTGTTCACCCACGCGCCTAGCACGGTGCAGGCGAGCGCGAACAGCACCGGCCACTTCATTATGCTCGCCAAATCCACTCCGCACGAGCGCATCGCGGCGATTTCGCTATCGGCGGAAAGGCGGGAGAAGACGAGAATGCTGGAGACGAGCAGCGCCAGCGGTATCGTCCATTGCATCGTTTCCGGGAAACTGACGGCGGCGAATTCCGCGACGAGCGAAGCGCCGACGCCATCGAGCACGAAAGATACGATTTGCACCAGCAGACCGATCGTCAAGACGAAGCTCAATACGAGAAACGCCAGTACGAAACTCGACAGAAAGGATTTAAATACGTATCTCTCAAGAGTCTTCATCGTCGGCAGGTATTATACCATATTTGATTCGGCACCGTCAAAGCGGCCGCGCCGCGGGAAGGAGGTGGTTCGCTTCCGCAAACCACCCTGGCAATAAATCCAAGCGCCCGGTGCGCAATTGTTTGCGCGGGGGAGGCGGAAGGGCGGATATTTGCCGTTCGCGCCAATATGCCGCCCCCGCGGAGGCGGGAAATATGGTATAATATGGGCGTTTCACGGCCCCGTAGCTCATCTGGACAGAGCAACTGCCTTCTAAGCAGTGGGTAGTGGGTTCGAGTCCCGCCGGGGCCGCCATTCAAAATATTTCGCCCAGAGCGAATTTCCCGTGCAAAACGCCTTGCGAAGCATGAATATGCCCGCATGCAGTTTTGCACGCCGTGGAAGTTCGCGGCTGGGAAGTCAGGGGGGCCGGCCATGAGACTGTACAGTAGCGGAGAACAAATATCTTTGACAACTGAAAGTTTTTCGCAGGCCCAGTGCAAAGGGCCGATCGGGCGCTTCGGCATACGCCTGACGCGCAAGCAGGCGAAGACGATGGACAGCCGCCTGTTCACGCTGGAATTGATGTCGCGGGTCAATTGGGTTGAAGAGGGGATACTCCTCGTGATCGGGCAGATACTGTTTTCGGAAGACGCGCTTCTGCCGTATTTCATGGGGAATTACGCGGACGGCGGCATGGCCGTCGAGCAGCGGAGGACGGAGAACGACGAAGAGCGCCGTCCGCTGCTGTTCCGGCTGCGCCGCATGCTGCGGACGATGAAGTCGTCCGCCGGGAACTACGAGAAGTTCGAGCAGTGGCGCTTCACGGGGCTGGAATTCGCCTTGCAGTCGTTCGCGGACGTCGTGCGGCAGGCGTTCGGCGCGGAAGCGCACGAGAAAGTCTATGCGTTCTACCGGCGGCTGCGCAATCTCTGGAAGGCGGTTTCTCCGGAGCTGGATTCGCCGGAGGCGGTGCGCGCGGAACTGGAGAAACTGATCGACGAATCGGATCGCGTGTTCCAGTTCCTGCTGTTGAAGATCGTCCGTCTCGACGAAGAGCGCGCGAAAGCGCGCGCGGCCGTCGCCACGCCTCCGCCGGGGGAGATCGACAACATGCAGCAGATCGCGCAAGTCGCAATCAACGGCCTAAACATCGCGGCGAGCGCGATTGACAAATCCATCGCGCAGAACCGTTGCGCGACGCGGGTGCTTGCGAAAGTCGCGGGGATAACGGGAGAGAACCTGCGCGGGCGCGACGATCCCGCCGATCCAGAAGCCTGCCTGAGAGGGCTGAACGCGACGCGCCGCGAAGAAATGCGGCTCGTGCTGGCGCTGACGGAGAAGTTTCCGCTCGTGCGCGGCGGCAAGAAGGGTGCTAACACCCCCGACTCCGTGGCGCATAGATGCTGGGCGCTGAATAAAGAGAGTTTCGCGGAGAAGGCGAAGCTTTCGGAGTGCCGCGGCTTCCCGAGCGCCGAAGCGCTCGCGAGCGGTTTCCAGCGTATCATCCGCCACTACCCGAATTCGCCGGCGATACACTGGCATTACGCCTGCTGACGGGATGGCGAAGCGGCGGCGCTACGGGGCTGGCGGCGTCTTGGCGTCCTGGATGCGGATTTCGAAAGACGAGCGGTCCGCGAACGTGGCGCGGAGCGTCCAGTCCGCCAGAGTGCCGTCGGCCTCGACGCGGGAAAGGACTTTCGCGATGCGCGGTTCCTTGGGCTTGGCCAGGATGTGGAAGGTGCCGTCCGGCTCCTTCTTGTAGAGTGCGTCGAAAGCTTTGAAGAAGATGGAGAAGTCGCCGCTTTCGAGGGCATCGAGGCCGGGGAAGTCCTTCAAGTCGGCGAGCGGCCGCGTGACGCGCTCGTCTTCGTTGGAATAGGTGTATTTGGTCTTGTCGGCGGAGAAGACGGCTTCGAAAGGCTCGCGGATGCGCCAGGTGAAATCCTTGCCTGGGCGGATTCTCCAGTCGCCGCTAGAGACGAAAGACGGGCCGTCCGGAAAGCGCTTCGTCTGCGTGAACACGCCGGAAGTCTCGTTTGTCGCAGTGAGGCGATCGAGGATTTCCTGCGGGATTTGCGAGATGAAAGGCGCGGCGGCCGCCAGCAGGCAGATCAGGTTCATGGCTCGCTCCGTGTTTGCGGTTGCGGCGCGGAAGGCAGGAATTCGAGGATTCCGGAGGAGGCGGGCGCGCCGTTCGCGGTGAATTCGTAGGCGATTTCGCGCTCGCCGCGCATTTCGAGCGCGATGCCGACGTCGTCGCCGGGGCGGATAGGCGTTGTGAACTTGATTTTTTTGGCGCGCGCTAGCGTCTGCGGCGTTCCAGCGAGCGCTTCGGACCAGCGCACGGCGAGGCCGAGCTGCGCGACGCCGGGCAGGAGAGGGAAGCCGGGGAAGTGCCCGGAGAAATATGGCTCCGTGCCGTCGAAGCGCATGTGCGCCGCGAAGCGCCCACGCGATACGCTCGCGTCGTGCAGCGCAGGCTCCACGAGCGAAGACGAGAGGATGGCGCGTATGCGCTCTGCGACGACCTTGCCCTGCGCATTGCGCGGCAGCGCGCGCAAGAAGCGCACGCGTTTCGGCACCGTGCCTTTCGGGAAGAGCTTCGCGAGAGCTTTGCGGATTTCCAGCGGCGCCGGGCGTTCGCGGCCGTCGCCGCACACGATCGCTGCGCCTAGCATTGGGCCGCGCGCGCCTTCGAGGACGGCGAGGGCGCAGTCTGCAAAGCCGAGCGCGCGCACGCGGTCCTCCATTTCGGCGAGGTCAACCAAGACTTCGTTGATCTTGACGCATCTGTCGGCGCGGGCCAGGAGCGTGAAGGAGCGCGCGCCGGCGTCCAGCCTGACGGTGTCGCCCATCGTGTAGTTCCGCTTGAAGGAATAGGGCGAGCGCACGACCAGCCGCCCCTCGCGCGCACCCCGCCCGCAAGAGACGCGGACGGCGGCGAAGACGCGCCAGCGCTCGCCGCCCTCCTCCTGCCTGCGCCACGCCACGCCGCCAGTCTCCGTGGAGCCGAAAATCTCGCGCGGCGCGATCCCGAAGACTTCGCGCGCGCGCGCCGCGACGGCCGCGGAAAGCAGCGCGCCGCTGGAGATGATTTCAAAGATGTTTCCGGGGATGTCGTATTGGCCTGCGTACGCCGTGAAGCGCTCGAGAAACGACGGCGTCGTCACGAGAAAGACGTGCGCGGCGGCGCGCATCTTCGCGACGAGCGCCTCCGGGGAGCGCACGACTTCCGCATCGACGGGGCAGCCGAGCGCGGCAGGCAGCATCTCCCGCCACAGCGTTCCGTACATGTGCCCAGGCTCGATCGTCGCGATGAATTGCATGCGCGAGCGGTCCGAACCCGTCGCGGCGTCGATGAGCGGCGCGTAGTGCGCGGCGTGCATCGCGACTTCGCGCGCCAGCGTCTCGAAAGGTTTCTCGACGGTCTTCGCCGCGCCTGTAGAGCCGCTGGTGCGGAAGACGCGCGAAAAGCGCCGTCTGCGCACGCGCGCTTCGATCGCGAAGATCGCGGCGACGGCGAGCGGCGAGGCGAAGCCGGCGCGCCAATCGAAAGACTGCGCGGCGGCCAGCGCCATCAGCGCGAAGAACCATATCCACGTGAGGCGCCGGCAATAGCCTTCCGCGCCCTGCGGCATTATGCCTCCGGAAATCCTCTCCGCGAAGCGCAGGCAGAGCGGTTTGCGCCCCGGCAGGAGCGACAGGCCGAAAAGCACGCAGAATATCGCCGAAAACATCGCAGTGCGGATTTCCTTCGCCGGCGGAACCGGCGCTACGCCTTTTGCCTCTTGCGCGAGGCAAGCGGACGCCGCGCCGCGCCGCGCCTACTCGGCGGCGGCGACGATTTTCTCGATCGCGGCGACCACGTCTTCGAGGGTGCGGATTTCGCGGAAGTCCTCGGGATTGACCTTCCTGCCCGTCTCCTGCTGGAGGCGGACGACGAGATCTATGGCGTCGATGGAGTCGAGATCGAGATCCGTGAAGAGGTTGGTCTGCGGCGTCAGGCGCGCGGGATCGACTTCGAAATCCTTTGCGAGGACGTCGCGGACGGTTTTCTCTATTTCCTGTTTCGTCATTTCGCTTCTCCCGTGATGTAGTCGGCAAGGGCGGCGACGGAGGCGAAAACCTTCTTGTTCGTCGCGGGGTCTTTCGAGAAGGTGACGCCGAACTTCTTGCGCAGCGCCATCCCCAGCTCCAGCGCGTCGATCGAGTCCAGCCCGAGGCCGTCGCCGAAGAGCGCGTCGTCCGTCGAAATATCCTCCGGGGCGATGTCCTCGAGTTCGAGGGATTCGACGATCGTCTCCTTGATCCTTGCTATCGTTTCTTCGCGGTTCATGGTCAATAATATCAAGTGGTGGATGTTGCTGCGCATAGGGTCCGTGCGGCGCGCCACCCGCGCGAAATTCCGGCCGCGCCGGCGGAGAGGCGCGGCGCGGCGCGCATTCATTCTCCGAGGATGTCGCCGGGCGCGAGCGGACGCCCCAGCAGAAACGCGCCCGCGCTCATGGCGCCCGAGCCTTCGGGCTTGACTTCCAGGAGGCGCAGCGCCGTGTCGCCGCACTTCACGATCGGTCCTTCGCGCGTGGTCTTCACGACGGTGCCGCACGGCGCTTCGCGCCAGCCGGGATCCATGCCGGGGCAGATTTCCGCCTTGAGGACGGCGATGCGCCCGGTGGAGCCGCGTTTGCGCAGGCGCTGCGGCAGGAAAGTGTAGCAGCACGGCCAGGGATGGTATGCGCGTATGCGCCGCTCCGTGACGAGCACCGGGGCGGTCCAGTCGATAAGCCCGTCCGTCTTTTTCAATTTCGGCGCGAAGGTGGCGTCATCGGAGACTTGGGGGATTTCCGGAGGCAGCGCGCCGTCGGCCATGAGTCTTATCGCTTTGGCGAGCGTGACGCCGCCGGTGAGCGCGAGATCGCGCATCAAGCTGCCGCCCGTCGCGTCGGAGTAGATCGGCTCGTAGGCCTGGAGCATGATCGGGCCGTCGTCCATGCCTTCGCCCATCCGCATGACGGTTACGCCGGT
>DEWI01000062.1:502-4482 GCA_002363575.1 Verrucomicrobia bacterium UBA3214 | reverse complement strand
TCGCGAAGCCCGCGCAACTCGTCGAGTTCAAGTATTTCACGAACGCGGCGGCGGAGAAAGGTCGCGTACTCGGGCGGACGGAACCAGACGCGGAGACGGTTTCGCAGGCGCTCGCCTACCGCCAGGCGCTCGCGCGCCGTCCCGACTGGAAAAGCGAAATCGCCGTAGCGATCGTCGAAGTCTGCGGAAACGCCGGCTACAACTGGTTCGATATCCCATAACGGCGTATTGAAAATAATTGCCATGCGTCATAACGCGCGCCGTCCGGTCGGCTCCGGAAACGCGCTGCGACGAAGCGGCGGCAATTCCGGCGCACGGCGATTCTGCCGTTTTTTCAGGTTTCTATCGAACCTTGCGCGTGCGGGGGACGGATTGGCATGGGGCGGCGCTTGCACACATCCGGCGGAATATGGTACAATAGCTGCAAACCGAAAAATTGCGGTCGTGTATTTTGCCGTTTAAGTGCGGCAGGGGAGAAAAGGAATGACGAAGATCGAGAAGGCGCTCGCGTCTGCGAGCGATACGAAGGCTTGCGAACTCGGGTCTGGCGCGGCGCGCGCCGCCGCCGGGATGATGAAAGACCTTTTCCCCGGCGCGACGCAGGCGCTTGTTTTCAATGACGCGAACACGCGCGCGGCGGCCGGCGAAGGCGTCCAGGCGGTGTTGCGAGAGGCCGGCATCGCCGTCGCCGAGCACATGGTGGGCGCGGATTCGCCAAATTTCCACGCGACGTACGATCGCGTCGAGGAAGTGCGCGAAGCGATAGCGGCGGCGCCGCGCGGCGCCGTTCCCGTGGCCGTCGGCTCCGGGACGATAAACGATTTGGTGAAGCGCGCTTCCCACGAATGCTCGCGGCGGTATTTTGTCGTCGGCACGGCGGCGTCGATGGATGGCTACACGGCGTATGGCGCGGCGATAACGAAAGACGGCATGAAGCAGACGCTGGAGTGCCCGGCGCCGCTGGGCTGCATCGTCGATAGCGCCGTGGCGGCGGCCGCGCCGCGCGAAATGACCGCGAGCGGGTATGCCGATTTGATGGCGAAGATCCCCGCCGGCGCAGATTGGATGCTCGCCGACGCGATCGGCTCCGAAGCGATACACGCGCTCGCGTGGGAGCTTGTGCAGCCTTCGCTGAAAGACGCGCTCGCCAATCCGGCGGGATGCGCGGCCGGCGACGAGGCGGAGGTGCGCAAGCTCTGCGAAGGGTTGGTGATGAGCGGCTTCGCGATGCAGGCGATGGGATCGTCGCGCCCCGCGAGCGGCACGGAACACCAGGTCTCGCACTATTGGGACATGGAGGATTTGACTTTCGCGGGCAAGCCTGTTTCGCATGGCTTCAAAGTAGGCATCGGCACGCTCGCATCGACGCTGGCGCTCGAGATGCTGCTCGACTTCGATTTCGCTTCTTTCGACATCGAAAAAGCGGTGGCGGCGTGGCCGGCGGCATTCGGCGAATTCGAGGCGGCGTTCCCGGAAATTTTCGGCGCGCGCCCGGCGCATGTCAAGCGCGCGAAGATCGAGTATGCGAAGAAGTATCCGGCGCGCGACGCGCTGCGCACGCAGCTCGCGACGCTGAAAGCCGCCTGGCCGGAGCTGGCGCCGCGGCTGCGCGCGCAGCTTCTGCCTTTCGACGAAGTGCGCGAGAAACTGCGCCTCGCGGGCGCTCCGGTGTCGCCGCGCGAAATCGGCATCGACGAAGCGCGTTTCCGCCAGACGCTGCGCGGCGTGCCGTATATGCGCAACCGCTACTTCGGGCTGGATCTCGCGCTCGAGCTGGGCTTGATGGATCGCTTCGCGGATATTGCGGCCGGCCGCATGTTTTGAGGGCGGGGAAATCTGAAAGGAAACAAGGAAAAATGAAGACGCTAGCAACTCTCGCGGCGGCCGCGCTTTGCGCGGTTTTCGCCTTTGCTTCTCCAGTGATAGTCGCCGAACGCGGCGGGCAGGGCGAGTACGATGTGAACGCCTCCGGAGCATTCAAGACGAGTCTCGCCAAGGGCATCAAAGCCTTCACGCTGGATGTCCGCTTCACGAAAGACCGTGCGCTCGTTGTGATGCGCGACGCGGAAGTCTCGCGGACCAGCGACGGCAAAGGCACGCTCGAGGACATGACGCTCGAGGAAGTGCGGCGCTTGCGCCTCCAGGCGTGTTCGGAGCCTGTCCCGACTCTCGATGAGGCTCTGGCGGTTTTCGCGGGCCGCAAGGACGTGTTCGTCGAAATCATCATGCAGGCGGCGCCCGGCAAGCCGCCATACACGGGCGCAGCGCTGGATGAATACTGCCGCGGCGTCGCCGGGACCGCGCGGCGCCGCCTAGCGGAGGGCGCGTATGTCCTCGCGAGCGCAAGCGAAGCGGCGCTGGCGACGATGCGCCGCGTCGCGCCCGGCGCGCCGCTCTGCCTGAACAGCGGCGGCGCGCTCGACGAGACTATGCTTGCGCGCGCGCAGGCGCTCGGCTGCTCCGCCGTCGCGGCGTCAGGGACGGAGACGGCGAAGGAGATGGTCGCGCACGCGCACGCCGCAGGGATGAGCGTGCGGCTTTCGCCATGCAATTCGAAGCGCGACTACGACGCATTCGCCGCGAAGGGCGCGGACCGCGTCGCCAGCGACTATCCTGGACTGCTCGCGCGCGCCGTCGAGGGGCGGCCGAAGAAGGTGGTGGCGATGGATCTGGATGCGACGCTCTGCCAGCATCGCTCGCCGATCCCGGCGCACAACATGGCGGCGCTGCGCGCTCTCGACAAGACTTTCAAGTGCGTGATGATCGGCGCGGGCAACGCGCCGCGCATCTACCGCCAGATGGGCGAGTACCCGATCGACATTGTCGGCAACTACGGAATGCAGGTCGCAAAGGCGGCGGACGGGAATTTCCGCATCGTCAAGGCCGTGACGAACGAGGTGGACCGCGCCTTCTTCCGCGAAAAGACGGATCGCCTGCGCGCAAAGTACGGCTACACCGAATATGAAGGCCAGCCGCTGGAGTTCCACGCATCCGGGATGGTGACTTTCGGTCTGCTGGGGACTTCGCCTTCCGCCGAACACAAGGTCGCATTCGATCCCGACAGGAAGAAGCGCCGCGCCATGTACAAGGAGGTCTGCGAAATCTTCAAGGATTTCTCCGTGTATATCGGCGGCTCTACGTCGTTCGATTTCGCCGGCCTCGAATACAACAAGTACGACGCGACTCTCGCATGGGCGAAGGACAACGGCTACACCCTCGACGACATCGTCTTCATCGGCGACGATTTCGCCGATGGCGGCGGCGACAGCCACGTGCGCATCAAGGGCATGGACCATATCGTCATCTACGACTATCGCGATTTCGCCGACGCCGTTCGGGTGCTCTTAGATTATTGAACGCCGCCGCCATGAAGCCGGCTGCGCACCCGGTTTTATCTCGGCCCGCCGTGCGAGCCGGGATGTTTTATGGTATAATATCGCTTGATGAGCATGAAAGTGATGAATTCTTTGACGCGGCGCGAAGAGGAGTTCGCGCCGCTGGACGGCCGTGAAGTCCGCATGTACACGTGCGGGCCGACCGTTTACAACTACGCCCACATCGGCAACTTCCGCGCCTACGTATTCGAGGATATTCTGCGCAGGACGATCGAGTTCAACGGCTGGAAGGTCCGCCAGGTCATGAACCTCACGGACGTCGATGACAAGACGATACGCGGCGCGAACGCCGCCGGCGTGGAGCTGACCGCATATACGAAGACCTACAAGGACGCCTTCTTCTCCGACCTCAAGACTTTGAATATCGAGCCGGCAGAGGTGTATCCCGCGGCCACCGACCACATCCCGGAGATGATAGCGCTCGTCTCGCGGCTCGTGGGAAAGGGCATCGCCTACCAGAGCGACGACGGCAGCGTGTATTTCAACGTGCGCAAATTCCCCGGCTACGGGAAGCTGGCGCATATAGATTTCGACAACCAGCGCACCGGGGCGCGCTGCCTCGGCGACGAGTACGACAAGGAGAAC
>DEWI01000062.1:0-422 GCA_002363575.1 Verrucomicrobia bacterium UBA3214 | reverse complement strand
TGGGAGCCTTCGGACGGCCCCGTCGGCTGGGATTCTCCGTGGGGGCGCGGGCGCCCGGGCTGGCATATCGAATGCTCGGCGATGTCGATGAAGTATCTCGGCGAGACTTTCGATCTGCACACCGGCGGCATAGACAACCTGTTCCCGCACCATGAAAACGAGATCGCGCAGGCCGAGGCGGCGACGGGCAGGGAGTTCGTCAAGACTTGGATGCACTGCGCGCATTTGCGCGTCAATGGCGAGAAGATGTCCAAGAGCCTGGGCAACTTTTTCACGCTCCGCGACCTCCTCGAAAAGGGGTGGACGGGACGCGAAATCCGTTATGTGCTGGTGGACGCGCACTACCGCGCCGGCCTGAATTTCGCGTTCACCGCGCTCGAAGACGCGCGGCGCGCGCTTGCGCGCATCGACGAATGCACGGA
>DEWI01000142.1 GCA_002363575.1 Verrucomicrobia bacterium UBA3214 | reverse complement strand
GGGCTTTGCGCTACACCACCGCACGAACGGCGGAGGAACGCGCTCCGGCGCGGCCGGTGGACGCGCGGGAGCGCGTCCCTCCTGATGTGGGTTGCGCGCCGGGGCGACTCCAGTCGCGAGCGAAGGCGACTCTAGTCGCTTGCGAAGGCGACTCCAGTCGCGAGCCAAAGCGACTCTAGTCGCTTGCAAAGGCGACTCCAGTCGCTTGCAAAGGCGACTAGGGTCGCCAGCACGGGCGACTCCAGTCGCCAGAGCATACGACAAAAGTCGCGAACGTGGCCGATCCTGCGGGGTACAAAACCCGGCTTTGCCGGGGGGAGCGTCGGATTCTGAAGTGTAGAGTTTTTGCACGAAGGGGCGCAAAAACAATAGCAAACGACACTGGACAACCATCAAGGCCGTTCAGTGCCGCTTTGCGAGTGGAGAACCACCTATAGAGGGGCGCAAAACGAGCGCATGGCAAACATGCGCGCGGCGCGCGCCACGATTACTTGACCGTGATGACGGAGTTGAAGGTGCCCTGGTCGTTGGCGACGGAGTTCACATTCTCCGGATCCGCGCACCAGGTTCCGTCGATGACGAACTTGTACTGGTAGTCGCCGGGGGCGAGCTTCATGGAAGCGGTGTAGATGCCTTCCCTGACCTTGAAAGCCATCTTCTTTGCCGTAGGATCCCAGTTGTTGAACTCGCCGGCGACGAACACGTTCTTGCCGCGTTCGGCATGAACAGTGAAAACGACCTCGCGAGTTTCGGTCTTTCTTGCCTTCTTCGCGGCGGTGGGAGTCGTCTTCTTGGAGACGACCACCTGAGCCGCGTTCGTTTTGGTGGCCTTGATTCTCATGTATTTTTCCTTATACTTGAACGCTCTCCGCCTATTCAGCAGAGAACGGCGTATATTTTCTCATATTTTTTCGCGTTGTCAATAGACAAAGGTAAGAAAAAATTTGGTATAATCTGCGGCGTGAAAAGAACGATAGGAGAGAAACTGACGAAGACGTTTGTAGCGCTCATCGTCATAGTTGTCATCGCAGGCGGCGCGGCTTCGGCGTGGCCGGCGTATCTGCGCTCTTGCGCGCTGAAGCGCCGCGACACCCGCTTGAGCGCGGAAATCGAAGAAAAGAAGCGCGAGATAGCCCGTTTGAAGGAATATCAGCAGCGCTTCAAGACCGATTCCGAATTCGTTGAAGCGATTGCGCGCCAGAACAAGCGCGTTTTCCCGGGCGAACTCGTGTTCATATTCGAAGGCGAGGCCGGGCGGTGAAGGAACGCGGCCGGATTTTCGCAGGCTTGACGCGCTTCCTGCTCGCGCTGGCGATGCTGCCGGCGTGCTGGGCGGCGACGCGTGTATTCATCGACGCGCTGTTCCGTTCGGTCGGTCTCATCGGGGGCCTGTCGATCGAAAGCCTCGCGCTGCTGGGCGGCATGGCGGCGTTTTCGCTTTTCTGGAGCTTCATGCCGCATCCGGTGAAGACGTACGTGCTAGGCCACGAATTGACGCACGTGCTGTGGGGGCTGATATTCTTCGCGCGCCCTTCGCGCCTCAAAGTCGGCGAAAACGGCGGCAGCGTCCAGCTGACGCGCTCGAATTTCCTCATCACCCTTGCGCCGTACTTCTTCCCCTTTTATACCTTTACAGTAATCATCGCGGCGCTTGTGACGGCGTATTTCATCCGTCCGCTGCCGTGTCTTGCCGCGTGGATGTTCGGGATCGGCTTCACGTGGGCGTTCCACATCCTCTTCACTTTCCAGACTCTGACGGTGCGACAGCCGGACATCGCGCAATACGGCAGACTCTTTTCCTGGACGTTCATATACATAGTAAACATCCTCATCGTACTCGTCTGGCTGTGCTGCACGACGCGCCTTGCATTCAGCGAACTCGGCGGCTTCATAATCCATCGCACCGTCCACGCCTACGCATCGCTCGTTTCACTCTTCCTCTACGCGGTGCGCTGGGCGGCCGATTCCGCGACGGCGTGAGCGCGGACGCCGCGCCAGGCAAACAATCCGCAAAACCCGCAAACCAGATCCTTTCCCCATGGCGAACGAATTGACACCGATGATGCGCCAGTACATGGCGATGAAGCGCGACATCCCCGCCGGCGCGATCTTGATGTTCAGGCTGGGCGATTTCTACGAAATGTTCGGCGAAGACGCCGCCATCGCCTCGCCCATTCTCGGCGCGACGCTGACGCAGCGCAACGGCGTGCCGATGTGCGGCGTGCCCTATCACGCGCTCGACTCCTACCTCGCAAAGCTCATCCGCGCCGGCAAGACGGCCGCGCTCTGCGATCAAGTCGAAGACCCCAAAACCGCCAAAGGCCTCGTCCGCCGCGAAATCACGCGAATCGTCACTCCCGGAACAGTGACGGAAGACGGCCTGCTCGCCGACGACGCCAACACTTTCGTCGCCGCCGTATATCCATTCGAGGCGAAAAAAAGCACGGCCTCCGCCACCCACGCGCTCGCGATGCTCGACCTCTCGACAGGAGAATTCTTCGCCGAAGAACATCCCGGACGCGCCGCGCTCGATGAAGCGCTCGAGCGCTACAGGCCGGCGGAAATCCTCCAGCCTTCCCCCGACGCCGAGTGGACGTTCATGTACGATGCGGCGCTGGACACCCTCTTGCGCCACTTCAAAGTCGCCAGCCTCGATGGTTTCGGCCTCGCAGGACGCACCGAAGTCGTCTCGGCCGCCGGCGCGCTTCTCCACTACGTCCACACTACCCTGAGACATAATATTGACCACGTCCGGCGGATCACGCTGCGCAGCACTTCAGATTCGCTCGTCCTGGACGCCGCGACGCTCCGCCATCTCCAGCTGCTGCCGGGCGGCGAAGTCGCGAAAGCAGCTTCGCTCCTCGGCATCCTCGACGCCACGAAGACGGCGATGGGCGCGCGCACGCTGCGCTCCTGGATACAGGCGCCCCTCGCTTCGGCCGCCGCGATAAACGCCCGCCTCGACGCCGTCGGCGCGTTTGTCGAAGACCGCTACGCGCTGACTTCGCTGCGCCAGCTGCTCGGCGGCGTCCGCGACCTCGAAAGGCTTGTCGCGAAAGTCGATTCGCTGCGCGCCAATCCTCGCGATCTGAAGGCGCTGGCCGCTTCCTTGGCGCCGCTGCCGGAAATAAAGCGCGTGACGCTCGAGGCTTCGGCGTCCTCCGCGAAAATCGCGGAGCTGGCCGCCGCCCTCAAGCCGCAGGACGCGCTTGTCGATATGCTCGCGCGCGCGATCGCCGACGATCCGCCGGCGCTCATGGCGGACGGCGGCTTCATCGCGCAGGGCTTCGACGCCGAACTCGACGAATGCCGCCGCGACGCCACCGAGGCCCACCGCTGGATGGCCGACTACCAGGCGCGCGAACAGGAGCGCACGGGAATCCCCAAACTCAAAGTCAAGCACGTGCCCGCCTTCGGCTTCCTGATCGAAGTGCCGAAATCCTTCTCGTCCCGCGTCCCTTCGGACTACACGCGCCGCCAGACGCTGACGACCGGCGAACGCTACGTCACCGAAGAACTCAAGGAACACGAACGCAGAGTCCTAGGCGCGCAAGACCGCGCCGTGGCGATCGAGCAGCGCCTCTTCCGCGAAATCATCGAAGCCGTCACCGCGCGTTCCCCGGAAATCCAATCCACCGCCGGCGCGCTCGGCCGCCTCGACGCGATCCTTTCGCTCGCCGACCGCGCGCTCGCCGCCGGCTACGTCCGCCCTGTGGTGGATGAAAGCGACGTGCTGGAAATCGTGGACGGCCGCCACCCGATAGTCGAACAGCTCCCGGACGCCGAGCCGTTCGTGCCGAACTCCGCTTTTCTCGACTGCACCGCCAATCAGATAATATTGATCACCGGGCCTAACATGGCGGGAAAATCCACATACATCCGCCAGGTCGCCGTCATCGCCGTCATGGCGCACATGGGCTCTTTCGTGCCGGCAGCCTCAATGCGCACCGGCGCGCTCGACCGCGTATTCACGCGCATCGGCGCCGGCGACGATCTCGCGCGCGGCCGCTCCACATTCCTCGTCGAAATGCAGGAGACCGCGAACATCCTGAACAACGCGACGCCACGCTCGCTCATCGTCCTCGACGAAATCGGCCGCGGCACTTCGACGTTCGACGGCATTTCCATCGCCTGGGCGGTCGCCGAATATCTGCACGGCAAGGCCTCGTGCAAAGCGAAGACCCTCTTCGCCACACACTACCACGAGCTTACCGACCTCGCAGACGCGCTCCAAGGCGTGAAGAACTACACCGTCAAAGTCAAAGAGGAAAACGGCCGCGTCATCTTCCTTCGCCGCATCGTCCCGGGCATCGCCGAGCGGAGTTTCGGCATCAATGTCGGCGCGATGGCCGGCCTGCCGCGCGAAGTCGTCGCGCGCGCTTCCGACATCCTCAAAAACCTCGAAGACGCCGAAATCGATCCGGGAGGCGGCGCCCGCGCCGTCCGCAAACCCCGCCGCCGCCTTTCCGAACTCCCCGGTCAGATGTCTTTCGAAATCTGATGCGCCGCGCAAAAATCGAAAATATCGTCCCGCACCCCCTTCTCGCGGCGAAGGAAATATGGTAAAATATGCGGCGTTTTCCGTGGACCCGTAGCTCAGTCGGTCAGAGCAGGTGACTCATAATCTCCGGGTCGTGGGTTCAAGTCCCGCCGGGTCCACCATCTCTCCCCCCTTCCGGCATAATGCGAGCGTGCCCGGATTGCGCACTTGTTTCACGCCACGGTTGTTCTATTGAACCCCGTATGGCATGAACGCAGCAAAAACCCGCCCAGACGCCCTTCTCGCATCGAAGCCCGGGCTCCGGAAGTTCTACCGGGCAAAGAAAAACCGCCACGTCGATATGGTGCGGACGCAGAGTTCTTTTCCCAGGGTCCCCGGCCGTGCAGAACGTGGGCGAAAAATCGCATCCGTGTCTATTGCAAAGGGACGAAGGAAAATGGTAAAATACCCGCAGCCATGAACAAAGATGACGAATGCCCTTGCGGCTCTGGAAAAAGCTTTGGCGATTGTTGCCAGAAAATTATCAGCGGCGAAGTGAAAGCTCCGACCGCGGAAGCGCTCATGCGCGCGCGCTACTCTTCGTATGTCAGCGGCGATATTCTCTTTCTCCGCGACAGTTCCACCGCTCCCGTAAAAGCGGAGTTCGACGAAAGGTCGTCGCGCGCGTGGAGTCGTGCGGCGCGCTGGCACGGCCTTGAAATACTCTCCACCGAAGGCGGCGGCGAAAACGACGATACAGGCGTCGTTGAATTCCGCGCGACGTACACCGCCAACGGGGAATTCTGCAACCACCACGAAGTCTCCAATTTCGTCCGCGAACCGGACGGCTGGAAATTCGACGACGGCCACCTCGTGGGCGAAAAGCCCCTCGTCAGGGAAACGCCGAAAGTCGGGCGCAACGATCCCTGCCCGTGCGGAAGCGGGAAGAAGTTCAAAAAGTGCTGCGGCAAAGGACAGGCATGATTCCCAAAGCCTTCCTTTTCGATTTCGACGGCACTTTGATGGATACAGAGGCCGTATGGGCGCGCGCGATCGTCGATATGATCGTTTCGCACGGCGGCCGCGCCACGTTTCGCAAAATCCTGCCTTGCGTGATGGGACGCAACTGGCTGGATATCGACCGCTGGCTGCACCAGAACTTCCCGTGCCTCGGCGAATCGACGCCAATGCACGACGCGATCGAGCTTCGCAAACACTACAACAGACGTGTCGCCGACGACAAACGCGCAATGCGCATAAACTCGTCCATCGAGTTCTACCATCGCGCCGCGACGATAGCGCCATGCGCCATCGTGACCGGCTCGCCGCGCGAAGATGTCGCCGCGCTGATCTCGCTCTGCGGGCTCGCGGAAGACACCGCTTTCGTGCTTGGCGCCGGTGAATACGAGCATGGCAAACCTGCGCCCGACGGATATTTGAAGGCCGCGGAGATTCTCGGCGTATTCCCCGAGGATTGCGTCGTGGTCGAGGACTCCAGCGTCGGCGTGCAGTCTGGCGTGGCGGCCGGCATGAAGGTAATCGCGCTCGCCCGCCATAGCGACATCCCGCAAATCTACACGGGCCAGACCTGGCTAGTACACGATCTCAAAGAATTCGACTTCAAAAAAGAATTCGGCAACTGACGCGCCGCAAAAGCGCGCCGCCCTTCCCGCACCCACCCGCCACCAACCGCACACACTATGAGTTCAGACCCGAATTTCGATCGCTGGCATGCCGCGCGCAATGTCAAGATCCTCGTCTATCCTTCGCAGGAACTCGAGACGTTCGGTTCTACGCTGCTCAACTACCATCTCGTCTCGGAGCTGCCCGACGCGCCCAGCAAAATACGCATCCGCGAAGGCCGCCTGGAGGCTCACCAGCCGCGTGTGATCGTGCCGGACTTCAATGAAATCACGGTGGAGGGGCTTGGAGAAGACGCCCGCGAATACCTGGAATTCCTGCGCGACAACATGAGAATCCTGCGCTACGGCTACAGGTTGAAATCCGACAACTTTTCCGAACAGATCGTTACAGGCTCGATCGACGAAATCGCCGGGCGCGTAAAAGCCGGCGTCCTCGCCAGCGGAGACCGCTTCTCTGCCGTCCTCACCGGCGTGGACGAGCCGTGGGAAATAGCGCTTGTGGAGCTTTGGCGGCGCGAAGTCGAGCGTTCCGCCGAGCATAACATCCGCGAACTTGCAAGCAAAAATCTCCTCGGGTGAAGCTATGGAAATCAAGACGAAGACAATCGCGATCGCCAACCAAAAAGGCGGCGTCGGCAAGACGACAACCGCCGTCAATCTCGCCGCGGCGCTTTCGCAGCGCCACCGCACGGTGCTGGTAGTCGATCTCGATCCGCAAGCGCACGCGACGCTGGCGCTCGGTCTGGAGAAGACGCCAGGCTATTCGCTGTACGGAGTGCTGGCTGGCGAGCGCGCGATCGACGAGACGATCCAGCCTACGAAGTGGAACAATCTCAATGTCATTCCATCGGAAGTGAATCTCGCCGGCGCGGAGCTTGAGTTCAGCATGCGCGAAGACCGCCTGGAAATGATCCGCAACGCCGTGAAGCCAGTCAAAGACGCCGGCGTTTTCGACTATATCATCATAGACTGCCCGCCATCGCTCGGCGTCGTCATGGCCTCGGCGCTCGCGGCCGCCGACAGCGTGCTTATCCCGATCCAAGCGGAATTTCTGGCGATGGACGGGCTGGCGCTCATCACCAATTCCATAGAGCGCATCAAGACGGTGAATCCGGCGCTGGAGCTTGGCGGCATAGTCTTCACGATGGTGAACATGTCCGCGCGCCTCACGCAGGACGTGATGAACGAAGTGCGCGAGCATTTCGGCGAGAAGGTTTACGAGACGACGATCCCCCGCAACGTCCGCGTCTCCGAAGCGCCATCTATGGGCACGCCGGTCGTATTTTTCGACCCCCGCTCCAAAGGCGCGGAAGCCTACAAAGCTTTTGCGTGGGAGTTCATGGCGAAGAATCCGACGCGGTAAGAGCCGCGTCGTTTTGCATACGCGGAGCCATTCCGCGGCGTCGAGCTTGACAAAGGAGGAAAATAAAATGAAAAAGCTATCAATCGTCACGCTGGCTGTCGCATGCGCCGGGTTTGTGCATGCCGCGAACTGCAAAATGCCGACATGCAAAGAGCCGGCGATGGAGAAATCCCAGTTTTGCGAACGGCACACCTGCCACACCGAAGGCTGCTACAATGGCGTGAAGATCGGCGGGATTCCCGGGTGGGCCGCCGGCAAGGCGAACAAATCCGCGCCGTGGATGCAGGGCGGCGCGACGGCGCCGGAAGTTCCGACGAAGATAGTGTGGAAGCACTGCCCCAAGCACGCCTGCGGCAGAGTGATGCCGCGCATCAAAAACGATACCACGCGGAATCTGCTCGTCGGGAAGAATCCAGACGAGATCCTATGCATCATGGCGTGCGACCGCGACCGCTTGTACAAAGGCAAATACTGCCTCAAGCACTCTTGCGGGATGGCGAAGTGCCCCGGTTGCGTGCTTGAAGAGTGGTCGGAAGCGGCCAGAGACAACGAAAAAAAACTTGAGCTTGCCGATTTGACGACGAACGAATTCTGCCCGCGCCATCTCTCGTTGAAGGGCGACAACAAATTCGAGCGCGAAGGACCCACGAAGGAAACCTGCTCCGAATACTTCATCCGCATCAAAGAAGAAAAAGCCGCCAAGGCTGCGAAGGCAGCCGAAAAGGCTGCGGCGAAAGCCGCAGAAAAGACAGCGAAGGCGGAGACGACGGAGTGAACGTCGCCGCCCTTGCCGCGCCCATGTTTCTTCGCCGCAACTCGCACATCACGGGAATAAATGGAACGGCTTAGACGATTCTGGATTTTCCCCGTCTTCTTCGCACTGTATGCATTGACTGCGCAGCGCGGACTAGGCTGGGGAGATTCCGGGCTCTTCCAGCATTGGGTTCTCGATGGAGCCGGCGCATCCGCCGGCTGCGGCTTTGCCACGCTTCATCCGCTTTATCTCGCCGTGGCGCGGATCTTCGCGCATACGCCATACGCCGTCACGCTATGCTCTGCGTTTTTCGGCGCACTCGCCGTCGCGCTGGTGGCATCGGCGACGCGCAGCTCGGCGCTCGCGACACTCTTTGGCCTCTCGCACATGGTCTGGTGGCTTTCATGCGTCGCCGAAGTCCAGACGATGAACATCGCCGCGACGGCGCTAGGCGCATGCGCATTCTTGAATTGGCTCGACGGTCGCGGAGCTTTCTGGTTCGGTTGTGCAATGTTCGTCGCCGGCGTACAACTGAACATCCACAACTTCGCGACGCTCCTTCTCCCCGTATATGCCGCAGCAGCGATAGCAAGGAAACTACCTCTTCGCGACGCCATATGCGCCGGCGCCGCATTTGCATGCGGTGCGGCGCCATGGCTTTTCGAGCTTGTCCGCCGCGGCCCTCGCGACGTTCTGGTGGGCGCATACGGCGACAAAGTCGCCGGCGTCCTGCCGGCCGATTGGAAGCTCGCGACATTCAATCTCGCGCTCGCCGCGCTTTCTTTCGCCGTTCCGGCGATCCTCGCGGCGCGTCGCCTCCGGCGCAAGCCTTCGCCATGGCTATGCGCGCTGCTGGCGATAAACGCGCTCTTTTTCATTCGTTATTTCGTTCCCGACCAGGCGACATTCCTGCTGCCGACGCTTCTTTTCGCCTATCTCGCAATCGGATGCGCTGGCGCGCTTCCTTCGCGACGCGAATTCGCCTTTCTCGCGGCGCTGCAAATCGCGCTGCCGCTTTGCGCCTTCGCCATGCTGCGGCAGCTTCCGCAAGACAAAGCGCGCGCCGCCCGCCACCCCTTCAGAGACGACGCGGCGTATTTCGCGCTGCCTTGGAAATTCAACGACGATTCCGCAGATCGCGCCGCCGCCGCGCTCGGCGGCGAAACGTGGGACGGATACAACGCAGAGCGCGCCGCGCACGCCGCGCCAAACGCCGGCCAGTAAGGATTTATCGACATGGAAACAACGCCTGCATTGAGCGCGATCGTGACGACCCGCAACGAAGAAGCCAACATCGCCAACTGCATAAACGCTTTCGCCGCTTTCCGCGACAGCGTGGAAATCATCGTCGTCGATAATTCTTCCACCGACAAGACGAAGGAAATAGCCGCATCGCTCGGCGCCGCAGTTTACGACAAAGGCCCAGAGCGCTCCGCGCAGCGCAATCTAGGCTGGCGCACCGCCAAGGCGCGCTGGGTGGTCGTCCTCGATGCAGACATGATTCTGCCGGAAGCGACGATCCGCGAAATTCTCGCGAAGACCGCCTCCTCCGAGGACGTCTGCGCGTACTGGATTCCCGAAGTCCGCACAGGGACGGGCTTTCGCGTCAAGGCAAGAAATTTCGAGCGCTCTTTCTACGACGGCACATGCATCGACGCGCTGCGCCTTTTCCGCAAGGACGTGCTGGAGGCGACGGGCGGCTACGACGAAAATCTCATCGCCGGCCCCGAAGACTGGGAGCTTGACATCCGAATTCTCGCGACAGGCGCGCGCTGCGCCGTGCTGGAGCACAATCTCGTGCACAACGAAAAGGCGCTCACATACTCGAAGATGCTCGCGAAGAAGGCGTACTATACGAAAAGCTTCGCTGCATACAAAGCGAAATGGCCGGGGCATCCGGCCGTGAAAAAGCAATTCTCCCCCTTCTACCGCTTCATCGGCGTATTCATCGAAAACGGGAAATGGCGCAAGATTCTCCGCCATCCGGTCTTGTTCGCCGGCGTTGTGTTCGAACGCCTGTCCGTGGGCGCGGTCTATCTGGCAAACAAAGGAAAAAGCACATGAGGATGAACTTCTCCATACCCGTCGTCGCGTTGATCGCGGGCACGGCGATCGGCTTCGCGCTTCGTCCCGCCGGGACTTCGAAAGACGCCGCGCCTCCACAGGAAGCGCCGCATCAGGCAAAGTATGCCGCGGATGCAGGCGCGGATGCAAGCAACGCCGCCTTGCGTAGCCGCATCAAGGAGCTTGAAAATCTTCTGGCGGAAGCAGAATCTGCGCGCGCCCCCGCCGCCGCGCCTGTCCGCGAAGAAGCCGGCCGCGGGGCGCGCGCGGGATTCCGGCATTTCCGCGAAGAAATGGAGCGGCTCAAAACCGAAGACCCCGAGCGCTACACGCACATGACAAACCGCTTCGCAGCCATGCGCCGCCGTCGCGGCGACGAAGCGCGCTCGCGCCTCGAATTCTTCTCATCGCTCGATCTATCGGGAATGGACGAGAAGGCGCGGAACACCCACGCCCGGCTCATCGGGGCTATCGCGAAGCGCGACAAACTCGAAGAAGCGCTGCACGCGCAGAACGCCACCGACGAAGAGCGCGAACAGGCGATGCAGGGAATATTCGCCGCCGATCGCGAACTCCGGCAGCTCAACCGCGAAGAGCGAGACAATCTAATCGCCGCCGTGATACGCGAAATCGGGCTGTCTGGCGACGATGCCGAGAACGCCACTGCCGTCTTCTCTGAAATCATCCAAGCGACGGAGAATGCTTCGCGGCCCCCGAGACCGCCGCGCGATTAAGCCCCGCCCTCTCAAAATATGCTATAATATCTGCCATGATTACCAACAAAACTGTTTTGTCGATGCTGCTCGCGTTTGCGACAGCTTGCGCTTTTGCCCAAGAAACAAGATTTATCGACGGCGACGAATGGCAAGACAACCAACGTCTTTCACTCGGCAAAGAGCCTGCGCGCGCAGCTTTCTCTTCATTTCAGGATGAAAAAAGCGCGCTAAAAATCCTGCCTGAATATGCACCGCGGCAGCTTTCGCTGGACAGCGAAAAGGCTTGGAAATTCCGGTGGGCGCCCGATCCCTCGCAACGCGACATGACGTTCTACAAAGAGAACTTCGACGCTTCCGGCTGGCGGACTATCAAAGTCCCTTCGTCTTGGCAGGCGTTCGGCGCGAATGACGCCGGCGGCTGGGGCACGCCGATCTACTCCAACCAGCGCTACACCTACGCCAAGGATGTCCCCGGCGGCAGCAAAGTGATGCTCGATCCGCCGCAATGGTACACCAACTACAAGGCGCGCAACCCCGTGGGACAATATCGCCGCGACTTCAAAGTGCCGGCGGACTGGGCCGATGGCGATGTCTTCCTCAAATTCGACGGCGTCGATTCATTCTTCTATCTCTGGGTGAACGGCCATTATGTAGGCTTCTCAAAAGACAGCCGCAGCCCGGCGGAGTTCAATGTGACCGAATTCGTGCGCTTCGGGGAAGTCAACTCGGTCGCTCTTGAAGTCTATCGCTATTCCGACGGCTCGTATCTCGAGTGCCAGGACATGTTCCGGCTCTCCGGAATCTTCAGGCATACATGGCTTTTCGCGCGTCCGAAGAATCGCATTCGCGATTTCTTCGCGCGCGCCCGCCCCGTGCTTCGCGACGCCATCGACAGCGCTTGGGAAGTCGATGTCAGGATCGATGCCGCAACGCCTTGCGAAATCGCACTCTATACTTGGGAGGACGAACTGGTAGGACGCTGGGCGGC
>DEWI01000003.1:5810-7657 GCA_002363575.1 Verrucomicrobia bacterium UBA3214 | reverse complement strand
CTTCACAAGCTCCCCCCACTCTTTAGTCCAGCCGTGCGGCCCGGTCGTCAGCTCCTTGAAATGGAACGGCCCCATCATCGACGCGAGAATGTCGAAAGCCCGCCCGTAGCAATCCGCCGCTTCCTCGCCCTTCGCGGACGCCGCCTTCTTGAAAAGCGCCTCGGCCATCTCGCGCTTCTTCGTCTGCTTCAGCACGGCCTTCGCGAGCCGCTCGCCCCCGACGCCCTGCGGGATGTTTTCGATCTGCGCGTAGATCTTCATCGCCGGCGAGTAGCACGTGAGCGCGGGGAAGCGCTTCGTGCGCACGAGAAGCGATTTGACATCCTCGTTCTTCGCCTTGACGGCCGGCGTGGGCTCGTCCATGTCGTCGTAGATGCCGAGCGCGAACTTCGAGGCCGCAACGCGCTTGAACTCCGGAGACTCGAAAGCCTTGCGGATTTTCTCTCCGGAGACGCACCAATCGCTGCCGACCTGCAAAACCAGCGCGCCCTTCGCGCCGCGCTGCGCCTCGCTTTCGAGCGTCACGGCCTCGCATGCGGCGCATGCGAACGCCGCAGCGAACGCGGCGATGGAAAGGCGGATTCCGTCTGTAAGCATCTGTCGCATTGTGTCAATATCGTTTTTCTAGGCTCCGCCGGGGGCTGGGCGGCGCGGCGGCAGGCCGCCGCGGCGCCGCCGCGCGCCTGTCACTCCGCGGGCGGGAAAGGCGCGAGCGTATCGAAATCCGCCACGCTCGCGGTGTAGCCGCTCTTTGCGCGCTCGAGAGCCGCGCGCAGCGCCGGGAATTTCACCGCCGTCCAGTAGTCAAGCGCGGCTTTCTTCTCAGGATACTTCGAAGCGAAGCGGACGAAGAGCGCGCCGATCACGGCGCCGATCGCCGCATCCACGAGTTCCCTCGCGTGCAGATCCTGGTACATCCTGCCTTCGGGATGGTTCTTGACGAATTCCACGGCCGCGTCTGTCTCTTCCGCAAGCTTGTTGACTTCCGCAAGCGCGCCGAGAAGCTCCGCGCCGACTTCGACACCCTCGAGGACATCGGCGACGACATCCTTGTAAAGCCCGGCCATGACGCCGGCGATCGCCGCCACGACCTGAAGCTGCGAAGTCCCTTCGTAGATCGTCGTGATGCGGCTGTCGCGAAGATAGCGCTCGACAGGATAGTCCTTCATGAAGCCGGAGCCTCCCAGCACGGCGACGGCGCCGTTCGCCGCGCGCATCGACATCTCGGACGCGTAGTATTTCGCCATGGGCGTGAGCATCTTGTTGAAGCCCGCGTAGAGCTTCATGCGCCTGCGCGTCTCCTGCGCCTGCTCCGTGCCCTTCTGCGCCTCGAACCTGCGCGAAAGCCCCATCTCAAGATCGACGGACTTCGAAGAATAGTACGCGAGAAGGCGCGAAGCCTGCAACTCCACGGACATATCGCACAGAAGCTCGCGAAGCGCCGGGAACGTGTCGATCGTCACGCCGAACTGCTTGCGGCTCGCCGCGTATTCTCTCGCCGCGCGATACGCTGCTTCGCCGATTCCCGTGCCCTGCGCGGAGATGCCGACGCGCGCGCCGTTCATCAGCGACATCACGTAGGTGATGAGGCCGCGCTTGCGCTGCCCGATCAGCTTCGCAGGCGCATCGGTGAACACGAGTTCGCAAGTCGGCGAGCCGTTGATGCCGAGCTTGTGCTCCAGTCTGCGCACCTTGACCCACGGACCCTTCTCGACGAGCAGGCAGGAAAGCCCGCGGCCGTCGCTGAACTCCGGCTCCGTCCGCGCCAGCACGAGCAGCACGTCCCCGCAGCCGTTCGTGATGAACCGCTTCACGCCATTGACGCGCCATACGCCGTCCGCATCCAG
>DEWI01000003.1:0-5693 GCA_002363575.1 Verrucomicrobia bacterium UBA3214 | reverse complement strand
GTGTACGTGCCGTTGCAAAGCTTTGGCACGTACTCCTTCTTGATTTCCTCGCTTGCGAACTGGTTGATCGTCTCCGCGATGCCCTGGAGGCCGAATATATTCATCAGCGATGCGTCGGCGCGGCTTACAATGTCGTTGCAGGCCGTCAGCACCACGCAAGGCATGTTGAGGCCGCCGAGATAGTACGGGATCGTGACGCCGCTGAGGCCCGTGCGGCCCAGGAGGTCGATCGCGAGCGCTATCCCGGGCGCGTACGTCACCGTGCCGTCGTCGTTCAGCGTGTTGCCCGTCTTGTCGGTCTCTTCGGCCGTCGGCGCGATTCTGTTTCCGCAGACGTCGCCGCAGACGGCGAGGGCGCGCTTGTAGTTGTCGATCGCATCGGCGGCATCGACAGGAGCGAAATCGTATTCGGCGGCGAAGCGGAAGCCCTCTTCCTGGAGGCTGGCGACCTCGGAGAGATCGAGCGCGTCGATAACTTTCTCGATATCCGGATTGTCGGTGTAGAAATTGCTCATTGCAGATTGAACGGTTTGAAGGTTGTGAGGTTTGGTGGATTCTGGAGACGGCGAGAGGCGGGAGGAACGGCGCCCTTCCCGCCCGCGATGCGCGCGTCCTCAGCCTTTGATCGCCTTTATCAACTTCGGCAATACCGTGTTGAGGTCGCCGACGATTCCGTAATGCGCGACCTTGAATATCGGCGCGTCTTTGTCAGTATTGATCGCGATGATCTTCGCAGAATCCTGCATGCCCGCCAGATGCTGCACCGCGCCGGAAATCCCGCAGGATATCATGAGCGCCGGGCGCACCGTCACGCCGGTCTGGCCGATCTGCCGCTCGTGCTCGACATACCCGAGATCCACCGCAGCGCGGCTGCCGCCTACCGCGCCGCCTATCGCCGCCGCCAGCTCGTGCAGAAGCTTGAAATTTTCTTTCGAGCCTACGCCGGCGCCGCCAGCCACGATTATGCGCGCGCCTTTGAGATTGACCGTCGAATGGCGGCGGACGATCTCCACCACTTCCACGGGGATGTCCGCGCCGTCAAGGCCGGCGCCGTGCCGCACGATTTCGCCTGTGCGCCCCGGCTGCGCCGGCAGGGGCTTCATGACGCCTTCGCGCACGGTGGCCATCTGCGGCCAGTTGCGCGGATTGACGATCGTGGCGATGATGTTGCCGCCGAACGCCGGGCGAATCTGCATCAAGATGTTCTTGAACTCCTCGCCGGTCTTCTTGTCGGTGTAGTCGCCGATCTGCAAATCGGTGCAGTCGGCCGTCAAGCCGCAGCGCAATTCCGATGCGACGGCCGGCGCGAGATCGCGCCCCATGTGCGTCGCGCCGAATATCACGATCTGCGGCGCCTCCTCGCGGATCGCCGCGACGAGCGCCTTGCGGTACGCCACGCCCCGGAACACCTTGAGCGCGGGATCGTCGATAAGATGCACGCGGTCCGCGCCGGCTTCGAAAAGCCGCGCCGCCAGACCTTCCACGCCATCGCCGGCGAGCACCGCGGCGAGCTTGACGCCCAGCCTGTCCGCCAATTCCCTTCCCTTGCCGAGAAGTTCGCGCGGGACGTCGCCGAGGACGCCATCCTCCTGTTCGGCGAAAACCCAAACCTCGCCCTTGCTGCGTTCTGTTGCCATAAATTCTCCCTGGACGGTTTTACATGTCGAATCGAATGCAAAGCCCCGCGACTTGCAGGATCGGAGAGGCCTTGCGCTTGTTTGCATTGCCGCGGCCGCTTGCGGCGCTAGCCTATCGTGTGGTCGGCCACCAGCTCGGCGACGAGCGCGCCGATGCCTTCGTCCGTCGGCGCGACTTCCTTGTAGTCGCCGCCGGCCAGCACCACGGAAACGATCTTGTTCACGTTCGTCGGGCTACCGGCGAAGCCGCAACGCTCCGCCTCCGCTCCGATGTCGTCGCACGACAGCTGCCCGATCTCGAGACCCGCGGCGGCCGCCGCGCCTTTCTCCGCGGGCGCTTTCGCCTTCTTGAATTTCATGACGCGCTTTACGTCCGCAGGGCGCAGCTCGCCGTATTTCTCCGTCACCGTGAAAAGCGCCGGCAAGCGGACGCGGTCCGTCTCCACGCCGGTTCCGATGTCGCGCGTGGCGAGCGCGAAGTCGCCGTCCAGCTCGAGCTTCTCCAGATACGTGATGGCCGGCACGCCGAGCTTCTCCGCGATCTGCGGTCCCGTCTGCGCCGTGTCGCCGTCGATGGCCTGGCGGCCGCAGAATACGAGATCCGGAGAAAACTTCTTCACTGCGCACGACAATATGTACGAAGTTGCGAGGGTATCGGAGCCGGCCGCCTTGCGATCCGTCACGAGATACGCCTTGTCGGCGCCGCGCATAAGCGCTTCGCGAAGGATTTCGCATGCCGCCGGCAGTCCCATCGTCACCACCGTCACAGTGCCGCCATAGCGCTCCTTGACCTGCAATGCAGCCTCGAGCGCGTTGCGATCCTCCGGATTGAATATCGCCGGCAGCGCCGCGCGGTTGATCGTACCATCCGCCTTCATCGCATCGCCCGTCACCTTCTTGGTGTCCGGGACCTGCTTTATGCAGACGACGCAGTTGTATCCGCTTTTACTTTCACTCATGCCCCGTATTATACCATATTTTATCTCCCGCATGGCTGCGGAAGTGCAATATCTCATTTGCCGACGCAAAAGCGCGAAAACAGCTTCTCCAGCATGTCCGCCGAGTATTCCGCGCCGATATGCGCCCCGAGGATGGAGGCGGCGCGGCGCATTGCATTGCCGGCGAGCACCAGCTCGCCCGCGCTCCAATCGCCTCCGGCGCCCGCGTCCAGCGCCGCGCACGCGCTCTCGAGCGCCGCTGCGGCGCACTCCGGCGCGCCGCACGGCGCGGAATCCTCCCGCGATTGCTCCGCGCGCTTTTCCAGCGCGCCGGCTATCGCGCTTCGCAGCGCCTCCAAGCCCTCGCCCGTCTTCGCGCTGACCGCGAGCGCGCCGGCGGGAAGCGCCGCCAGCGCTTCGCGCGTCGCGAGATCCTTCTTTGTATGCACCGTCAGCGCGCAAGGCGCGCCATGCGCGGCGCCGGCGTGCGCGCGCGCTCCCGCCTCCAGACTTTCGACGGCGACGAGGATATCGGCCGCGGATGCGAACGCCTCCGTGCGCCGCACGCCCTCCGCCTCGATTTCATCTTCCGTTTCGCGCAGTCCGGCGGTATCGACGAGGCGGACTGGCCAGCCGCCGATATCTACCCACGCCTCGATCGCGTCCCGCGTAGTCCCGGCGATGCTGGAGACGATGGCGCGGTTCTCCTCCGCAAGCGCGTTGAAAAGCGAGCTTTTCCCTGCGTTCGGCGCGCCTGCGAGGACCACGAGGGCGCCGCGGCGCATCGCCGCGCGCCGCCGCATCGCCGCCGCTTCTCCCGCCAGGCGCGCGCGCAGCGCGGCGCCGCGCAGCGCCACGCCCTGCTCGAAGCCTTCGGGCAGTTCGCCTTCGTCGATATCCAGCGCATGCTCGATCTCGCTGGAAAGCGCGACCGCCTCCTCGTAGCATTCGCGAACGGCTTTCGCAGGCTTGCCGGCAAGCGCGCCCAGCGCCTCTTCCGCGGCGCGCTCGGTGCGCGCATCGATCAAGTCCAGCACCGCCTCCGCAGCCTCGTAGCCGAGGCGTCCGTTGAGAAACGCCCGCTCGGTGAATTCGCCGCGCCGCGCAAGCCGCGCGCCGCCATCGATGCACGCCTTGAGAATGCGGCGCGGCGCGATATAGCCGCCGTGGCACTGGAACTCCACAACGTCCTCGCATGTATAGGAATGCGGCGCCTTGAAAGCCAGCACCACGCAATCCTCCCCGGCCACGTTCCGCACGCTTATGCGCCCCGGACGCGCCGCGCACCCGGCCAGGCGCTTGCAAATGCCGAATGCATCATCTCCGGAGACGCGAACGACCGCCACGCCGCCGCGCCCTTCCGCCGTAGCTATCGCCGCTATCGTATCCATAAAACCACCGCGCCGCTCCGCTTTGCCGCGCAAAAGCGCCTGCTCATTCGCCGTCGCGCCAGCTTTCGAGTATCGCCGGCGTGACATCGCAAAGCGATCGGACGCGCGAACGTATCTCCTCTTCGCGAGGGCCGTACGCGATGAACGGCACGGGGTTGCAGGTGTGCGCGCGGTTCGAAATGGACTCTATATTGCCGTGGTCCGCCGTCATCACCAGCGTTATCCCCGCCACCTCCACAAGCTGCACGACCTGCTCGAGAAAGCGGTCGTACGTGCGCAGCACCGCGCATGCGCGCGCATGATCCATCGAATGCCCGGCGACGTCGGTCTGGAAAAATTCGTAGAGCGTGAAGTCGTTTTCGCTCGCAATGGACACCAGATGCCCGGCGGCGCGCTGCGGCGGTATCGCCGGCACGTCGGGATACCGGTCCTGTATCGTCTCGCGCGTCAAATCCTGCAAAAGCGCGCGGTTCGCCATGAGATCCTCGATAGTGCGTATCGTCTGCGGCGCAGTCATCGCCATTACCGTGGTCACGGATTTGAAGCGGCGCTCCGCAAGGTCTTCCGGGCGGTCTATCAGGTAGGCGTCGGCAAACGCCACGCGCTTGCCGCGCTTGCAAAGCTGCAGGAAGAGATTGCTTTCCTCGATGATCTTGCGAAGTCCGGGGCCGGGAAAGCCCTCGCAATGCCTGCCCATCGCGCGCGCGCAGTTCACGCCGGTGAACATCGTCGCCTGGCCTGTCGCGCTTTGCGGTATTCCCTCGACGCCGAGACATGCGTCGATCGGCCTGGAATGCCGCGCTATAAGGGCGCATAGCGCCGGGCACACCTCCGGATTCACGGGATTGTCCGTCGCGGGGGCGCTCAGCCCCACCCCGTCGATGAATAGGAATAGTATCTTCACTGCCTGTATGGCGCCGTCGTCCTGCCGGCCGTCCTCTGTGGTTTGCGTAGTCGTTTGCCGGTGTAGATTATACCACATCGCCGCCGCGCCGCGCAAGTGGGCGCCGCACGCCATCGCCAAATCAAGAAAGCGCGAAAACCGCGGCGGCGACAGACGGACGGAGAATAGACCGATCCAAGACTCGATGCGGCGACAGGGAAGAATCGAAATGGTTGCCTCGCAGGGACTCGAACCCCAACAAGCAGAATCAGAATCTGCGGTGCTACCATTACACCACGAGGCAACTGCTCGTACTTCTCGAAAATGGCGGGGTCGACGGGGCTCGAACCCGCAACCCCCGGATCGACAGTCCAGTGCGCTAACCAATTGCGCCACAACCCCGCGTTCCGAAAAGTGGCGATATTATAGCATATTTTCCGGAGGGCGCGCAAGGGGGCAAAGTTCACTTTTTTCATATTTTTGCGGCGCGCGGTTTGGGACGTATTCTGCCTGCGCTTAAGCACGATGACGCCAAATATGGTATAATACCGGCTGCGGTTTACCGCAAATACAGCGTACAAGGAGGAAAGACTATGGATTCCGCATTGGTGTTCTTCGGCGCAATCGCGCTCGTCGTAATCATCGCCGTGGTGAAGACGGCAGTGATCGTCCCGCAAAAAGCGGCGTATATCGTCGAGCGCCTGGGGCGCTATCGCTGCACGCTGGATGCTGGCTTCCATCTGCTCGTGCCCTTCATCGACCGCATCGCATACCGCCACACGCTCAAGGAGCAGGCTATCGACGTCCCGCCGCAGGAATGCATCACGAAAGACAACATCGCCGT
>DEWI01000124.1:572-8755 GCA_002363575.1 Verrucomicrobia bacterium UBA3214 | reverse complement strand
CGCCAAGAGATGCCATGCGCTCCACAAACTCCCACGCGATGCCGCCCACGACGCGACGCCCGGCGAAATTGAACTTCGAGATGGGGCCTACAAGTCCGGCGGTGGCCATCCCGCCCGGAAAACCAAATGTTTCGGCTAGCGTGACGCGCGAGCCGCCTCGCGCGGCGGCGATGGCGGCGACGAATCCGGCGGGCCCGGCGCCGGCCACGAATACGCCGGTGCGAAGGGTGCGGCGCGGCTCCGGAGCGCCTGCGGAAACGCCCGGCCTCAGCGCCGCCGCGCCTGCAAGCGCGCCCATGAATTCGCGTCGCGTAAACATTCCATCACCTTATGATCACCATCATGCCGAGCGGGACGTTCTCGACTTCGCAAGAAACGCTTTCGCCGACGATCGTGACGCCGTACAATTCGTAAACGGGCGAGACGACGTAAGTATCGGTCTTGCCGCCTCTGCGCCATGCGACGTCCAGAACGCCGTCTTCGCCGCCTTCGATCGCCTCGCCGTTCTTCTTCCACCTGTACGAAACCGCGCCGGATGCGTTCGCCGTGAGCGTCGCAGTCCCCTGCGTCTTCGTGATCGTGCAGTTCTGCGGCACGACAAGCCACTTCTCGGCGCCTTCGACGCCCCTGCCGCCATATACGAACGCCGTATCGTTCCCGGCCGTGTATGTATCCGTCAGCGGCGCCGCGTCAGGATTCACCGTATCGAACAGCCCGAGCGTGCCGTCCGCGCCTTTGTACGGCAAGTATTCATGGACGAGCGTTTCGACGTTGTTTTCCGTCTCGTAGATGCGGAACGAATAGAGCTTCATGTAGGCCGGCAGAGAGAATTCCGTCCCGGCGGCGTCGGTAATCGCCGCGAATATCCCCATTGGATGCTGGGACGGCGTGCCGCTCGAATAAGTGCTTGTCCCTCCGTTATTGACGGTGTTGGTGACCGAACCGGTTACATAGTGCATCTTCATCGAGACGGCATCGACGATCGCCTTGTGGCGCAGCAAATCAGGAGCGGTGAAGGTCTTCGTTTTATTCACTGCCTTGCTGTCGTGGCGCATGGTAAAGAGATTGCTGCCGTTTACATAGGCCGCCGCCCTGTTGTCGGTGGAAGTGTGCGCGCCGAACACGACGCCGTGGGTTTTGGTGGATTGGTGGTATGTATAGGCGAAATCTATCTCGACGCGCGTAGTGTTTTTCATATGGTAGCCGGTGTTGATACCCTGCGTACCGTCGCTTTCGAGGTATGCATCCTGCTCGCCCGCGATATTGCCACCGTATGTCGGAACGCCATCTGTCGCGCTTTCGATGAAGTCGCCGGAGACCGTATCCTTGAACCCCGGCACGCCTTCTTTGACATACGGTTTGTAGTCTTTGACCAGTTCGCCGTCCGTGAAGAATTTGATGCGGTAGATGCGCGACTTGGAGAAATGGTTGGAGAACGTCTTCCCGTCAGTGCTTGTGCAATCGGCGAAAATGCCGATCGGCACGTCGGATTGAGCGCTCGGCTGGAACGCTTCGTTCGACAAAGTCAGCGTCTTGTTTGTAACGCCGCTTGTAATCAAACAGGCCGACTTGCCGGCAATATCGTATATGGCGACATGGCGCGCCGTATCGGCCGCTATTCCAAGCGGAGCTGTTTTATACGAACTGGCCGGTCCGCTCAAGAACGAAAAATTGCCGCTGCTATTCTGATAGAACGCCGCCGTTTGCGCAACTGTTTCCGTATTCGCGCTCGCGCCCCAGATGCGCTTGCCGTTGGCGTTTTCAGTGAACGAGAAATCGACCTCGATACGCGAGCCGGCGTTGAAATAGTAGCCGCTGTCGAACGCGACCGTGCCATCGGACTCGAGCCATCCCGTGCCGACATCCTGCAGATCGCCGCCGTAAACGAACGGCGCATTGCCCGCGGCTTCGTTCAGGCCGTCGTCCGGGCGGAACACGCCTGTCGCGTAGTCGTAGAGGCCGTTTTCGCCGTCTCGCTTTGCCGCGACGTAGTCGTGGACGAGCGTCCCCGCTTCCCAGATTTTGAAGTGGTAGAGTTTCATCATCGCCGAATTCTTCTTGGAACGGTTGGCGAAAAGCATTATCGAATTCGCAGCCTGTATGGTTGCGTTGCCATCGGGGAAGTCCATCGTCTTGGACTTGCCGTCATACGTGAACACCGTTTCCGTTTTGCCCGCCGTTGCATCAATATACATAGTGTAGCGTTTGCCGACTTCCATATCGACGCCGGTGGAGACCCAGTGGGAATTATCGACGCCGTTAGTCTCCGTGAAGGCCCAAGCGACGTTGCCGCCGCCGGTAATGTTAGATTCGCGCGTACCCGTTGCTGGCGCTTGTGGCCTCGAAGACGATCTGGCCGTACGTCTTGCCGATGCTCGCGACATCGCCGACGAACTCGAAATCGGCGAAGATTTTCGTATCCGGCCCCGGAACGAAGCCGGTGTCGATCGCGTAGAACGTACCGTCAGCCGTCGAAGCGATATATGGATCGGCGGCGAACGCGGCGGACGCCGCAAAAGTTGCGAGGAGGATGCAGGCTGTTTTATGTTTTACCGTTTTCATTTCGTGGTCTCCTTGTTTGTTGCAACATCGGCTGTAGATTGTTTTCAGATTTCGATTTCCATGCCGTCGAAAGCGGCCTTGAGCGGCGCGGGAAGCGAGGAATCCAGCTCGCGCATCGAGCCGTATTGCGCGCGCAGCATGTGCGTTATCCAGACCGGGCGCGCCGCCGCCGGGCGGTAGCGCCCGGAAGCCGCGAGCGCGCGGGCGGTCCGCGCCACCAGCTCGGCGGAGGAATGCGAGAAGAAGAACCTATGGTCGTCGGCGTGGCCGGGGCCCGCCGTCGCCTCCATGATGATCGCCGTGAACGGGCGTTCGGCATCCCGCTCCATCCCGGCGTACTTCAGCGCGTCGCGCGGGATTCCGCAAGTGTCCGTCGCGTACAAGAGGCGCGTCGCGCCCTTGTCAAGCATGTACAATGCGCAGCGCTCGCCCTTCTTGCGCGTGGAGTGGTTGGCCGGGAGCGCGGTGAAGGCGACGCCGCCTTCGACGACAGGCGCGCCGAACGCCACCCCGTTCACCTCCGGTGCGGGGCGCTCGCCCGCAGCGGCGGCGAAAAGCTTGCGCGCCGTCTTCACCCACGATTCATGGCAATAGACGCGCTTGACGCCAAGCGCGAGCGCCGCTTCCGGATCGAAGTGGTCGCGATGGGAATGGGTGTAGAACACGGCTTCCGGCCGACAGCCCTCTGGAAGCATCTCGCGATTGCGCGGCGTGAAATCAATGAGTGTGCGTCCGTCGATCAGAACGCTGGCGAAACGCCGCGTCTCGCCGTGCTTGTTCGGCCCCTTCTCCCAGTCGAGCGCGCCCGTGCCGAGAAAGCGGACCTTGAGCGCGCCAGAGGCGGCTACAGCTTCGCTGCCGCCGGCATTTTCAGTGGGGGATGGGGTACTGGCGAACGCACAACGCGGCCTGGCGGCGAGCGCAAGCGCCGCGCCGCCCAGAATGAAGTCGCGTCTCGAGACGGAAATCATCTGCGAACCTCGATTCTGCGTTCGACGATTTTCGCTTCCGGCTCGCCGATTTCCAATTTTGGCGCGTTGGCGAGGAGATAGTCTTCGGCCTCCTTGCACCAGAGTCCGGAGTTGGCGGCGCAGATGCGCGCAAGCTCCGCGTAGAACGGATCGTTCTCGCCGAGTTTCGCGAAGTCGTCGATCGCGACCATCGGCATGTTCACGTGGGTATAGACGAGGCGCTTGCCGCCTGGCACGACGGGCAGGTCGAGCGTCGCCTGGAAGGCGGAATCCAGCCCGCCGACATGCGTTATCATCACCTCTGGATGCAGATGCCCCTTCCCGATCCAATCGACGGAATCGGCCATGTCCTTGACGTCGCCGCCGGAGTTCGCGACGATGTGGTGGTTCATGTAATGGATGTTGTAGAAGTTGAAAGGCGCGGAAAGCTTCTGGTCCGTCGGCCCGGCGAAGAAGTTCAGGCAGCCGCCGAACGCCAGCAGATCGGAACACTGCGTTATCAGCGCGGGCACGGCGGCGAAGAGGAAGATGTCGTCGTAGCCGCCGCCTGTCGAAGTCGGGTTGGAAGCATCGGCGGCGGCGTCTGCGTTGAGCGCCTTGAGCAGCGCAACGGGGTCGTCCGCGCCTTTCGTGTTCACGAATGTGACGGCGACGCCGTTTACGTCGCCGGCGGCGCGTCCGCCGGCGTAGGCGAGGCCGAACATTTTCGCGGCGCGCGCGAGCCGCGCATCGTCGATGTCGGTGACGACGAGGCGGCGCGGCCGCTTCTCCGGGGAATGGCAGGCGATGTCTATGCAGCCCAGCCCCATCGCGCCGCAGCCGGCCATGAGGAGCATCGTGCCGCCGTCCTTTATGCCCATTTCATGGACGTGGCAGCCGAACGGATGGTGGTAGTTGGAGCGGAACGCAGAGACGATGCAGCTGATCGGCTCGGCGAGCGAGCATTTGAAGTACGCGTCGCCCTCGTACGGCAGGAGGCACCCCATCTCCATGACGATCGAAGGCAGATATACGTGCGTCGTCTCCCCGCCGATCGAGTGCCACGAATAGCCCATCGTCTCCAGCTCGTGGCCGGGGATGTTGAAGGCCGGCTGTATGCAGACGCGCTGGCCGACGCTGAACCGCCCCGCCCACTTCGCGCCGACGCCGCGCACGATGCCCGAGACTTCGTGGCCGAACATGATCGGGTTCGTCGCGATGTCCTTCGGCACGCGCTTGTGCCCGGTCCCCAGCGACAACGCCTTGTAGTCGCTGAGGCAAATCGTGTTAGTGATGATTTCGACGACGACGCCATCCTCTCCGGCGTCTTCGAGCGCGACATTCTCCAAGCGCGCGTCGCGCGCTCCATACAATCTCCAAGCCTTTGCGTTCACTTTTCTTTCTCCTATCGTTGTGCAAATATTGTAGCATTTCCAGCGCGCGGATGCGATTGCATAAATCGACCCCGCGCATTTCATTTTTCCCGGCCCTGTTGCGTGCGCTGCGGCGTTTTGCTACAATATAGAGGCTTTTCCTCTTACGAATATGGACTGCAAAAAAGTAATGGTGATGATTTCCCCCGCGAGCGCGCAACGCCTCGGCGGGATCGCGAGATACGCGCGCGAACACTCCTGGCGCCTCATGATACAGGACCGCATGAGCGACCGCCCGCTCGCCTGGGAAGGCGACGGCGTGATAACCGCGCTGCGCTCCGACGAATCCACCGTCAAGACCGTGAAGGCGCTGATGAAGCGCGGCGTCGCCGCCGTCGATGTGACGATCAGCCGCCCGGAAATCCGCATTCCGCGCGTCATCAGCGACCACGGGCAGCTGGGGCGCATCGCAGCCGAGCATTTCCGAGAAAGGAATTTCGAGCATTTCGCGTGGTTTTCGACGGGCTGGGGGAACGTGCAGGCGCTGCGCCTGGAAGGCTTCTCGCAGACGATCCACCCCATGCGGCTCGTCGCGACGGAAGCGCTCGCGCGGCGCTCGCGCTCGAACTACCAGGCGTTCTTCAAGTGGCTGGGCGAGGAGCTTTCGCGCGCCCCGAAGCCCCTCGCAGTGCTGGCGTACGACGAAAGCGACGCTTCGCGCCTCCTCGAAGTAGCCGATATTTGCGGCTTCAGCGTGCCGGAGGAAATCGCCGTGCTTTCGATCGGCAACGATCCGGTGATGTGCGAAAACCAATCCACCCCGCTTTCTTCCATAGACCAGAATCTAGAGCTGGGGGGCTACGAGGCGGCCGCGCTGCTAGACCGCATCATGCGCGGCGAAACCCCTCCCGACAAGCCCGTCTTCATCCCCTCGCGCGGCATCGTCCTGCGCCGCTCCACCGATGTCGTCGCTTCGTCCGATCCGCTGGTCAAGCGCACGCTCGCGTATATAGCCGACAATCTTTCGCGCTCCTTCGGCGCCGCGCAGATCGCCGCCGCGCTCGACGCGCCGTGCAAAGAGCTGGAAAGACGCTTCAAGCACGAACTCTCCCGCTCCATCGCCGAGGAAATCCGCCGCCAGCGCCTTGCGCGCGCCAAGCGCCTTCTCGCCAATCCCAACCTGACGCTCGCGTGCGTCGCGAAGGAGGCCGGCTTCTCGTCCGCCTCGCACCTCGTCAATTTCTTCAAGTCGTCGCTCGACTGCACGCCCGCGGAATGGCGCAACTCCATTTCCAGAGCGACAGGCAAATAACCCTCTCCCCCGCAAAAGCCAAAACGCCGCCAAGCAAAGCGGCGAAGACGGCGCCTCCCGCGCCGCCTTTGCCCTCCGCCCGGCCGCTTGCCCCCGCCCCTGCGTTCGCCTCGTCCGGCGACGGGCGTCGCACGCCTAAGCGACCCCGGTCGCCTGCAAAAGCGACTCCAGTCGCTTTCCAAGGCGACGCCGGTCGCCTCCCAAAGCGACGCCAGTCGCCTGGCGAGGCGACGCCGGTCGCCAGACCAAGCGACGCCCGTCGCGAAGGCAGGCGGCCGGGACGGCGCGGCCTGCCGCCCGGAAGCCCGCGCGTTCCGGCGCCGGGAGTCCCCTTTCCCGCTTCTTGCCGGTGCGGCGTCCGCTTAGGGCTATATCCTCGTTTTTGCGCCGCGCCGCCCATCTTCTGCGCGAAACGCCATACCCGCCGCCCCCTGCCGGGCCATGCCGCGCGACGGGCGGACGAGCGCCGCGGACGCTGCGCGGCATGAAAGCGGACAAGCGAAAAAACGAGCAATCGGCGGCGCAAGCCATTGACCATGGCGAGCGCGATTTGCTATAATACGCGACATTTCAGCGAGGAACAGCGATGGAAATCACAGACGAGATGAGGCGGCATTCCGCGGCGCACCTGGTTGCGCGCGCCATAATGAACATTTTCGACGACGTGCAAATCGACATCGGCCCGAAGACGGACGAAGGCTTCTACTACGACGTGGACATGCCGCACCGCCTTTCGCCGGAGGACTTCCCGCGTATCGAGGCCGAGGTCGCGCGGCTCATCGCGCTCGACGAGCCGTTCGTGCGCAAGGTCGTCAGCCGCGAGGAGTGCGCAAAGATGCTGGCCGGCCAACGCTACAAGCTCGAACGCCTGGCCGACATCCCGGATGGCGAGGAAATCTCCACGTACACCGTGGGCGACTACGTGGAAATGTGCCGCGGGCCGCACGTCGAACATTCCGCGCAGATCGGCGTCGTCAAGCTTACCCGCGTGGCAGGTTCCTACTACCGCGGCGACGAGAAGAACAAGATGCTCCAGCGCATCTACGGCATCGTAGCCAAGGACCAGGCGGAACTCGACGCGATTCTCGCGCGCGAAGAAGAGGCGAAGAAGCGCGACCACCGCGTGCTCGGCCGCCAGCTGGAGCTTTTCACAATCACCGACCAGGTGGGCCCGGGGCTGGCGCACTGGCTGCCGAAAGGCGCGAGAGTCCGCGTCGCCATCGAGGAATACTGGCGCAAGAAGCACTACGAAGCCGGCTACGAGATCATCTACACCCCGCACATCGGCAAATCCAATCTCTGGGAAACCTCCGGGCACCTCTCGTTCTACAAAGACGGCATGTTCCCGGTCATGAAGGTGCAGGAAGGCAGCGGCGACGACGCATTCGTGCAGGACTACTATGTCAAGCCGATGAACTGCCCCTTCCACATCCAGGTCTATCAATTCAAGAAGCGCTCCTACCGCGACCTCCCGCTGCGCTTCGCCGAACTCGGCACCGTCTATCGCTACGAGAAGGACGGCGTGCGCCACGGGCTTTTCCGCGTCCGCGGCTTCACGCAGGACGACGCGCACATCTTCTGCACCCCGGAACAGATAGTGCAGGAAATCAAGGCGACCGTAGAATTCGCGAAGAACATGCTCGGGAAGTTCGGCTTCCACGACATCCAGGCGTATCTCTCCACGAAGCCCGCGAAGGCCGTGGGCGCTCCGGAGCGCTGGGAGCAGGCCACGCAGTCGCTTCGCGACGCCCTCGACCAGGAAGGCATGGCCTACGAAGTCGATGAAGGCGGCGGCGCATTCTACGGCCCGAAGATCGACATGAAGATCAAGGACGCGCTCGGCAGGCCGTGGCAGCTCGGCACCGTGCAGTTCGACTTCAACCTCCCGGAGCGCTTCAACCTCGTCTATATCGGCGACGACGGCAAGGAGCACCAGCCCTACATGGTCCACCGCGCGCTCCTCGGCTCGATCGAGCGCTTCTTCGG
>DEWI01000124.1:0-513 GCA_002363575.1 Verrucomicrobia bacterium UBA3214 | reverse complement strand
ATCCTCATCGAACACTACGCGGGCGCATTCCCGCTCTGGCTCGCCCCGGAGCAGGTCAGAATCCTCCCCATCAGCGACAAGGCGCTCGACTACGCGCGCAAAATCCAATCCGCCCTCAAGGCGGCGGGATGGCGCGTCGATGTCGATACTTCTCCGGAGAAGCTGGGCGCGAAGATTCGCGCGGCGGCGATGGACAAGCTCCCCTACCAGGTCGTGGTGGGCCCGCGCGACGAAGCCGCCGGCACGATCAGCGTGCGTTCGCGCGCATCCGGGGATCTCGGCGCGATGACTCTCCAGGCGTTCCTCGATATTCTCGCAAAGGAGATAGCCTGACGCGCGCAGAGCGCGGCGCCGGCGAAAGCCCCGCCGCGGCCCCTCCGAAAATCCACCTCTCCGGGAACATATAGAGATGCGTCTTGTCTTCATGGGTTCGGCGGAAGCGTCCGCGGTCTGCCTGCGCGCGCTGATGCGCGAGCCGGTCGTGGAGATCGTCGGCGTGGTGACGCAGCCGGA
>DEWI01000113.1:3455-3663 GCA_002363575.1 Verrucomicrobia bacterium UBA3214 | reverse complement strand
AACCACGCGTCCATAATCGACGGCGTGCGCCTCTGCAAGGCAAAGCGCTTCCGCTACGCAAACGGCGATCTCGCCGATCTTGAGACGCAGCTGCAGGCCGCCGGCGAGGCGGGCGCGCGTTTCAAGCTCATCGTCACCGACGGCGTGTTTTCGATGGACGGCATCATCGCGCCTCTCAAGGGGATTTGCGATCTCGCCGACAAGTACG
>DEWI01000113.1:0-3253 GCA_002363575.1 Verrucomicrobia bacterium UBA3214 | reverse complement strand
GCGCGCCAGGAGATAGTCGATATTCTCCGCCAGAAGGCGCGGCCGTATCTTTTCTCGAACGCGGTGCCGCCGCCTGTCGCGGCGGCTTCGATAAAGGCTATCGAGCTTGCGAAGACGCGCCCGGAATTCCGCGCGCGCCTGAACGCCAACGCCAGGCAGTTCCGCGAAGGGATGGCGGCGCTTGGCTTCGATCTCGTTCCCGGCCACCATCCGATCGTGCCGGTGATGCTGGGCGACGCCGCCGTAGCCGTCAAAATGTCGCAGGCGCTGTATGAAAACGGCGTGTACGCGACGGGCTTCTTCTACCCGGTGGTGCCGATGGGCAAGGCGCGCATACGCACGCAGATGTCCGCCGCCCATACCCCGGAGGATATCGAGTTCGCGATCAAGGCGTTCGCAAAGAGCCGCGGCTGAAAACAGGGCTTTGCCATCCAGGCGGTCGGCATGACGGTTATCGCGAATGGATTGGTCATCGACGGGACGCTGCGAAGCGCGCGTCCCGCCGATGTCGTTGTCGAGGGCGACAGAATAGCCGCCGTCGAAGAGCGCGCGCCGGGCGTCTCCGCCGCGCGGCAGTATCCGCAGGCGCGGGTGATCGATGCATCCGGGTGCATCGTCTCGCCCGGCTTCATCGACGTGCATTCGCACAGCGATGCGTATCTCGTGTTGGAGCCGGATGCGCCCAGCAAGCTCGCCCAAGGCGTCACGACGGAGCTGAACGGCCAGTGCGGCGGCTCCGTCGCGCCACGGTACGGCGAGGCGCGTCTTTCATCCGACTGGGCGTCGCTCCTTGGCGAGCGCCTGACGTGGCGCTCGTTCGCCGAGTATCGCGCGGTGCTGGAAGAGGCGCGCCCGGCGATCAACACTGTGCAGTTCGTAGGGCACAATACGCTGCGCTCTTCCGTCGTCGGCTACGCCGGGCGCGCGGCCACGCCGGACGAGCTGCGGAGCATGGTCCGTCTTCTTGAAGAATCCCTTGACGAGGGCGCGAAAGGCCTTACGACAGGGCTGATCTACCAGCCGGGCAAGTATTCAACGCCGCAAGAAGTCCAGACGCTGGCGAAAGCCGCGGCGGCGCGCGGCGGATTCTACGCTACGCATATGCGCAGCGAGGGCGACGCGATCCTCGAAGCGATAGACGAAGTCCTCGCGCTTGTAGAGGCCACGGGAATACGCGCGGAAATCTCCCATCTCAAGACGAGCGGCAAACGCAACTGGCACAAAATCGACGCCGTGCTGGCGAAGCTCGATGACGCCGTCGCGCGCGGTCTGCTGCTCGGCTCCGACCGCTATCCATACTGTTCCGCCGGCACCGATCTCGATGTCGTGTTCTCTGATTGGGCCGGGGAGGGCGCGGCGAAGGCGGAGTGCGAGCGCCTTGCCGATCCGGCCACGCGCGCGCGCATCGTCGAAGAATTGAACGCCAGCGGACGCGACTGGTCCGCCGTGACCGTCGGCGGCACGTGGCACCCGGAAAACAAACGCTTCTGCGCGCGCACGATCGCTTCGCTGCTGGACGAGTTTCCTTCGCCCGGCGAGGCGGTATGTTCGATACTCGAAAAGGATCTCTGCCGCACCGGCGCCTTCTTCTCCGGGATGTGCGAAGAGAACCTGGCGAAAATCTATTCCCGCGAATGGGTCCTGGCCGGTTCCGACGCCAGCCTTCGCGCGCCTTGGGGACCTCTCGGCGCCGACCATCCGCATCCGCGGGCGTACGGCACGATGCCGGAGTTCTACAGGCGCTTGCGCGCGCTTGGCTTTTCCCGCGAGGCGACCGTGCGGCGCATGACCGCCGCGGCGGCCGAGCGCTTTGGACTGGCCGGGCGCGGCATTATCGCCGCCGGCGCGTTTGCGGATATCGCCGTCTGGAGCGAGGACGGGTTTTCTTCCGATGCGTCGTTCGCGGCGCCGCACAAATTCGCGCGCGGCGTAAAGTGCGTGCTGGTAAACGGCGCGCTGCCGTTTCTTGACGGCCGATTCACCGGCGAACGCGCCGGCCGTCTTCTCAAGGATTGACGGGGCGCCCGCGGCGGCGCGCGCTCGCTCCGCCGCAAGCCCCAATTGCGCGTCGGGTCGATATACGATACAATCCCATGTTTCTTACATATGTGCTCGGCAGCCTCGCGCTGATCGTCAAGCCAGGCCCGGATCTCATGTGCACCGTCGCCACGGCCATCGCGTACGGGCGCAGGAGCGCCTTGGCTCTCATGGCCGGTCTCATCGCCGGCTGCTGGCTGTGGGTGGTCATGCTGGCCGCCGGCGTGGCCGCCTTCTTCTCCGCCCACAAGGCGGTGCTGGCGGCGATACAGTGCGTCGGCGCCGCATACATTGCGTGGCTGGCGTATGCCACGTTCCGCGAAGCGCGCACCGCGGGCGCTCCCGACGTCGCCGGAAAAAAGGCTGGCACCGCGGCGCCGCGCGGTTTCGCGCTGGCGGCGCGCGGCGTCGCGATGTCGATGTCCAATCCGCTGACGATACTTTTCTTTCTCGCGTTCTTGCCGAATTTCACGATGGAGTCTTCGAGGTTTTCGCCGGCGATCCAGACGTTCCTGCTAGGCACGCTGTTCTGTTCGCTTGTGCCGTTCATCTACGTGCCTGTGATATTCGCGGCGGATATTCTGCGCACCCGCCTCTTCGCCAGCGCGAAGGCCATGGCGGCGCTGAAATATTTCTCCGCGGCGATACTCGCCGCCGTCGCCCTCGTCCTCGCGTGCAGGATTTTCTAGCAGCACGCAATCGGCTTGTCCGCGGCGGCGATGCTTTGGCGCCGGCGATTCTGGTTTGCATGGAGGACGCAAAAGCTGCGAGACGGGTGCGATGGCCGTATGAAGAACTACGATGCAGCTTTCGCCAGGCTGGGGAAATCGAAATTCCGCAGCCGCTTCCACCTCTCGCAGGCGGACAGGGAGTACGTCGCCGGCAAGGGGCTGGCGGCGATTCGCTCGCATTGCGCGGACTTCATACGGACGCGCCTCGCTCCGGCGAATCCTCCGAACGACGGCAGGCAGACCCCGATGCGGGGCCATCCCGTTTTCAAGGCCCAGCACGCTTGCGCCTGTTGCTGCCGCGATTGCCTGGCGAAGTGGTGGGGGGTGCCGCGCGGGCGCGAAATCCCCGCCGCGCGGCAACAGGGGATGGTCGATTTCCTCATGGCATGGATCGAAAGGGAGATGGCGCGATGACTATGGCGCGGACCGGCGGCAAGAATCCGCGAGGAAAATACCGGCGTTGCTATTGACATTGTGCGACGATT
>DEWI01000007.1:1176-10531 GCA_002363575.1 Verrucomicrobia bacterium UBA3214 | reverse complement strand
TGTGTCGCCCCTTCGGGGCTTTGCGTTCCACCCGTCGGCCGCATCGGGAGGGACGCGCTCCTACGCGTCCACCGGTCGGGCGGGAGCGCGACCCTCTCGTGTTTGCGTTCGCGCGGGGTGGTCCTTTGTGGTCGCGCGTGGGGGGAGCGGAAAGGCCTCTCTCGCGACAGGAGTCGCGAGCGGAGGCGACTGGAGTCGCGGGCGGAGGCGACTGGAGTCGCGAGCGGAGGCGACTGGAGTCGCGGGAAGAGGCGACTGGAGTCGCGAGCGGGGGCGACAGGAGTCGTGAAACGAAGCGCTCCTGGCCGGGAACATTGCCGGTCAGGGGAGGTGGTGGATTGGGCCGGGGAAGGAGGGCGCTTCCTTCGATGCGCCAAAGGCTGTGGGCTAGACGAGGGAGAAGGATATTTTGCGTCCCGCCCAGTCGCGGATGAACATATCCCACTGCGGGGGCCGTTCGCCATGCGGGCGTTTTATCGGGAAATAGAAGTCTCGCGCTCTGCATTCGAGAACGGCTTTTTCCGGCGAGGTGCGTATCAGCCCCCAGCCGACATCGTGGTCCAGCCCGAACGACGGGAAGCCCATCATGCGGATTTCGCGCGCCGAATCGGAATAGCCGTTGTGGAGGTAGTTTGTCATCCACCTATGGTGGTGGCCATGCAGATAGCCCACGACTTTCGGGGATTTCGCGCAGATTTTTTCGAGTTTCAGATCCCATGCGGTGTGATGGGCGCAGACGAACGCCGGCTTCGAGAGCGACGGAAGAGTTTTGTTCAGCCACGCCGTCTGCTCTTCGCCTAGGCCGAAACCGGTGCACGCGGGGTAGCTGCCGCGTATATCCGGCTCTTTCAGGGAATCTAGGATGATAAAATCGACATAAGGCGTTTCGACGACGGAGACGAAGCGGCCCGGCACTTTCGTCGTGCGGTCGTATCCAGGGAAGAACTTCAGGAATTCTTCGCGGATATCGTGGTTGCCCATGGCATGGACGACGTTGATGCCGGCGTCCGAAAGCGGCTTCAGGACTTCCGCGGCGATTTCATAGTCGCCCGTCTCGCCGAAAGCGAGCGAAATATCGCCAAGTCCGATGATCGTGGCTGGCGGATTCGGCATTGCGAGGATTTCGGCGACCAGGCGTTTCGAGGCATCGGGCTGCCACGGGTATTCGCGGCCGGTGCGATACTTCTGCTTCGCCCACGGAAGGCCGGTGTGGATGTCGCTGACAACTCCGATGGAATACGGATCCAGCATGCCAGGGGCGAGTTTCGCCGTTTGCGTATCTGCGGCGGCGGGGGCGCACTCTTGCGCGACAGCCGCGGCCAACAATCCTTTAACGAATTCTCTGCGTGTCATGTCATCTGCCAAGGCTCGACGATCCAGGCGCCGCCGCCGCGTCCTTCGCATCGAAGGGGTTCTGCGGGCGGTCGCCGGATGCGGCCGCGTCCCGATATCGAGCGGCAGGGAACGACCATTCTGCCAGACGCAATCGAGCCTGTCCTTTCTTATGAAGCGTATTATACCATATTTTACACCGGCCATGGCGTCCGGCGATTCCTTCGCCTGCACCGCGGATTCCGCAAATCCGTGCGGCGGGTTTCGGCCTTCCGCGGCCGGCTCGCCGCCGCGACGTTGAAATTTATCAACGCAAATTCAACGATCTTTCAACCCTCGCGAAGGCGGATATATGCGATAATATCACCATCGTCAATCGCGAAGGGAGAGAAATGCCGCTGATTTGGATGTTAATGAAATTCGCGCTGCGGCTCCAAAGGATTTTTGCGCCGCGCCCGGAGAATATCGGCGTCTTGCACGGCCGCTGGGGCGAGGATGTCGCCGCGCGGAGTCTGCGCCGCGAAGGGCTCGAGATATTCGAGCGCAACGCCAGGCCCAGCCAGACGGACCGCCGCCTCGAAATCGATATCGTCGCGTACGATCCGCGCACAAAGACGCTCGTGTTTGTCGAGGTCAAGCAACATTCGTCGCACCTCGAAGTCGAGTCGCGCTTTCGCGGCATCGACGACAGGAAGCGCCGCAACCTCTCGCTCGCCATAAAGGCGTGGCAGAACGAGTTCCATTGGCCCGGACCCGTGCGCTTCGATGTCGTGGAAGTCTTCGGCGGGCCAGAACGCCGCGAGCCCCCGGAAATCGACCATATCGTCGATGTCTCTCTCAAGCCGCGCCGCCGCCGCCGGTGACGCCGCGCTCCGCCGCGCCGCCGCGCGCGAAAAAAGCCGGGGGACGCGGCGCATGCGCCGTGCCCCCCTTGGCTGCATTGCATCTTGGAGGATGCAAGCGCTTACTTCGCTGTGAGCGCCGCCACGCCCGGCAGAGTCTTGCCTTCGAGGAACTCGAGGCTCGCGCCGCCGCCGGTGGAAATGTGCGACATTTCCGCGGCCTTGCCGGACTTCTTGACGGCGCTGACGGAGTCGCCGCCGCCGATGATCGACGTGCCGCCATTGGCTTTCACCGTGGCGACGGCGTCGCAGACGCCATACGTGCCCTTCGAGAGCGGGGCGAATTCAAAGCAGCCCATCGGGCCGTTCCATACGACCGTCTTGGCGCCCTTGATCGCTTCCGCGAACAGCGCGACGGACTTCGGGCCGATGTCGAGACCCATCCAGCCGTCCGGGATGTCGCCTTCGCAGATCTTCATCTCGATGTCGCTGGCGTCCTTCGTCTCCGGGAACTTGTTGGCAATGACGTTATCGACGGGGAGCAGAAGCTTGATGCCCTTGGCGGCCGCCGCATCCAGCATCTCCTTGCAGTATGCGACCTGGTCGTCTTCGCAGAGGGAAGTGCCGACCTTGTAGCCCTGCGCCTTCTTGAAGGTGTAGGCCATGCCGCCGGCGACGATCAGCGTGTCCGCCTTGTTCAGGAGGTTCTTGACGACCGCGAGCTTGTCGGAGACCTTCGCGCCGCCGAGAATCGCCACGAACGGGTGGACGGGATTGTCAACGGCGTCGCCGAGGAACTTCAGCTCCTTCTCGAGAAGGAAACCGGAGACCGCCGGCTGGATGTAGTCAGCTATCACGGCCGTGGAGGCGTGGGCGCGGTGCGCGGTGCCGAATGCGTCGTTGCAGTAGATGTCGCCGTAGGAAGCGAGCTTCTTGGCCATCTCCTGGCGCTTCGCCTTCAGCTCCGCCTTCTTCGCCGCGAACTCTTCGTCGGTGAGGTGGATGCCTTTCTTCTCGTCATCCTTCTTGACCTTGCCGTCTTCGGCCTTGTAGAAGCGCGTGTTCTCGAGAAGCACGACTTCGCCGGGCTTGAGAGCGGAGACGATATCGTCGGCGGCCATGCAGTCCGGCGCGAACTTCACTTCGCGGCCGAGCTTGCGCGCGAGTTCTTCGGCTACCGGCTTGAGGGTGAAGGCTTCTTCGAAACCCTTGCCCTTCGGGCGCCCGAGGTGGGACATGAGAACGAGCGAACCGCCATTCTCCAGCACGTACTGTATCGAGGGCAGCGCCGCGACGATGCGGGTATCGTCGGTGATCTTCCCCGAGCCATCCTTGGCCATCGGCACGTTGAAATCAACGCGCATGACGACGCGCTTGCCTTTCAGCTCCACGTCGCGCAATGTCATCTTGTCCATCTTGAGTGGTTCCTTTCTGGTAAATCGACTGTCGAAAAATGGAGGCTGGCCGCTTCGCGGGCCGCCGGTTCCCGGTAAAAGAAAAGGACGGCAATCGAAATCCATCGATAACCGTCAAGCCGTCCGGCCTGCCGCAAGCGTCAACCGGTCCTCTCAGGACGCGGCGGCTTCGGCCTTGGCCATCTTGTTCATCTTCAGCTGCGCACGGCTCTTCTTGCGGTCGGCCGTGTTCTTCTTGAGAATGCCTTTCTTCACGGCCTTGTCAAGGCCCGAGACGAATTCCTTGAACTTCTTCTCGGCGGCCTCCTTGTCGTTCGCGTCGGCCGCTTTGAAAAGCTTCTTGTGCGCATCATGCAATTTCGCTTTGCAAGTCGCATTGCGCTTACGGGCCTTCTCGTTCTGTCGGTCACGTTTCCTGGCGGCGCGTCCGCCCTTGATGTTTGCCATTTTCTGATTCTTTCCTGTTTTGGATAGACGGGGGCGTATTTTACCTTTTTTTCGCCGGAAAATCAAGGGGGGTGGCGAGATTTTTTCGCTTTCCCGGCCATGGACGCCTGTCTCCGGAAGGGGTGCGGGCGCGTGCGTTGAAATTTTTCAACGCAGAATCAACGCATTTTCAACACTCGAAACGCCCTGGATATTGTATTATACACGGCATCTTACAGACACAACCGACGAAAGGGTGGAACGACATGATGGATACGATCCAGCAAATGCCCGCGGGATGCGCGGCGCATACCGGCCGACAGCAGTGCGACGCGGATCCCCGCATCCTCGCAAGCACCATTTACGCCGAGACGGTGGAATTCTGCCGGCGCTTTCTGCCTTCGCAAGGCATTGAGGCAATTCTGGCGGACACACTCGCCAGATCCATCCACTATTGCGTGAAATATCTCTCCGAAGGCTGCGCGGTGCTCAAGAGCGACCTCAAGACCGGCCAGAAGAAAATCGACTCCGCCAGGACGTATCTCGGGGATTTCCGGCGCTCGCTCGTCGCGTTCCTCGTGCAGGGCGCGCAGACGCCGTGGAAAGATTCCGACCCGTGCGCGAGTGAGATTTTCGATTCTCCTCTCGTCGGCGTGCAAGAGGGCGAAAGAGGACTTTGCGGCTTCGCCGGCGCCATCATCGCGCAGCGCTCGCGCCTGGCGCGGTTTTTCATGGATGCCGACGCCGTGGCATGCGCGCGCGCGCTCATCGTCCTTTCCACGCGCTTGATGAGAATGATCGCAAAGCATCGTCCTGCCTAGCCCTCATCCCTCGCGCCCCCTTGCCTTCTCTGCACTTCTACACGGCCATCAACCTGCCAAGCCATAGCCGCTTTCCCGCGCGCTCCGGCGCCGCGCGCGAACAGAGCGTTCGCGGTCTCCACACCGCTGCCGTCAAATATGGTATAATACGGAGCGATGGAAAAGACAAAGACGAGCAATCAGAAAAGCGCGAGGTCGTGGCTGGCGGTGGTTTTGATCGCTGCGGTGTTCGCGTTGCTGTATCGCGCAAATCCGAATATGCCTGGAGCGCGGGAACTTTCGCAAGTGGAGTTCTTCAGCGCGCTGGACTCCGGGCTTGTGGAAGACCCTATAATAAGAGTAGTAGATCGCGACGAAGGCGAGACGAGTCTGCGCGGCACGATGAAAGCGACCGACGCAGAGGGGAAGGCGGCGGAAGTGCCGTTTTTCGTGCGGCTGGTGCCAGGCGAAAACGAGTCGCTGATGGAAGTGTTGCTGCGCCGCGGCCGCAAGGTCAATGTCGAAGTGCGCAAGCCGGCGATACCTCCATTCATAATGCAGCTGCTCTTCGCAATCCTGCCGCTGCTGGCGCTCTACTGGTTTTTCTTCCGGCGCGTCGGCGGCGAAGGGGGGCCGTTCAGCTTCGGGAAATCCCGCGCCAAGCTCCTGAACGGCCGCCAGGACAAGCGCTCTGCGACATTCGACGACGTCGCGGGCATAGACGAAGCGAAGGAGGAAGTGCAGGAGATCGTAGAATTCCTCAAGAATCCCGGCGCGTTCCGCAAGCTCGGCGGGCGCATTCCGAAGGGCGTGCTGCTCGTCGGACCGCCCGGCACGGGAAAGACGCTCCTCGCGAGGGCGATCGCCGGCGAGGCGCAAGTGCCGTTCTTCGCGATGTCGGGAAGCGATTTCGAGGAAATGTTCGTCGGCGTCGGCGCGAGCCGCATGCGCGACATGTTCGCGGAAGCGAAGAAGCGCTCGCCTTGCATCGTCTTCATCGACGAGATAGATTCCATCGGCATGAAGCGTTCCGGCGCCGGTGCGCTTGGCGGCAGCCACGCCTACGAGCAGACGTTGAACACGATGCTCGTGGAGATGGACGGCTTCGACGCCAACGAAGGCGTTATCGTCATCGCGGCGACGAACCGCCCGGACACGCTGGATTCGGCGCTTCTGCGCCCCGGGCGCTTCGACCGCCAGGTCGTGATCGATCTGCCGACGCTGAAAGGCCGCGAAGAAATCCTCGCCCTGCACGGCAAGAAAATCAAATTCGCCGCCGATGCGGATTTGAAGCGCATCGCGCGCGGCACCCCCGGATTCTCCGGCGCCGATCTCGCCAATCTTCTCAACGAGGCCGCGCTGATGTCGGTGCGCAAGAACCTCGACGCCGTCGATATGGCCACGCTCGAGGAGGCGCGCGACAAAGTCCTTTGGGGAAGAGAGCGCAAATCCGCCGGCTATTCGAAGAAAGAGCGCGAAACCACCGCCTGGCATGAAGCCGGCCATGCGCTTGTGCAGCTCTTCGTCAAGAATGCCGATCCCCTCCACAAGGTGACGATCATCCCGCGCGGCAGGGCGCTCGGCGCGACGATGAGCCTCCCGGAGAAGGACGTCCTCAACCACACCAAGGCGTATTTCCTCGACGAAATGGCAATATGCTGCGGCGGGCGCATCGCCGAAAAGCTCTTCACGGGAGACATATCCACCGGCGCGGCGATGGACGTGCGCACGGCTACGGAAATTGCGCGCGACATGGTCTGCCGCTATGCGATGAGCGATCGCTTCGGCTTCCAGGCGTTCATGGAGCAGAACAGGTTCAGCGAGCCTTCCGCGATGCCGGCGTTCAGCGAATCGACTTCGCGGAAAATCGATCTGGAGGTGTCGCGGCTCGTTTCCGAGGCGTATGCGCGCGCGGAGAAAATCATCAACGACAATTCCGGACGCCTGCGGACGCTCGCCACCGCGCTCCTGGAGCGCGAGACGATGGACGGCCGCGACATAAAGATTCTGCTTGGGCTGGCGACCGGCGAGGAAGACGCGACGGCGCCGGAGCGGAAGGAAAACGAAGACGCCAAGGAGGGTGGGAATGACGATCGAGCAGATGGCGAAGCTGGCGCTGGGGCGCGGCAGGACGACGCCGGGAGCGGCGGGATTCAAGATTCCGCGGACACCGGCGAAGCGGCGCCGCCCGAAGTATAGCACGCGGCCGCGCTCCACGACGATCGCCGCGCACGTCATCGCGCTGATCGAAGATTTCGTGCGGCTCTTTCTGAACAGGAGAAAACGACAGTGAAGGCGACATGCGGAGGAAAAGCGAAGGCGGCGGCCGGTTCGCCGCCGCGCGGCCTGCGCTAGCGGTTTGGCAATATCGCCTTCCGGCATGCCGGAAGGCGGGACGCAATCGAGGATGGGATTGGACAAGTGCTTGAACTTATAGAGAGCGTGACGGTTTCCGACGTCATACAGATCGTCGTTCTGTATGTGGCGATCTATGCCGTGCTGAAGGGCGCGAAAGGCTCGCGTTTCGGCCAGGCGCTAATGGGGATCGGCATTCTCGCGACGATCGCGGCGTTCTTTTCGCTCCTGTTCCATTTCGAGGTCATCTCGCGCATCATCCAGTTCCTGCTGGTGTATATGGCGATTTCGACCGTCGTGATCTTTCAGCCGGAAATCCGCCGCTTCCTCCAGACCGTCGGCGCGTTCGGCAAATTCGAAACGACGAAGCGCCAGACCGACGGCGCCGCCGCGCCGGAGCTTGTCGTCGATACTCTTATAGAGCTTGCGAAGGCGCGCATCGGCGCGCTCGTGGCGTTCGAGCGCGGCATTTCCCTCCGGGCGTACGAAGCAACCGGCGTTGCGACGGACGCCGTGTTCACACCGGAGCTGGTGAAATCCATTTTCACGCCGCCGCTTCCTCTGCACGACGGCGGCGTCGTGATGCGCGACGGCAGGATTTCGAGCGCGCACTGCATCTTCCCCGTCTCCAACAATCCGGAGCTTATCGCCAGCGGCATGCGCCATCGCGCCGCCGTCGGACTTTCCGAGGAGACCGACGCGATGGTGATGGTCGTCTCCGAGGAGCGCGGGCAGATATCCATCGCGCGCAACGGGCGGCTTTTCCGCTACAAGCCCGAGCAGCGCGAATCGCTGATTCGCTGGGTGATGCGGGCGATGCCGGGCGGACAGGAAGACGAGAGCTTCTCCGGGAAACTGCTATTGCGCATTCAGCGGCTTTTCGTTCGCGAAGTTCCGCACGACGAGCCGGAGAAGGCAAGGAGCTAGATCGCCAGATGAAATACGAAAAGACGAAATGGGGCGCCGCCGGCGCAGTGCTCGGCGCGGTAACCGAGAATTGGGGGTTGAAACTCCTGGCGCTCGTCCTCGCCATCGCGATCTACTACGCGATCAAGCCGGAGGCCGAGACGGCGGAAGCCCCCAGCGAGCGCATCAAGTTCGAGAAGGTGGAAAGCTGAGCGCCGCGCAGCGGCGCGCGCGGATCATTCATGGAAGTTGAACGGACGTGAGCGGACAAAAGAAGAAAGAAGAAGAGCAGGCTGAAGAGAAGGAAAAGCTCAAGGGGCTTGGGGGGCACTTCACGGGCTGGATGCTTTTCCCCCTCGCGCTTTTCCCTCTCGTCGCGCTTTTGAGCTACGATTGGCGGGCGATGCCGCAGCTTTCCGTGCCTCCTGAGCCAAGCGGCAACCTCATAGGCGCGCTGGGCGACAATTTCGCGTTCTACGGCTACCAGCTTTTCGGGCTGGCGATATGGGTGCTGCCGGCGGCGTGCGTGGTATGGGGGATTTGCATGGTGGCGGGCAGGCGGATGCGTCCCGGCCGCCGCATCCTCTGGTTCGTCGTGCTGGCGATCGCCTCCGCTTCGCTCGTGCAGACCGCGCAGACGCACGCGCCGGGGATGGAGGAAATAATGCATCGCAACAACATCGCGAACGCCGGGGGCGCCGTCGGCTATCTCGTGATGACGAAATTCCTCTCCCCGCTGCTCTCCGATTTCGGCTCCACGGTGGTGATGCTGCTGCTGTTCGTCCTCGCGATCGTCGCGGGGATAGGGATGCGGAATCTGCGCGCGTTCTTCGGCGCGCTTTGGCGCTGGGCGGTGCGCGGCGGTCTGCAGGAGCCGCGCGGCGACGCGACTCCGGAAGAGCAAGAGGCGTATCGCGCGGCTCTCGCGGCGCGCGAGGCGGCGCGCGCCGAACGCGAAGCAGAGAAGGCGAGAATCCGCGAAGAAAAGGCGGCCGCGCGCGCCGCAAAACTCGCCGAGCGCGAAGCCGCGCGCGCCGCACGCGACGCCGAACGCGAGAAAATCCGGCTTGCGCGCGAAGCGCTCCTCGAGCGCGTCCGCAGGGACGGCGACCGCGCGGACGCCGCAAGAGCGAATGCGGACAGCGCCCGCGAGGCCCGCGAAGAAGCCCCCGCCGCGCCTGCAAACGCGCAGGAAACGCCGCCGCAGGCCGCGCCGGAAACGGATTTCGCCGCCACCGCCAACGCGATAGCCGCCGCGCGCGCCGCCGCGCGCGCCGCC
>DEWI01000007.1:0-1112 GCA_002363575.1 Verrucomicrobia bacterium UBA3214 | reverse complement strand
GCGGAAAAGGGCGTCGCGCACGCGCCCGCCGCCGCGCCTGCCGCTGGCGGAGCGCCGGCCGTCGCTGAGCAGGCGGCGCCCGACAAGGGGCCGTATATCGTGCCGGGCGTGGATTTGTTGAAGCCGCTAGCGAAAAACATCGTCGCCGATCATGGAGACGTCGATGAAACGAGCAGGCGGCTCGTCGATACGCTGAAGCTTTTCGGCATAGAGGCTACGCTCAGCTACACCGTGCGCGGGCCGGTCGTCACGAAATACGCCGTGGAGCTTGCGCCCGGCACGCGCTATTCTGCGGTGACGAGCATATCGGCTAACTTGATGGGCGCGATGCATGCGCGCAGCCTGCGCATCGAGGCGCCGATTCCCGGCGAAGACCGCGTCGGCATCGAAGTGCCGAACCGCAAGCCCGTGGGGATTTCGTTCCGCGAAATCTTCGAGTCGAAGACGTGGAAGGAGACGAAGGCGGAGCTGCCGCTCCTGTTCGGCAAGGACGCAGCAGGCAAGGAGCTGGTCGCCGATCTCGCCACCATGCCGCACATGCTCGTCGCCGGCGCGACAGGCCAAGGCAAGTCCGTCTGCCTGAACGCGCTGATCAACGGCCTCTTGATGACGAAGACGCCCGAGCAGTTGAAGTTCATCATGGTCGATCCGAAGTCCGTGGAGTTCGCGTGGTATGCGACGATCCCGCATCTCCTCGTCCCCGTGATCACGGACAACCGCAAAGTCGTCTTCGCGCTGCATTGGGCCGTCGCGGAGATGGAAAAGCGCTTGAAGCTCTTCACGCGCGCCAGAGTGAAGAACATCTACGATTTCAACCATCGCAAGGCCGCGTTGCAGCCCGATATGTTCGCAGGCGGCGACGCCGCGCAATCCGACATCCCGCGCACCGTCCCGTATATCGTCATCATCATCGACGAAGTCGCCGACCTCATGTCCACCTCCGCGAAGGAAGTGACGCCGGATATTTCGCGCCTGACGGCGAAGGCGCGCGCCGCCGGCATACACCTCATTCTCGCCACGCAGCGCCCCGACGCGAAGGTTATCACGGGCACTATCAAGGCGAACATCCCGGGGCGCGTAGCCTTCAAGACCGCGCAGGCCATCGACTCGCG
>DEWI01000035.1:17893-24418 GCA_002363575.1 Verrucomicrobia bacterium UBA3214 | reverse complement strand
GACGATTACATGGTCGTCGATCTTGCAAGCGGCGCCATCTCTTACGAGGGGCTTCTTGCTACGCAGGACGATTCCAACGCGCGCTACAACACCGACGAATACAAACAGGACAAACTCGTCCTGCGCAAAATCCCGATGGGCGCGTATCAGGTCGGCCACGCGAACATCACGACGACGAATCACAAGAACACCCCGAAAATCTGGGACCTTTCCAAATTCAACGACGGCGCGACGTACTACATCGGCGTGTTTCCCGTCACGCAGGCTCAGTATCAGAAGATTTATGGATCGAACCCGTCGGGGTGTACGGCGCATTACGAGCCCGACAAGGATTCCACGCACGAACTGAATGCGGATGACACGATAGCGAACCGGCCGGTGGAAAAAGTTTCCTGGAACGGCCTTCGCGGTTCCGACGGCACGTCTTATCCGCTCGGCACTTTGGCGCCGAGCGCGAACGGCACGTTCCTGCAGCGTTTGAACAATCTTGCGGGTGTAGCGGCCGATGGCTACGGCTTTGATCTGCCGACGGAGATAATGCATGAAATCGCAGCTCGAGCGGGAGCGACGACCGCTTATTGGTGGGGGGACTCCGTGGTTGAGGAAAAACAGCCGGACGGACTCTACTACTCTGCGACTAAAACCAACGCGGGCTCCAATTCGTTCGCAGTCGGCCTGACCAAGCCAAACCCCTGGGGGCTTTACGATACAGCCGCAAATGTCGGCAACTGGTGTGCGGATACATGGGGACTCGACGATCTCGAAGATGCGGAAAGCCCCTATGTCGCTCATCTCCAGGCTGACGCCGCAAACGCGCGCAATCGTGCGACAAGTGGCTGGTATTACAACAAATATATGAGCGCTTCAAATCGTGCCGGTTGGGCCGGCACTCGTTACACGGGAAGAACGTTGATAAACACAGGTATTGGTTTCCGCGTGGCGAAGCTTGCGCGGTAAGTGCGAAAGGGGGGTTGGCATGCGAGTGGGATTTGCTATAACGGCTGTTGCGGCGCTCGGCGCGGCGTGCGCATTCGCGGCTGTGGAAGAAACGACGTCGGCGAGCGCGACGTTCAAGATGTATTCAACCGCCGGCGGGACGTATTCGCTTTCGAGCGCGGAAGATTTTGCGACGTGGCAGATTGTGTGGCGCGCCGGCGATACCGTCACGGCGTCGCCGGCCGTGGGCGAGGCGACGATACTCGCGGAGAACGCCGCGTCCGACGGGAGCGCCGCGCTTCCGCAGAAAGGCGGACTCTGGACGCTCCGGAGCGAGCGTTCCGGCACTGCGAAAATCGGCGTCCCATGGTCGCTGTTTTCCGATGGCGGGGAGCTGGCGGCGAGTGGCGCGGCCACCTGCAAAGTCGATACTCGCGAGGCCGGACCCAATCGCAAGGCCGCGAAGCGCAACACGCCGCCAGTCTCCTACACGGGCGACAACTGGGCGCTCGACGCGACGGCGGTGTCTTCGCTAAAGTTCATATCGCCCGACGCGGAAGAAACGTCCGTGGCGCTCGCGGGCACCGGGGCGCACGAGTTCGTTTTCGACAAGACCGGCGTGTGGACGGTGGTGCTGACGATGGCGGATTCGACGATGAAGACCGCGCAAATCAATGTGCTTGCTCCGGGGCTTCTGATCACATTCCGATGAAGCGGGTGATTCCGCTGTTTGTCTTCGCCGCGTTGCTGGCGCTGCGCGCGCTGGAGTTCGGGACGCCGTTCGCGGACGGCATGGTATTGCAGCGTGGGCGAAGAGTTCCCGTGTGGGGCAAGGCGGCCTCTGGCGGAATGGCGGAAGTTTCGTTCGCGGAACAGACGAAAGAGGCGAGAGCGGATGCGCAAGGATGATGGCGCGTCGCGCTGGAGCCGATGGCCGCGTCGTGCGAACCGCGGACGCTAAAGGCGATGGACGGCAAGGAGGCGGTCGCGGCGCCGGGCATTGCGCCGGCGCCGGGCGTCGAGTACGCATTCCGTTTCGTCTTCGACAACCGCCGCGGCGTTTACGCTGTCGCGCTGCAAGACGGCGCGCGATGGCTGCCGCTGGAGGCCGTCGGCGGCCAATCCGTCCCGGAGGGCGCGAGCGCATTCCCGCTTGCCGCCAGCGCGCCTTGCGTCTCCGCGGTGGAGTTCAGCGGCACCGGCCTCGTGAAAGCGCTTTACGGGAAATACGAAAGCGTTTTGCGCGGCTTCAGGTTCTCCATCCGCTGACCCTTTGGCCGATTGCGCGGCGGTCTTCGAGAGGCGGGGCGCGCTACTGCAACGGATCGCGTCTGCCCCCCGCGCGGCTTCCCCTCGTTGCGCCGCCCGGCGTAAATATGGTACAATACCCATGAAATTCCGAGACTGAGAGGAGCAACCAATGGCAAGATATCTCGATCCGAAAGCGGATGTGACCTTCAAGAAGGTTTTCGGCGAGCATAAAAACCTCGTCATAAGCCTCCTTAACGCCTTGTTGCCTCTTGATGATGGCAAACAGGTCGAGAAGATAGAATATCTGCCCGCAGAACTCGTGCCGGAAACGCCGCTCGGCAAGAACACGATCGTCGATGTGCGCTGCGAGGAGACGGGCGGGCGCAAATTCATCGTCGAGATGCAGATGGAATGGCGGGCGAACTTCAAGCAGCGCGTATTGCTCAACGCATCGAAAGCATACGTCAAGCAACTGCCAAAGGGCAATGAATACACCCTCCTGCAGCCCGTATATTCGCTCAACCTCGTCAACGAGACGTTCGAGCCGGATATGGAGGAATACTACCACTACTACCGCATGGTGCATTATCTCCATTCCGACAAAGTGCTGGAGGGATTGCACCTCGTGTTTGTGGAACTCCCTAAATTCAAGGCGAAGAACCTCACCGAGAAGAAGATGCAGGTGTTGTGGCTGCGCTTTTTGACGGAAATCGGCGAAGCGACAAAAACGGCCCCGCAAGACCTCATTGACGATCCGCATGTGAACGAGGCGCTGGAGATTGTCGAAGAGTCTGCCTTGAGCGACGAAGAAAGAGCCGCGTACGACGGGTTCTGGGACCTTGTCAGCCGCGAGGCGACAAAAGAGGCCGAGATGAGAGAAAAGGATTCCCGCCTGAAGGCGGCGGTTGCCGCGCGCGATGCAGAAAAGGCGCGAGCAGACGCAGAAAAGGCGCGAGCAGACGCGGCGGTTGCGGAGCGCGACAAGGCGTTCGCGAACCTCGATGCAGCTGTCGCGGAGCGCGATGCGGCGATCGAGAAGTTGCACGAAGAGAAGCTTCGTGTCGCCCGAACCCTGAAAGACATGAACCTTTCCACCGAGCGGATTGCGGCAACGACCGGCCTAGCCGATGCGGAGATAGCGCGGCTCTAGCAGCGGACGCGCCATCGCCGGCGCCGCGCCTGTTCTTTGGAATCCCGCCCCTCCCGATTCACCCGTGCCGCCCGCGATGCAGAGAAATATGGTATAATACGGGAAATCATGGGTGCAGAGGCGAAATACACGATCGGCAGGACGGTTTTCGGGTCGGAAGCGGCGATAAAAGCCGCCTACGAAAAGTTCCGTTGCCAGAAAATCGACGAAGAGCGCGTCATCGAAGACGGCGGCGAATCGCCGTATTCCGGTATGCGCACGACGCTTGGCGGGGAAGCGCGCGTCGCCGGCGTGGGCACGTTCGAAGGCAGCTCGAAGCAAACGATCGCTTTCGCGCCGAGCGCAAAGCCCGGGTGGTGGATACGGCGCATGGATCAGCCGGAGCAGCTCGATACCGCCGTCGATATATCCAATCTTTGGACGAGCGCGCAGAATCTCGTGCTGCGCTCCGGCTCGCCGCACAACTACCTACGAATGGTGGAGCATATCATCGCGCTGAAGCTGGGCCTCGGCCTCGACGACGTGCTGCTGAAAGTAAACAGCGGCGATCCGCCGCTGTTCGACCAGTCTTCGCTGCCGCTCGTGAAAGCCGTGGAGCACGCGAAAATCGTCGTGAAAGACGGCGTGCCCGCCACGTACGTAACCGTTCGCGAGCCGCTCGCTTTCGGCGGCAAGAGGGGTGATTTCCTGCTTTTCCTGCCGGCGGAGAACGGCGAAAAGCGCCTGCGCATCGATTGTGCGATCTCCTGGAACACGGCGATAGGCGACCAGCGCATCGTATTCGATTCCACCCCGGAGACGTTCCGGTACGCGGCGCTTGCGCGCACGAACGCGACGTACAAGCAGTACATTCTCGCAAAGACGGTCGGCAAACTCTTCGCGGCCACGCGCAACTGGGGCTACAACGAGCGCAACATCCTCATACACGGCCGCAGGTTCTACACGGAGCCGCGCTTCCCGAAAGACGGGAAATTCCTCGAGCCGGTATGGCACCGCGCGACGCTGGATCTAATGGCTGCGCTCGCGCTCACCGGGCCGCATCGCTTCGTGGGCACGGTGGTGAGCTACCGCGCCGGGCACACGCTTGACTGCGACGCCGTCCGCGCACTCTACAGGAACGATTTGATATGCTCGCTTTGAAACTGGAAAGACCGCTCGTCGTTTTCGACATTGAATCCACGGGGCTTTCGCCGCGCTACGACAGGATCGTCGAGCTGGCGGCCGTCAAGCTCCATCCCGACGGCGAGGAAGAGACGCGCACGTGGCTGCTGAATCCCGGCGTGCCGATTCCGCCGGAGACGACGAAGATACACGGCATCACCGACGAGATTGTCAAAGACTGCCCCACGTTCGGCGACAGGGCGCAGGAGATATTCGAGTTCTTCCGCGATTGCGATCTCTCCGGGTTCAACGCCGACCGCTTTGACATCCCCTGCTTGGAGGAAGAGTTCGCGCGCCACGGCTACAACTTCGCGGCTTCCGGCCGCAAGCATGTCGATGTCCAAAAAATCTACCATCGCATGGAGCCGCGCGATCTTTCCGCGGCCGTGCGCTTCTATCTGGGCAGGTCGCACGACGGCGCGCACGGCGCGGAAGCCGACGCCGTCGCGACGAGCCAGGTGTTGAAAGCACAGATGGAGAAATACGCCGCCCTGCCGCGCGACGTAGCCGCGCTCGACGAATTCCTCGTTCCGCACGATCCTGCGAACGCCGACCGCAACGGCATGCTGCGCTGGGTGAAAGGGGAACTTACGGTGAACTTCGGCAAGAAGCGCGGCACGCCGCTGAAGAAGCTTCTTCTCGACGAGCCGAGCTATCTGCGGTGGATCGTCAAAGGGGATTTCGACACCGAAGTGAGGATGATCGTGAAAGATCTGCTGGACAACGGCCGCCTGCCGCCGCGGCCGGCAAAGTAAAGACGCGACGCGCAGATCGACAACGCCAGCACAGCAATTCCACCATTCCAGAACAGACTATGGACAAGCATTACGACGCGAAGGCCGCGGAGGCCAAGTGGTATCCCTTCTGGGAAAAGAACGGTTGTTTCCATGCAGAGCCGGGCGAGGGCGAGCCGTATTCGGTCGTCATCCCGCCTCCGAACGTCACCGGCATTCTCCACATGGGGCACGCGCTCAACCAGACGATCCAGGACATACTCGTGAGATGGCGCAGGATGTGCGGCTTCAACACCCTCTGGCTGCCCGGCACGGACCATGCGGGCATCGCCACGCAGAACGTCGTGGAGAAAGCGCTGAAGAAGGAAGGCAAGCGCCGGCAGGATCTCGGGCGCGAGGCGTTCGTCGAGCGCGTCTGGGAATGGAAGAAGCAATACGGCGGCACGATCGTCCACCAGCAGCGCATGCTCGGTAACTCCACGGACTGGCGGCGCGAGCGTTTCACGTTCGACGAAGGCTGCTCGAAGGCCGTCGCCAAAGTCTTCACGCAGCTCTACGACGAAGGGCTGGTCTATAAAGGCAACTACATCGTGAACTGGTGCCCGCGCTGCGGCACCGCGCTCGCCAACGACGAGGTCGAGCACGAGCCGAACCACGGCCACTTCTGGTACATCCGCTATCCCGTCGTGGGGAGCGAGAAGGGCGCGGCAGGCGAGCCGTACAAGGACTACGTCATGGTCGCGACGACGCGCCCGGAGACGCTTCCTGGCGATACGGCGGTCGCCGTCAATCCGAAGGACGACCGCTATGCGCACCTCGTCGGGAAGACCGTGGTGCTTCCGCTGACGGGGCGCGAGATACCCGTCATCTCCGACGACTACGTAGATCGCGAATTCGGCACCGGCATCGTGAAGATAACGCCGGCGCACGATCCGAACGACTTCCTCGTGGGCAAGCGCCACAACCTCGCCGAGATCAATATAATGACCGACGACGCGCACATGAACGAGCTGGCCGGCGCGAAATACTGCGGGATGGATCGCTGGGAGTGCCGCAAGGCGATCGTCGAAGATCTCGAGGCGGGCGGATTCCTCGACCACATCGAAGACATCGACAACCAGGTCGGGCACTGCTACCGCTGCCACGAGACCGTGGAATCGCGCCTGTCGAAGCAGTGGTTCGTGAAGATGAAGCCGCTCGCCGAGCCGGCCATCGCCGCGGTGAAGTCAGGGGAAGTTAGGTTCGTGCCGGACCGCTGGAGCAAGATATACTTCAACTGGATGGAGAACATCC
>DEWI01000035.1:5422-17834 GCA_002363575.1 Verrucomicrobia bacterium UBA3214 | reverse complement strand
GCATCTCGCGCCAGCTCTGGTGGGGCCACCGCATACCCGCTTACTACTTCGGCGAAAATGTCGTCGTGGCGGAAACTCCGCAGGAAGCGCTCGAGAAGGCGAAGGCGATAGATCCCGGCGTGCGCGCGGAGGATTTGAAGCAGGACGAGGACGTATTGGACACGTGGTTTTCTTCGTGGCTGTGGCCGTTCTCGACGCTGGGGTGGCCGGAGAAGACGAAAGACCTTGAGTACTACTACCCCACCACCGACCTCGTGACGGCGCAGGACATAATCTTCTTCTGGGTGGCCCGCATGATGATGGCGGGAATACACTTCATGAAGAAGCCGCCGTTCAAGAACATCGTCATCCACGGCATCGTCCGCGCCGCCGACGGCTCCAAAATGTCGAAGTCGAAAGGCAACTCGCTCGATCCGCTGGAGCTGATCGACCAGTATTCGGCGGACGCGCTGCGCTTCTCCATCGCGCTCATCACGTCGCTCGAATGCGACACGAAAGTAAACAAGGAGAAATTCGAGATCGGGCGCAACTTCTGCACGAAGATCTGGAACGCCGCGCGCTTCCTGCAAATGCAGGAGGAAGCCGTCGGCGGCGCCGCCCAGCCCCTCGACGCCTCCGCGACGGGACTTTCGGCGGACGAGAAGCACATCCTCTGGGCGACGGACATGGCCTGCGCCAAGGTTGACGCCCTCCTCAAGCAGTATCGCATCCAGGATGGCGCGCTCGCGGTCTATGATTTCTTCTGGACGCAGATTTGCGACTGGTACGTAGAATACGTCAAGGACGCGCCGGACAAGGCGCGCGCCGTCGCCATCCTCCGCGACGTCTTCTGGAAGGCGCTGCGGCTGCTGCATCCGTACATGCCCTTCGTCACGGAGGAGACGGCGCACCAGCTCGGCTTCCTGAAGGACGGCGAGACGATCATGCTCTGCAAGTTCCCGGAAGGCTACAGCGCGGCGGAGAAGGCCGCGTGGGGGCTGACGCAGGAGACATACGACTTCGTGAACGCCAAGCGCGAAGCGATCACCGCGCTGCGCGCGCTGCGCGCAGAGTACAAGATCGCGCCGTCCGCGTGGGTGTCGGCGACGATCGCAACCGGCGACGCGCGCATCGCCGCGGAAGCGGAGAGCCTGAAGCGCGCGATGCGCGCGGAGTCCGTGGCGTTCGCGCCGGCCGATGCCGACCTCGCGATGCCGTCGCGCCAGACGGCGCTCGGCACGGTCTATCTCTCGCTCGAAGGGCTTGTGGACAAAGCGGCGGAAGCAGCTCGCATCGCCGCGGAGACCGCGAAACTGCAAGGCTTCGTCAAAAGCGCCGAAGCGAAACTCGCGAACGAAAATTTCGTTGCGCACGCGCCCGAAGCGGTCGTGGCGGAGGCGCGGCGCAAGCTCGCGGAGAACCGCGAGCGCCTGGCGCAGCTCGCCAAACTCGCAAAGCTCTTCGCATGACGCGGCCGCGAAGGCGCAATTTCCCGCAACAGGACTACAAGAACAATGAACATCACCAGCGACATCAAGTACATCGGCGTGAACGACCACGACATCGACCTCTTCGAAGGCCAGTATGTCGTGCCGCTCGGCATGGCCTACAATTCATACCTCGTCAAGGACGAAAAAATCCTCGTCTTCGACACCGTGGACCGGCGCTTCGGCGACGAGTGGCTCGGCAACATCCGCAAGGAGACCGCAGGCGCCGCCGTCGATTTCCTCGTCGTTCAGCACATGGAGCCGGACCACTCCGCCAACATCGCGCGCTTCGCGCAGGAATTCCCGGATGCGAAGATCGTCGCGTCCGCGCAGGCGTTCGCGATGATGAAGAACTACTTCGGCACCGACTACGCGGAGCGCCGCATCGTTATCAAGGAAGGCGACACGCTTTCGACCGGCCGCCACGTCTTCGCGTTCGTCGCCGCTCCGATGGTGCACTGGCCGGAAGTCATGGTCACGTTCGACACGACGGACAAGGTGCTGTTCTCGGCGGACGGCTTCGGCAAATTCGGCGCGCTCGATCGCGAAGACCCCGAAGGCTGGGACTGCGAAGCGCGCAGATACTACATCGGCATCGTCGGGAAGTACGGCCCGCAGGTGCAGGCGCTTCTCAAGAAGGCCGCGACGCTGCCGATCGAGAAAATCTGCCCCCTCCACGGCCCGGTGCTGGCCACGCAGGAAGAGATCGCGCACGCCGTCAAGCAGTACGATACGTGGTCGAGCTATTCCGTGGAATCCCCCGGGCTGCTCATCGCCTACACTTCCGTCTATGGCCACACGAAAGAAGCGGCGCTCAAGCTTCGCGAAATGCTTCTGGCGCGCGGCTGCCCGAAGGTCGCCATGGCAGATCTCGCGCGCGACGACCAGCCGGAAGCCGTCGAAGACGCCTTCCGCTACGGCACCACGGTGCTGGCGACGACGACGTACAACATGGACATCTTCCCGTGGATGCGCCATTTCATCTACCATCTCGTCGAGCGCAACTACCAGAACCGCCGCGTCGCATTCATCGAGAACGGTTCATGGGCGCCCGCGGCCGCGCGCGTCATGAAGGCGATGTTCGAGAAATCGAAAAACATCGAATTCTGCAATACGACGGTGACCATCAAGGGCGCGCTGGACGAAGCGAGCGAAAAGCAGCTCGCCGCCCTCGCAGACGAACTCGCCGGCGTCAAAGCCGGTTGACCGGCGGCTCATCCCGGATTCCTTCGTGGATGTCCAGACGAGCATAATCGCATCGCGCCTCGCGCGCATCTCCGGCTTGAAGGCGGAGGTGGCGCGCCTGCGCGCGGAAAACCTGCACCTGCGCGGCGAAATCGAAACCGTGCAGGCGCATTTTTCTCTCGCGCTAATGGCCGCGCTCGATTGTGCATTGCTTGCGCCGCGCGGCCGCTTCTTTATCGTCGATGGCTGGAATGTCGTGCTTGGCGAAGGCCGCAGGCCGCGCCGCACACCGCGCTCTCCGCAACGCATCCTGGCGCTCGCGCGCCGCTACCTCGCCATACACAAGCAGGATTTCATCTGGATCGTCTGGGACGGACGCGATGAAGGCGGCTGGCAGAAAGGCCGCCTCCGCGTCTCCTGGACGGGCGGGACGGGCAAACAGCGCGCCGACAGAATGATTTGCGATTTCGTGCGCATGGCGCGCTGGCGCGGCCTTGCCCTGAACATCCGCGTCATAAGCGCGGACAAGGCGCTCGCTGCGTCCGTCCGCCGCATCTCCTCGAAGTAAACTCCCCCCGCCTGCGCTCGGTCTATCGAGTGCCTGCGGTCGCCCCCTTTCACGACTGGAGTCGCCTCGGCAGGCGACCGGAGTCGCTTCGGCAGGCGACTGGAGTCGCTTCAGCAGGCGACTGGAGTCGCTTCGGCAGGCGACTGGAGTCGCTTCGGCAGGCGACCGGAGTCGCTTCGGCAGGCGACCGGGGTCGCTTCGACAGGCGACCGGGAGAGGGGGCGATCCGGTACGAGCGGACTCGCATGACCGCTCGATAAGCGGGCAAAAATGCGCCCCGGAGGGGGCGAAAGTGGGACGAAGGGGATAAAAAGAAGGCGGGGGCGGAGCGCGCCATGCGCACCCCGCCCCCGATGGCTTCCAAGCCGGCTTATTCTGCGGAGAAGCGGAATTCGGTGGTAGAGCGGAAAATATCGCCCTTCTTGAGAATAATGGAGGGGAATTGCGGCTTGTTCACGGAATCCGGCGCGTGCTGCGTCTCGAGAGCGACGCCGCAGCGGAAGGAGAGGTGTTCGCCGCCTTTGGCCTTCTGGTCGTAGGACGCCCAGTTCGCGGTATAGACCTGCAAGCAAGGCTCGGTCGTCCAAACTTCGACTTTGCGGCCGTTGAGCGGGCATGAGACGGTGGCGGCGTAGCCGAGGACGCCTTCGGGCTTGTCGAGGACCCAGTTGTGGTCGTAGCCCTTGCCGATTTCGAGCTGCGGGTCAGGCTCGTTGATCCTCTCGCCGATTCTCATGCCATTGCGGAAATCGAACGGCGTGCCGTCAACGGGCGCGAATTCGCCCGTGGGGATCTGCCCGGCATCGGTGGGCGTGACGCGCGACGCGGCGATCTTCATGATATGGTCTTCGATAGTGCCGCCGGATTCGCCCTTGAAATTGAAATAGACGTGCTGCGTGAGGTTCACGGGGGTGTCCTCGTCGCACTGCGCTTCGTAATCGACGCGCCAGACGTTGTCCTTCGTCAAGGTGTAAGTCACCTTCGCGATCATCGTGCCGGGGTAGTTCTCCTCGCCGTCGGGGGAGACGCGCGAGAATTCCACGCCGACATCGTCGCCGTTCACGAACGGCTTCGCGCTCCACACGTAGGCGTCCCAGCCGCGCTTGCCGCCATGCAGCGAGCAGCCGATCCCGGACGGGAAGTTGTTCTGCGCGATCTCGTAATCCTTGCCGCCGAGCGTGAATCTGCCGCCGGCGATGCGGTTGGCGACGCGCCCGATTATACACCCCCAGTAGGGGTCGCCGGAATCCCAGAACGACGGATCGTCGCCGCCGACCACGACATCCTTCAGCGTGCCGTCGCGTCCGGGCGTAAAGAGCCGGACGACCTTGCCGCCGTAATCGCTGACTTCGAGAACGACGCCGCCTGCGCCGCGCAACGTGAACTTCTGGCACTTTTCGCCGTATTTCGTGACGCCGAAATCGGAAACTTCGTAAGATGGAGCGCTCATGGTGATTGTTGGATTTTTGGGGTTGCTTTGTGTTGTCTGCCGTATCGCGGGATCGCGGGCCCGGAGGAACCGGTTCCGCGCGCCCGCGCCATCCGCTATTTCTCGCCCATCATGCACTTCGCGGTGCATTCGCAGGCAAGCTCGCCTTCCACGTAGCCCTTAAGCTCGATCGTGGCGAGCGGACGGCGTATGCGGACGTTCTTCACGACCGTCACGAGCTTGTCGCCGGGGCGGACGGGGCGGCGGAAGCGCGCATTCTCGACGGCCGCGAGAATGAACGACGCGGTGCCTTCGCCGAGTATGCCGCGCGCGACGATGGCGGCGCCGGCCACCTGCGCCATGGATTCGATAAGCACGACGCCTGGGACGATCGGGTAGTCCGGGAAATGCCCCTTGAAGAAGTCGTTCTTCTCCAGGGTGTAGGTATATTCGCCGAGCGCGCCGTTCTCGTCGGCCGAGACGAGCTTATCGACGAAAAGGAACGGCGGGCGATGCGGCAGAAGCTCGATGCCCGGGCGGTTGTAGAGCGTAGCAAACTCCGGAAATTCCATGTCCTCCCCCTTACGCTTTCTTGAAGACGAGAATGCCGTTGTGTCCGCCGAAACCGAGCGACGAAGAGAGCGCGACGCGAATATCGCGCGCGACGCCCTTGTTCGGCGTGTAGTTCAGATCCAGCTCGGGATCTGGATTTTCGTAGTTGATCGTCGGCGGGACGAAACCGTCGCGCACGGCGAGCGCGGTGATCGCCGCCTCTATCGCGCCCGTGGCGCCGAGGCAGTGGCCGTGGCAAGGCTTGGTGGAGGAAATATTGATCTTCCGCGCGCCCTCGTCGCCGAACACGCGCTTGAAGGCGGTGGTCTCCATCTTGTCGTTGAGCGGCGTCGACGTGCCGTGGGCGTTGATGTAATCGACCGTCGAAAGGTCGGTGACGCCGGCATCGGCGAGCGCGATATTGATCGCCTTGACGGCGCCGTCGCCCGTAGGGTCGGGCGCGGTGACGTGGTATGCGTCGCAGGACGCGCCGTAGCCGGCCAGCTCGGCGTAGATCTTTGCGCCGCGCGCCTTCGCATGCTCCTCGCTTTCGAGGATGAGCACGGCGGCGCCCTCGCCCATCACGAAGCCGTCGCGATCGACGTTGAACGGCCTGCACGCGCGCTCCGGGGTGTCGTTGAACTTGGTGGAAAGCGCCTTCTCCTTCATGAAGCCCGCCACGGTGAATTCCATTATCACGGCCTCGGTGCCGCCGGCGATCATGACGTCGGCGCGCCCGGCGCGGATCATGTCGAGCGCGAAACCCAGCGCGTCCGTGGAAGACGCGCACGCGGTGACGACGACCTGCGCAGGGCCCTTCGCGCCGATCGCGATGGCCACATTGCCTGCCGCCTCGTTCGCGATAAGCTCGGGGATCGCGAAGGGGGAGATGCGGTCTGGTCCGCGGTCGAAGAGGGTCTTGAAGGATTCGCCCGTGACTTCGAGGCCGCCGATGCCGCAGCCGAACATCGTGCCGACGCGGTCCATGTCCGGCTTGCAATCTTCGCCGAAGCCTGCGTCTTTCCAGGCCTCGTTGGCTGCCACGACGGCGTACTGCGAGAAGAGCGCCATGTGGCGCATCGCCTTCTTCTCGATCAACCCGGAGGAGAGTGCGTACTCGTCGAAGCCGTGCAACTCGGCGGCCACTTGCGCCGTGCAGCGCGATGCGTCGAACTTCGTAATCTTCCCGACGCCCGGTTTGCCGTCTTTCACGGCCTGCCAGCTCGCCGCAGTACCATTGCCCACGGCCGTCAGCATGCCGATGCCGGTGATCATCACTTTCTTGCTCATGTCGTTTTCCTTTGTTTGAAATTGTTTTTCCGGGTGGCGGGCGCGCTCAGAGATTCGGCCACGTGCAGTACGTGCCGGCGTACGTAAGGCCGGCGCCGAAGCCGACCATGACGATCTTCATGCCATCGACGAGTTCGCCGGCGCGCACGGCCTGGTCCAGCGAAATCGGTATCGAGGCCGCGGAAGTGTTCGCGGTCGTCTCGAGGTTGAGCCAGAACTTCGAAAGCGGCAGCTTCATTCGGCGCGCGACCGCCTCGATTATCCTGCCGTTGGCCTGGTGCGCGAAGACGCGGTCCAGCTCTTCCGGAGTCGTCTTCAGCACCGTGCACAGGTCGCGCGCGACTTTCGAGAGCGTGCGCACGGCGAACGCAAACACGTCATGCCCCATGAGAATCAGCTCCGGCCTCTCCGGATCGACCTTTGCAGGTATCCCGGCGGGCGTGAAAGGCAGGGCGTTCTTGCAACCGCCGGTGCGCGTGATGAAGTGCGCGCCCTCGCCGTCCGCGCCGAGGATCGTGTGCGCGGAAGTCTTGGCGGACGCGACGCCCGGCGGCTCGTCGTTGCCCAGCACAACCGCGCCGGCGCCGTCGCCGAAGAGGATGCAGCTCGAGCGATCCGTCCAATCGAGAATGCGCGTGAGCGCCTCTGCGCCGATCACGAGCGCCTTCTTGTCCGGGTAGAAATTCACGAATCCCCTGGCCTGCTCGAGAGCATAGACGAAGCCCGCGCACGCCGCCTGCAGATCGAAGGCGCCGGCGTTCTTGCAGCCGAGCATGCCCTGCACGATGCAGGCGGTGGACGGGAAAGGATTGTAGTCCGGAGTGGAAGTCGCCAGTACGATGAGGCCGATTTCGTCCGGCTGCACGCCTGCCGCCTCCATGGCGCTGCGCGCGGCCTTCGCGGCCATCGTCGAAGTAGATTCGCCGTCGCCGGCGACGTGGCGGGAATGGATGCCGGTATGGGAAAAAATCCATTCGTCGGTCGTGTCGAGCGAACGAGCGATTTCGTCGTTCGTGACGACCTTTTCCGGCAGGTAGCTACCCGTGCCAAGTATCTTTATCCCCATAATCCCCCTTTCGGTGTGTTGCGCCGCGTATTATACCATATTTGGCGCGCCGGGGTCTAGACCCCGCGAGTCGCTTTATGGTATAATAGCGCGCATGGGAAAGGCAACGGCTACACTCGCGGCATGCGCGGCGGCGCTCGCATTCGCGGGCTGCATATCGCCGGCGCCGCCGCCGGCGGCGAATTGGGCGGTGGAATTCTGGCGCGCGAAGGAACTCGGAGGCGTGGAGACGCAAGGCATCGCGGCGCCTGTCGAAGACGCGCCGGCGAACGCCGCAAGCGCGCGCAAAACCGCCCGCATCGCCGCCGTCACCGTGCGCGCGCCGTACGACGGCATGCGCATCGCGGTGCTGCGCGACGACGGCACTATCGCTTTCGATCCGTACAACTCCTTCGCATCCGCGCCATCGTCGATGCTGCGCGGGGCCGCGCAGGATTGCGCGGAGGCGAGCGGCCTCTTCGAACGCGTGCTGCCCGCCAACTCCTTCGCCGCCGCCGACCTCTCGCTTGAAATCGTCGTGACGAAACTCGCGCTCGACTGCCGCAAGGACGGGCGGCGCGATGCGTGCGTCACGCTCGCGCTGCTCGCCGCCGACGGCCGCGAAGCGCTGGCGGACGCGGAAGGCGCGGGGCGCGCCTCCGCCGGCGACGGCGACTATTCGGCCGCATTCTCGCGCGCTTTCGCGAAGGCGATGAAGGATGCGCTGGGCAAATACGCCGGCGTGCATTGACAGGCGGCGGCGACGGAAACACTCTCCTGCACGGATTGACGGAAGGGCGCAAGCGTGGGATTGACGGCGGCAGTGGGCAAGCGCGCGGTAAAGTATTTCGCCGGGACGGGCGAAGCCCTCGCGTTCCTCGGCGAGACGGCCGTCTCGGCGGTCGCGCTCGTCTTCATGCCCCACCGCTTCCGCTTCGCCGATTGCGCTCTCGCATTCGAGCGCGCCGCGGCCGGCGGCCTGCCCATCACGATCGGCATAGGCTTCCTCCTCGGGCTGATACTGGCGTTTCAATCCGCCGCCGCTCTCCAGATGTTCGGCGCGGAAGTCTATGTGGCGGACCTGCTCGCGATAGGGCTTTTCCGCGAACTCGGCCCGCTCATCACCGCCATCGTGCTGGCGGGGCGTTCGGGAAGCGCGTTCGCCGCGGAAATCGGCACCATGAAAGTCGATGAAGAACTCGACGCGCTGCGCACGATGGGCCTGGAGCCGGTGCGCTTCCTCGTCGTCCCGCGAATCGTCGCGGCCACGCTGGCGATGCCGGTGCTCACGATTTTCTGCGAGCTTGCCGGGCTGGTGGGCGGCGCTCTCGTGCTGCGCATGACGGGCGTGCCGCCGGCGGTGTACTGGCAGCACGTCACCGACATGTCGTCGATGTTCGCGATACTTTTCGGGCTTGGCAAGGGCGCGCTTTTCGGGCTTCTCGTCGCCCTCGTGGGCTGCGGGGCGGGCATGCGCACGAAATCCACCGCCGACGGCGTCGGCGTCGCGGCGACGGGCGCGGTTGTCGGCAGCCTCGTGGTGATCGCGCTGGCCGACGGCATTCTGGCGGTCGTCTGCTACTGCTGGGATTTGTGAAGAAGCGGAGTCCGTGGACAGGCGTTTGCATATGGATGGCGAGAATATAATTGAGCTGCGCGGGGTCGATGCCGGGTATCCCGGCGCCGTAATCCTCCGCGATGTCTCGTTTTCCGTGAAGAAAGGGGAAATCTTCATCCTGCTGGGCGGCTCGGGATGCGGGAAATCCACGATCATGAAGCACATGATCGGCCTGAACCCCGTGCTCGCGGGCTCGCTCGCCGTCGCAGGCCTCGAATGGAGCGCCAAGACGCGCGCGGCGCTCTGCAGGAAAATCGGCGTCATGTTCCAGTCGGGCGCGCTTTTCGGCTCGATGACGTGCCTAGAGAACGTGCTGCTGCCGCTCGAGGAATTCGCAGGGCTTGGCTTCAAGGCGCGCACGGCGAAAGCGCTCGCGCTTCTCGACGCCGTCGGCCTCGCTGACGCCGCGCGCAAACTCCCGGCGGAAATTTCCGGTGGGATGCGAAAGCGCGTGGCGATCGCGCGCGCGATGGCGCTGGATCCCGAAGTCGTGTTTCTCGACGAGCCTAGCGCGGGCCTCGACCCGATAACTGCCAACCAGCTCGACGAGCTGATACTCTCGCTGCGCGCCGCGCGCGGCATGACGTTCGTGGTGGTGACGCACGAGCTGCCGAGCATCTTCAAAATCGCAGACCGCTGCGCGATGTTCGACAAGGCGCGCCAGGCGATGATCGCGCTGGGCGAGCCGCGCGCGCTCGCGGAGTCCTCGGAAGACCCGTTCGTGAAGAAATTCTTTTCGCGCGGCGGCGCGTGAGCGCGCCGCGATGTGGAAAACACGCAAAGACAAAAACGATGGCAAACGACAATCACGCCAATTACACGAAGATAGGCTTTGTGCTGGTCGCCGCGGCCGCTGCGACGATCGGCACGCTGATCTACCTCGGAGGCGCAGGCGGCGGCAAGGAAGAGTTCTTCGCCGAGACGTATTGCGAGACGGCCGTATCGGGGTTGAGCCGCGGCAGCGACGTCGATTTCCGCGGCGTCAAAGTCGGCGAAGTCGGCAACATTACGTTCGTCGGCCAGGTTTATCCCGAAGCGGTGGACGAAGACGCGCGCCAAGTCTTGATAACCTTGAAGCTCGACGCCGCCACGCTCCTGCCGAGAGACCGCTCGTCTTCCCCGGAAGAAATGATGCGGCGCTTCGTGGAGCGCGGCCTGCGCGCGACGATCGTCTCCAGCGGCATAACGGGAATTTCGCACATCGAGCTGAACTACCCGAAAGCGCCGCCGCAGCTTCGCCGGATAACCTGGCACCCCAACGGAGTCTGCATACCGCCGGCCCCCTCCATCCTCGAAAGCTTCTCGGACTCCGCGACGCACCTGATGAACGAATTGAACAGCATGAACGTCAAGGAAGTCTGGTCCAACCTCTCCGCGCTCGTCTCGCACACCGCGCGCCTGGCGGACAACGCCAACGCCATCGTCGAATCCCAGCGCGCCGTCGTCGGCGGCATTCTCAACCAGATCGAGGAAACAGGCAACAGCATACGCGCGCTGGCGGAGGAGCTGCGCGAAAACCCCTCGCTGCTGCTGCGCCCGCGCGACCTCGCGCCGCTCCCGGAAACGGAGAAGTGACGGCGCGCCGCGGCAATATCATCTCCCATCCCGTAGCGCCTCGCCGCAGGCGCGCACGCAAACGAAAAGAATTTCCGATATGTACGAAGACACCGTATTCGGGCGGCTCGACCAGTCGCTGCAACACGCAATCGCCGACGCCGGCTACAAAGCGCCCACGCCCATACAGGCGGCGGCAATGCCGCTCGTCCTCGCCGGCAAGGACCTGATCGGCTGCGCGCAGACGGGCACGGGCAAGACGGCCGCCTTCATGCTCCCGATACTCAACCGCCTTGTCAGCGAGCGCAAGCGCGTGCGCATCGGCCACCCGCGCGCGCTCGTGCTTTCGCCCACGCGCGAACTCGCCGCGCAGACGGCGGAGAACGCGCGCCGCTATTCGACGCACTGCAAACTCCCCTTCGCGTGCGTCTTCGGCGGCGTCAGCCAATTCGGCCAGGTCAAGGACATACGGCGCGGCGCGGAGACGCTCATCGCCTGCCCGGGACGCCTCATCGATCTGATGACGCAGGGAATCGTGTTCCTCGACGCCGTGGAAATCTTCGTCCTCGACGAAGCCGACCGCATGCTCGACATGGGCTTCCTGCCTGACATAAAGCGCATCGTCTCCAAGCTGCCGCGCGTGCGCCAGAATCTGTTTTTCTCCGCGACGATGGGCCGTGAAGTCACCAAACTCGCGAACGAACTCGTCCACGATCCCGAAAGAGTCGAAATCTCCCCCGAAGCGCCGACGGTGGAGAAGATCGCGCAGCGCGCGATGTTCGTGGAGAAAACGCAGAAGGACGCGCTCCTCCTGCACCTCCTGGACCAGCATCCGGAGTGGGACAAGGTTATCGTCTTCACCAAGATGCGCCATGGCGCCGACCGCGTCAACCGCAAGCTTTCGCGCGCCGGCGTCACCGCCGCCGCGATACATTCCGACAAGACGCAGAACCAGCGCATGCGCGCTCTCGAAGGCTTCAAGGCGGGCAAGACCCGCGTGCTGGTCGCGACGGACATTGCATCGCGCGGCATCGACGTGCCGGAAGTCTCATGCGTCGTCAATATGGAGCTTCCGCTCGAGACGGAGTCCTACGTGCATAGGATCGGCAGGACGGCGCGCGCAGGCGCCGGCGGCGTCGCGATCAGTTTCGTATCTGCGGCGGAGCGCGCGCAGCTGAAAGCCATCGAGAGGCTGATCAAGAAGACGATCCCCGTAGATTCCGACCATCCATTCCAGGCCGATGCCGACATGCCGCCGTGGGTGGCGGCGCCGAAAAGCGCCAAGCCGCAGGACAGGAAGAAGAAGCACCGGCATTCCAGCCTCGGGCGCCGCCAGCCGGATTTCCGCCAGAAGAAGCGCGACCTCCCGCAATAGCCGCGCGCACCGCAAAACGCCAAACTCCCAGATCGAAGCCATGCAGACGCCGCCGGACAAGCAAATCGTCATGACCTTCCATTCGCATCCGACGAAAAGCCTGAAGATGCGCTGGAAGATGCAACTCGTCTTCCCTCCAGGCGCGACGGCGCAGACGCTTCTGCCGCTCACGCTCGTCGACGGCGAAGGCGCCGCTATCGACACCGCCGTGCTGGAATTCGCAGGCAAGCGCATTCGCATCGCGGACGGCAAGGCGCAGCTCGCGTACGCCGATTTCATCGCCGGCAAGCACGCCAAAGCCATATGGCTCTACCGGCACGGCATGCTGCC
>DEWI01000035.1:0-5315 GCA_002363575.1 Verrucomicrobia bacterium UBA3214 | reverse complement strand
GCGTTCGAGCCGCCGAACGCGAACGAATTGCTGAGCGCGGCGCGCGGGCCATGCGGCTCTTCGAGGCGCGCGAGGCATATGGCCGCCTCGATGGCGCCGGCAGCGCCGAGGCAGTGTCCCGTCAGCGCCTTCGTGCTTTCGCAGCTCGGCGGCGGCTCGCAATCCGCGAAGACGCGCTCGAACGCCTTCAGTTCCATCGCGTCGTTCGCCGGCGTCCCCGTGCCGTGAAGATTGACGTAGCCGATCTCGCGCGCCGCCAGCCCGGCGTCGGCGAGCGCCGCGCGCATCGCGCCTTCCGCGCCGCGCCCTTCCGGATCCGGAGCGGTGGCGTGGTATGCATCGCTCGTCTCGCCTATCCCGGCGAACAGCGCGCACGGCGAGGCCGCCTCCTTCTCGAGAACGAAAAGCGCGACTGCCTCGCCGAGATTTATGCCGTCGCGATCGTCGGCGAGCGGCCGGCAGCGCCCGGCCGAAAGCGCGCCTAGCGCGGCAAAGCCGTTCATTGCGAAGCGGCAGCGGCCGTCCACGCCGCCGGTCACCACCGCGTCGCAGATTCCGGAGGCGACGAGGCGGCGCGCCGCGCCAAACGCCTTTGCCGCGCTCGAACATGCCGTGGAGACGGTGTAGGCGGGGCCGGCGACGCCGAGGCGCTCTTTCAAATACAGCGAGGGCGTGCCGAGTTCGATCATCGAGAACTCGAAAGCGCGCGGCTTTTCGCCGCCGTCCAGCCACTCGTCGATGAAATTCTCCGCTTCGTCGATGCCCGTATTGCTCGCGCCGAGCACTACGCCTATCCTGTCTGCGGGGTGGCGGGAGCGCAGAGACTCGAGCGCGCCTTCGAGGTTCTGCGCGGCGAGCGCGAGCAGCCGGCACGCGCGCATCGAATAGCGCGGCGCGGCGATCTCAGGAAGCGCCGCGTCGATGCACCCGAAAAATATCTTCCGCCCGGGAATGTCGCCGGAAATCTCGCGCATCCCCGGCGCGACTCCGGAGGCGAGCGCGACTTTCATGGCGTCGCGGCCGGCGCCCAGCGCGCTCGCCGCCCACCACGCGGTCACCGGCAGCGCTCTCAATTCCCCTCCGCAGCGGCGATGTACGCCGTCGCCTCCGCCATCGCGAGATCGACAAGCACGCCGAACGTCCAGGCCTGCATCGCGTTCTCGGAGCTTTCGTAGGCGGCGAGCGGCGAGAATACTGGTATCGGCCCCCAGACGGCGACGGTGCATTTCTGCGAAATGTCTTTCATCAGCACCACTCTCCCGCTGGACGTCTCGCGAATCTTCAGGCGCGCAGTCCATTCGCCCGCGCTGTAGTCGGCGGAGAGGAGAGAGCAGATTATCCAAAGCCCTTCGGCGACGCGGTCGCCGTTCGTCACGACCGGCCCGGAGAACGTGACATCGACGGTGTATTGCGCGTTCGTCGTGGCGAGGATGAAGCCCGCGGCCTCCAGGAGGTCGGCCGCCTGCTTCACGTAGGTGTGGTCCTCGTTGACCTGCGGAATGTACGTCGTCGAAGACCACGTCTCGGAGTGCAAGCCGCCGAAATCCCTGCGCGTGTGGCGGTCGTAGCCGACGCCGCTGTGCCATCCCGTCGTCTGCGTATGCACCGGCAGGAAGGTGGTCACCGTGGCTTCGAAGCCGCTGAGCGCCACGCGCACGTCGCGGCCCTGCGGGGCGCGCGCCATGCCCGCGCCCGGCGCTTCGCTGTGGTGGATCGTGAAGCAGCCGGCCGCGAGCAGCGCGGCCGCGGCGGTTGCAATTCGCAGTGAATAGCCTTGCATCATCATCGTTCTCCCTATGCGGTCTCCCGATGCGTCCTATTATACCAAATAATCGCGCGCTGGTGCAAAGCGGCGCCGCCGCGGCGTTTTGACAGTCAAGAGAGGGAAATGGTATAATAGGCGGCATATGTTCGACTTAATAGTTGTGACGGCCGCGAACGCGGCGCAGGCCAAGGGCTACAGAGAGCAGACGAAAGGGCGCAATGGCATTCTCGTGGTGCCGGATCCCGGCGACCGCCGCGTTGGATCGCTCGGCGCCACGGTAAACGTCCTGCGCATGGAGGAAGCGGCGCGCGCGCGGCGCGTCCTGATCGTGCATTCCGGCGGGGATGCGCGGCGCACTCCGGGCTACGCGGCGATGGGCAAGGCGTTCGTGCCGCTTGCGGACGGCCGCGCGATGCTCGAGCATATCATCGCGGCGATGGAGCAGCTCGTGCTTCCCGCGGGCGGCGGCGTGGTCGTGGCGTCCGGCGACGTGCTGCCGGTGTTCGAGTATGCCAAGGTGGATTTCTCGCATCCCGGCGTCACCGGCGTTGCATACCCAGGAGACGCGGATGAAGCGCGGCGCCACGGCGTCTATATCGCTTCGGGCGAAAGCTCCGGCGCCGGCATCCAGACGCGCCGCGTGGAGGATTTCAAGCAGAAGCCGCACGTCGTCTGCGGCACGCATCTGATCGACACCGGCGTGATGTTCATCGACGCGCCCACTGCGCGGAAGATGCAGGCCCTCCCGATAGAAGGCGACATCTACGAGGAATTCCCGGCACGGCTTCTCGCGGGCTTCGCGCCTTTCAACGTCGCCGTGGCAGGCGAAGACTGCGGCTTCTTCCACATCGGCTCTACGCGCGAACTCCTCGAAAAGCTCGGCGACGGCCAGACGTACATCGACTCCGTGCACTGCAAGCTCGCGCTCGAAGGCGAGAACGTCGTGACGAACGTCCCGGAAGGACGCTTCGAGCGCCTTTCGCTCGCGCGCGGCGAATGCTTCACCTGCATTCCTTTCGGCGACGGCGAATGGCTCGACCTCAAATACAGAATCGACGACAACTTCAAGACCGACGGCCTCTGGGAGAAGCACGGCCTCGGCGAAATCATGAAGAAAGTCGATTACGCGCGCCTGCTGGCGCTGCGCCACGGCGCGCACGAGCGCGTGCGCGACCGCCGCGCCGTCCGCGTCACGGCGCCGGTGCGCATAGATTTCGCCGGGGGTTGGAGCGACACGCCGCCGATATGCAACATCGAAGGCGGCACGGTGCTGAACGCCGCCGTGACGCTGGAAGGCGCCAACCCTATCGAAGTCGTCGTCGCGCCGCGCCGCGACAAGTTCATCAAGGTGGTGTCGCGCGATCTCGGCAAGCGCAGGCTGATCAAGAGCGCGAGCGAACTCGACGACCGCGCGGATCCCCACGACTGGTGCGCGCTCGTCAAATGCGCGCTCGCCGTGACCGGTTTCAAATTCGGGAGCCGCGGCCTCGATATCACGATCAGCGCGAACCTCCCGAAAGGCTCGGGCATGGGCACAAGCTCCATCCTCGGCGCCGCCACGATCGCCGCGCTTCTCGGCAGGACCGGGCGCGACGAAATCGGCGAGCTTACTCTCCGCCTCGAGCGCGAAATGCAGACGGGCGGCGGCTGGCAGGACCAGTTCGGCGGCCTCGCCGGCGGCGTCAAGCTGCTCTCCTCGGAGCCGGGAGAGCGCCAGTCCATCGCGCTGGAGCAGCTCGATTGCGAATGGCTCGCGGAACTGCTCGCCAAGCGCGGCCTGCTCTATTTCACCGGGCAGAAGCGCATGGCCCGCAACATTCTCCGGAAAGTCCTCGCCTTCTACGCGGACAACCCGCACGACTTCGCGAAAATCCTCGTAAGAAGCCTGAAGAATGACGCGCGCGCCGCGGCGGACGCGATCGCGCGCCGCGACGCGGAAGCGTTCGCCGCCGCCGTCAGAGGCTATTGGCGCGACAAGAAGCTCCTCGATCCGGGAAGCACGAACGAGCGCGTCGAAGAAATCATCGAGCGCATCGCGCCGCTCTCGTCCGCCATCACGCTTACTGGAGCGGGCGGCGGCGGCTTCATGTTCATCCTCGCGAAATCCCGGGACGCCGCGAAGGAAATCCGCCGGATGCTGGAATGCGACGCGCCGACGACGAATGCGCGCTTCTACCAGTTCGCGATAACGCCCGTTGGGCTGGAAATGGAAATCCGTTGAAGAGGCGTCGGTATGAAAATCCTCGTGTTGAACGGTCCGAATCTCAATCTGCTGGGGCTTCGCGAGCCAGCGCTCTACGGCAAAGGCACGTACGCCGAACTTGAAAAGCACGTCCAGGATGTCGCGCGCCGTCTCGGCGTCTCGGCGGAAATGCGCCAGACCAACCACGAAGGAACTCTGGTGGACTGGATACAAGCCGCGTACGGCGCGTTCGACGCGATCGTGCTGAACGCCGCCGCATACACCCACACGTCCGTCGCGATTCTCGACGCGCTGAAAGCCGTGAAAGCGCGTGTCGTCGAAGTCCACCTGACAGAGCCGAAAGAGCGCGAGGAGTTCCGGCGCGTCTCCTACGTCGGCATGGTGGCGGAGAAGACGTTTTCCGGGCTGGGCTTCGGCTCGTACGCGGCGGCGCTGGAGTATCTCGCCGCCAATCCCTGAAAGAACGCGGCGCAAGCCGGGAGGAAAAATGCCGCTTTACGTCTATGAAGCGAAAGATGCAGCGAAGAGCTGCCCGAAGTGCCGCGACGGCTTCGAAATAATGCAGCGCCTCGCCGACCCGAAGCTGGACCGCTGCCCGTACTGCCGCAATCCCGTGTTCCGCGCGATACAGGCGCCGGGACTGACGCACTCCAAGACGGATTTGCACTACCGCGCCAAACGTGCCGGCTTCCACACGCTGAAGAAAGTGCAGAAAGGCGAATACGAAAAGCTCTATTGAAAATCTGCGCGCCCGGGCGGCGCTCCTGTCGCGAATCCGCGCCTTTTTCGATGGACGGGGTTTTGTGGAGGTGGAGACTGATGTCCGCATTGCCGCTCCAGCCCCGGAGCCGCACATAGATTGTCCACCGTGCGGCGGGGAGTTCCTGCGCGCCAGCCCGGAACTGCAGATGAAGAAGCTGCTGGCCGCTGGAATGGATCGCATCTTCCAGATCGGCCCGTGCTTTCGTGACGGCGAACGCGGCTCGCGCCACCGTCCGGAATTCACCATGCTTGAATGGTATCGCCCGAATAGCGACTACGCCGCCATACGGCGCGATTTGGAAGAGCTTTTCGCGCAACTTTCCGGCCAAAAGCCCCCCTTCCGGACGATAACGGTTCGCGCCGCCTATAAAACAATTGCCGGATGGGACCCGTGGCTCGATTGGGACCAGGACCGCTTCGACTACGACATGGCCGTGAAAATCGAGCCCGCGCTCCCGAAAGGCCCGGTATTTCTCGCCGACTACCCGCGCCAGGCCGCCTCGCTCGCGAAGATCCGCGGCGATGTGGCCGAACGCTGGGAGCTCTACCACAACGGACTTGAGCTCGCCAACTGCTTCACCGAAC
>DEWI01000023.1:4352-4790 GCA_002363575.1 Verrucomicrobia bacterium UBA3214 | reverse complement strand
CCTTCACGCCGTACTTGTCGAGGATGCCCTTCTTCGCGAGCTCCATGGAAAGATTGAGGCCCGTCTGCCCGCCGAGGTTCGGCAAAATGGCATCGGGCCTCTCCTTCTCGATTATCTGCTCGAGACGCGCCTCGTTGAGCGGCTCGATGTACGTGGCGTCCGCCATCACCGGGTCCGTCATGATTGTCGCGGGGTTCGAGTTCACCAGGACGACCTTGTATCCGCAGGCCCTCAGGGCCTTGCACGCCTGCGTTCCGGAATAGTCGAATTCGCAAGCCTGCCCGATAACAATGGGACCGGAGCCGATGATAAGGACCTTGTCAATGTCCGCTCGCTTCATACCAACTGCCTTTCAATTTGAAAATGATTTGCAATCGGGCGGATATTATACCAAAACCGCGGCGGCTGTGGACGGGAAAATGCGCGGAAAGCACACGC
>DEWI01000023.1:0-4294 GCA_002363575.1 Verrucomicrobia bacterium UBA3214 | reverse complement strand
CCGAACGGCGGAAACATCCGTCAGGGCCGCGCCTGCATTGCCGCGGCTATCGCGCCGAGGGCGAATATGGCGGCAGTCTCCGCCCTCAGGACGGTCGGCCCGAGGCTGACAGGGTGCGCCACCTTGAGGAGCTCCGCAAGCTCCTCTGGCGTGAAGTCGCCCTCCGGCCCGACGAATACCGCCGCACCGCCCTCCTTCGCGGCGCATTCGCCGCGCCGCAGCGCGAACTCAGCGAGGATCGGACGCGCCGGCGGCTCGACAAGCGCGCCGACGAAGCACGTCGTCCCGGCGACAAGCGCAAGCGACTCCCGAAACGAGACGGGCGCGAGCACATCGGGTATCCACCTTGCGTCGGACTGGCGCGCCGCATCCTCCGCGATTCGCGTCCAGCGCTCGCGCTTCGCCTCGCGTTCGCCGTGCGCGATGCGCACGATCGTGCGATCGGAGATGACGGGCACTATGCGGCTTGCGCCGAGCTCAGTCGCCTTCTCTATCGTCCAGTCCCAGCGCGATCCCTTCGTGACGCACGCGAAAAGCGTCAGCGGCGGATGCGCCGCGCCCGCTTCGCGGCAGATCGCGCCGACGGCCGAGAGCACCCCGCCCGAATGCGCGTAGACGCGCCATGCGCCCTTTCCGTCGAACAGCTCGAAGCGCTCGCCCTCCTCGGGGCGAAGCACCTTCAGATGGCGCGCCGCGTCCTTCGGCAGCGCAGGCGCGTCCGATTCGAGCATTGTTGTATCGACAAGCAGTCTGTGCATCGAAAATCCCCTGTCAGTCGTCGGCGAGATGCAGAAAAAGGCAGACGAGGATCAAAACGGCGAATATGCCGAGCGCGAGGGAAAGACTTGTCGCGTCTGCGACTTGCCCGATCATCGGCGGCCACACGAAATAGCCGAGAAAGCCCATCGAGCCGACAAACGTGATCGCCGAGCCCGCCGGCATCGACTTTGTGCGGTTCGCCTTTGAATAGAGTATCGGGACGAGCGCGGAGATTCCATAGCCCGCGACCGCATATCCCGCCGTCGCCAATAGATGGAGCGGAAGGCCAGAGAGCCCGAGGAACGGAGAGAGCAGCGCAACCGCGAGACCCGACGCGACAAGGGCGCTGTGGACGCGAAAGACGCGGACTCCGCCGAAGCGGTTCACGAAACTGTCAGTCACGAAGCGCCCGAGCGTCATCATCGCGGCGACGGCGCAGAAGCCCCACTTGACGCGCCCCCCGACGGCGCCCAGCGAATCGCGGTAGAACACGCCCACCCAGTCGCTGATCGACCCCTCGCACCCCATGACGACGAGAGCCGCGACGCCTATGAGGAAAAGCGGCATGTCGGGGCGGCGGAATCCTTCGCCCTTCTCCTTCCTCGAGACGTCGTTATCCTTCGGAAGGCACGGGAAGAACGCCAGGTGCGCGACCACGGCCGCCGCGATGACGCCGAGGAACCGGTATTCAACCGGGACGCACCACGAAGCCGTGACGAGCGCGAGCAGCCCGCCCGCGAGGCACAGCAGGCTGAACATCGCGTGGAACGAGTTCATTATCGTGCAGCCCGCCCGCCTCTCGACGATGCCGCCCTGCGTGTTCACCGATATGTTGAAGATGTTGCCGGTCCCGCCGAGCGCGGCGATCGCCACGCACCAGAACGGAACCGGCGCGCGGAAGAAGAAGCAGGCCGCCATGCCGAGCGCGGCGCAGAGATAGACGGAAGCCGCGAGGACGAGGCAGCGGCGGCTTCCGAGGCGCGTCACGACCGCGCTCGCGAACGTGAAGCTCACGAGATTGCCGACGGGCCCCGAGAGCAGGAGCCACCCCTGCTGGGAGTCGGTAAGCCCAAGAAGCGCCTTCATGTCGTCTATCGACGACCCCCAGGTCGCGCATATGAGACCGAGGACCGCGAAATACGCGGCCACCGCTATGCGCTCTCGTGACCATGCAACCATCACTACAACAGTTTCTCCTTGCCGCAGATTATACCAAATCCCGGCGCCGAAGTGGGCGAACGCCGCATGGCGAATCCCGTTGACCGCGCACAGAACAATAAGATATAATTAATGCATGAATCGTTCTTCCGGGTTTTTAGCTCTGTCCGCCGCGCTGGCGTTGGTTGGCGGCTGCCGCGTTCTCGAAACGGGCTACGGCGACGACAATGCAGTCGTCCGCGCCTCTGCAGACGCCGTTTCCACCGCGACCGGCGCCGCGAAGTCGACCGTGGCGTGGGCGGGGGCGAAGGTCCTCTCCTTCGGAGACGACCTGACCCCGGACAGACACGAGCACTTCATCGCCGTCGGCGAGCTCGCAGCCGCCGCATACCGCAACCATCCGGACCTTCCGGCGGGATACAGGGCGCTCACGTCCGAAGAGTTCGCGCACATTGACCTTGCGCCGGGCCGTTTCCGCTACGAGCCGGACACCGGCTTCGTCGAGGACAGCGACAATGCGGGGTTCGGCGCGCGCCTCTGCAGAAAGGAAGACGGCGGCACGGTGGCCGTCGCGTTCCGCGGGTCGAACGCGCCCGGGGAAGACGAGCACTGGATGCAGGACTGGGTCGTAGACGCGCATCAGGGCGGCGGCGGAACGCCGAAGCAGTATCTCTACGGCGCAGAGATGCTCTCCTCCGTCAGGCGCGCCTTTCCCGACGCGGAGCTCGTCGTCTCCGGCCATTCCCTCGGCGGCGGCATAGCGGCGTACGCGACGATGATGCTGCAGAACCCTGGCCGCCTCGCGTGCGCGACCTACAATGCGGCCGGGATATCGAGCATAACGCTGCTCTCTCTTCCGAAGGAAGCAGTGGAGAGGACCGCCGGCCTCGTCACGAACATAAGGAGCAAGGGCGATCCCGTCTCAGCGATTCCCGGAACTCAGCTCGTCGGCGAGATATTCGAGGTCGACAACCTGCGATTCGCGAACCACTCGATCGACGGTCTTCTCATCGACATGCGCCGCCGTGCCGAAGGCCGCAGGGCCGGATGGCTGCGCGACCTCTTCGACGACTGACGACACACTCGTCCGAACTGAAATGGCCTCAGTCGCATTATGCTATAATCGTCGCATGGCCGTGATCCTGCATGTCGACATGGACGCGTTCTTCGCGTCGGTGGAGCTCCTGTCGCACCCCGAGTGGCGCGGGAAGCCGCTCGTCGTCGGCTCGGGACCGCACGAGCGCGGAGTTGTGTCGACGTGTTCCTACGAGGCGCGGAAGTTCGGGATCCGCAGCGCCATGCCGTCGAGAACCGCGTACCAGCTATGCCCGCACGCGATTTTCGTAAGGCCCCACATGGAGGCGTACCAGGAGGTCTCGGACAGGGCGTTCGAGGTGTTCTCGCACTACACGCCGTATGTCGAGGGAGTCTCGGTTGACGAGGCGTTCCTCGACATAACGGGCTCGCTACACCTCTACGGCGCGCGCGGCGCATCTGCCGCGGAGCGCGCGACGGCGCTCGGCGAGGCGCTCAGGGCGGAGATACGCCGCGTCTGCGGAGTGACGTGCTCCGTCGGCATCGCGCCGAACAGGCTCCTCGCGAAAATCGGCTCCGAGCAGAACAAGCCGGACGGCTTCACGCTAATGCCGTTCGAGCCCGGCGAAATCGCGGCGTTTCTGCGCGACAAGCCGATAGGCATCCTCTGGGGCGCAGGGAAGAAGACGGTCGAATCGCTCAAGCCCTACGGCATCGCGACATGCGGCGACCTGCAGCGTCTCGGCCGCGGAAGTCCGCTCGTCTCTGACGATCTCATAGACATGGCGTTCGGGATTTCCGACGACAAGGTGTACTGGGAGCCGGGCGAGGAAAAGTCGGTGTCGCGCGAGCACACCTTCGACGAGGACACCTACGACCGCGCGACGGTGCGAGAGACGCTGCTCGAACTCGTGACGGACGTGGGGCGTCGCTTCCGGCGCGCGACGAGGTGGGCGAAGACCGCGAAGATCAAGGTGCGCGACGCGGACTTCAACACGATCACGAGGCAGGCGCCCTTCGCGCATCCGGCGCGCGACGACATCGCCTTCCGAGAGGCGGCGCTCGCGCTCTTCGACCGAGAATGGCCCGCGGGCCGCAAGCCGAAGACGATACGTCTCATCGGCTTTGGCGTGACGAACATCCAGGACTCGCCCGGCGACGACGAGCCGTCGCTTTTCGCAAACCCCGAAGGCGAAACGCGGAAAAAGCGCGAACGCCTTGCAGAAACACTCGACAACCTCAGGGAAAAAGGATTGCTTTCCTGATCATTAGCCGTGACATCTCATAGATTTCCCGTCCTTCTTTGAAGCAGCCAGAGAAGAAGCGCAAGTGCGAGGTACCA
>DEWI01000116.1:24815-38687 GCA_002363575.1 Verrucomicrobia bacterium UBA3214 | reverse complement strand
AGTGAATTTCATCAATGCCGGCGCATTCTTCGAGTTTGTCGATTTCGCCGATAGTCAAGAAAGCGTCTGCCAAGCCCCGCTTCAAGACTATCGTAAAAGCAGCGTTCGCGAACGATATCAACGAGCGCCGAAGGGAGAATCGACACTGTCACAGGAATGCGCCCTTGATGATTTCCTTTGCAGCTGGCCATGGGATGGGACGTTCGATTCCTGCGGCGACCCTGGCTTGCGTTTTCTTCAACTCGCGCTCATGCCAAGCAGGAGGCAGATTGCCGCCGGCCTTTGAAATGGACGACAAAAGATAATCAATCGTCTCGATCTTCTCGGACGTTGTCATATGGTCTATCGCTTCCATTACAGCCGGCATTGCTTTCCTCCTGCTCGCTTGCGGGGCATATTATACCATAAATCGCTTTCGGCGGGATCGTGAAGGCGCTCCTTCGCCGTTGCAGGCGGGGCAGACGCGCCGCACCTTGCCATGCGATCGATTCCAGGAGAAGCGACGTACCAGCAACGGCCTGCAAGCGACGTCAGGCGATCCCCCCGAAAATTGCGGACGCCGCGCCTGCCGCGCTCTGCGCGCGGCAAGCAGCATTATTGCCAATAACATGGTGGTGTTGGGGCATGGTGTGTTTCAAATCGTTTCGATACGCTCTTTCCAATAACCAGGCTGCCGGCTTGTATGGGCGTAGGCAAGAATCACGATCCCCTCGGCAGTTATCATATACGGTATGACATAACGGAACACCGGCATTGTACAGAACCGTATGCCGGGCATTTTCTCCGGGAACATATTGGGGAACGCGGCTATCTTGTTCCGAAGCGAAGCGACAGTCGCCAGAAAAAGCGCACCATAGCCGGGGAGTTGGCGCTCCAGACAGGCGGCTTCTTCTGCTATTTCGATATCGGCGGCCGGATGGTTCCAGACTTTCATGAGCCGACCCCGCCGGAAACATGGACGGAAGCAACGCGGGCGAAAGCCTTGCGCAGGGATTCGTCGAACGACACGAGTTCGATATCGCCGCTCACGACCTCTTCATGCCGCCGCGCAACTTCGTTGCGCCATTCATCGGACAAATCCTCGCCGGCCTTTGAAATGGACGACAAAAGATAATCAATCGTCTCGATCTTCTCGGACGTTGTCATATGGTCTATCGCTTCCATTACAGCCGGCATTGCTTTCCTCCTGCTCACTTGCAGGGCATATTATATCATAAATCGCTTTCGGCGGGATCGTGAAGGCGCTCCTTCGCCGTTGCAGGCGCGGGGCAGACGCGCCGCACCTTGCCATGTGATCGATTCCAGGAGAAGCGACGTGCCAGCAACGGCCTGCAAGCGACGTCAGGCGATCCCCCAGAAAATTGCGAGCGCCGCGCCCGCCGCGCTGCATTTCCCGTGCGTATGTCGCACGGCGACGCGGAAGGCGGGCAGGCGTTTCTTTCGTCCGGATGCGATCACGCCCAGAGGGCCACGAGGCCGCCCGGGAGGATGCGCGCGCGCTTGTCCACGGCGAGCGCCATGGACGTCGCAATCACCTTGCCGACGTCCATGCCGGTTTTGCGCGTCAAGTGGTCGTAGGAGATTCCGTCCGGCGTCAATTCGGCTAGGATGGTCTTCTCGTCGTCGTCGAGTCCATCGAGATTGGGCGGCGCGAGAGGCGCGGCGCATGGCGCGGCGACGGCCGGGCGCGGCGCGGCGGGAACGGCATTCCCCGGCGCAAGCGCGCGTCTGCGCAAGCCCGGCAGCGCGGTCAGCTCCTCGATGACGTCTTCCGGGCTGCGCACGAGAGTCGCGCCATCGCGGATAAGCGCAAGGCATCCCATGCCCGCCTGGTTGTCCACGCGTCCCGGCAGCGCCATGACCGCGCGCGAAAGGTTGGCGGCTATTCGCATCGTAATCATTGTGCCGCTTTTGGCGGGCGCCTCGATTGCGAGGACGCCGCGCGAGAGGCCGGCGATGACGTGATTGCGCTGCGGGAACGTCCTGCGGTCTGGCGCGTGGCCGAAGGGGAATTCGCTGACTATGGCGCCACCCTTCTCGACGATCTCGCGCGCGAGCTGCAGATTCTCCTGCGGGTAGAAGCAGTTCAGCCCGGAGCCGATCACGCCGGTCGTCAAGCCGCCGGCGGCGAGTGCGCCGCGGTGGGCCGCGGCATCTATGCCGAGCGCCAGCCCGGATACGACGACATAGCCGGCGCCGGCCAAATCGTGCGCGAAGCGCAAAGCCTGGTCGAGGCCGTACTGCGAAGGTTTGCGCGTGCCGACGAGTGCGACGGCGGCCTTCGAGAGGATCGACGCGTCGCCTTTCACATACAGCGCGAGAGGATGGCTCTCGATCGATCGGAGAGATTCTGGATACCCGTCGTCAACCGGCGTAAGTATCGTCACGCCATTGCGCTCGGCTTTGTCCAGCTCTGCGAGGATATCGACCGGCTTGCCGTCGCGTCCGGTCTTGTCCTCGCGCGCCATCCACGCAGCGGCGATGCCGCCATGCGCGGTGGAGAGCTTCTTCAAGCCGACCGAGCCGACGCCTTCGACGAGATTGAACGCTATGCACGCCTGCCTGTCATCCATTGCGCAAGTTCCTTGGACGGCCGGGGAAGATGGTCGGGCATGGGAAACGGAGGCAAAAAAACTGGCAGCCCCAAGGAGAGTCGAACTCCTCTACCAAGCATGAAAAGCTCGTGTCCTATCCGATAGACGATGGGGCCGCTGACGGGCGCATATTATAGCAAAACCGGCGCGCCGAAATCAAGGGGGGAACGGCGTTTTTTTCGCAGATCTCCGCGACGCCGCGCGGGCGGCGGCGCGCGCCTAGCCTTTCTGCTCCTTGAGAGCCTGGGAAACGGCCAGCATGCGCTCGGAAAGATCCTCGAAGCCGACATCCGTGGAATAGACGTCCTTGTAGTACTGGTACGCCTTTTCGAGGTCGCCCTGCGACTCCGCGCAAAGCCCGAGCTGATAGACGACCTTCTTCTTCAGATCGTCCATGGTGGGGATCTGGTCGCGCGCGGTCTCGAGCTGCATTACGGCCATATCGACCTGCTCCTTGGCGAGGAAGCACATCGCCAGATAATAGAGCGCCCACAGGCGATCCTTCGGCGACTTCTGCGCGAGCTGGAGATGTTCGAGCGCCTCGTCGTAGTAACCGTAGGAGTAGAGGAGCTTGCCAAGCTCGTAGCGGATGTGCAGATCGTTTGGATAGCGCTGCGAACGCGACATGAGGTCGTCGAGGACGAATTGGTTCTTCTCCGCCTCCATCGCCTCGGCTTCCTCTGCGCGGTTCTCGCCCTTGAGAAGCTCGATCTGCTGGTCGTAGTACTGCACGCGCGCCTGCGAGCACATGCGGTCCAGCTCAGGATCCATGTTTCCGGAGACTTCGAGGGCCTCGGTGAGGCAGTTCACCGCCTCCGCGAACTGCTTGTTCTGCATATACAATCTGGCGAGGGCGCGGCGCGCATTCATGTTCTTCGGCTCGCTCTCGATCTGGCGGAGCTTCTCGGCGATGAGCGCCTCGGCGTCGTCGCCGGTGATGACGGCCTTGTTGGCCTGGTCGAGTTTCTTGGCCTGCTCCTTGTTGGCGATGAGGTTCTGGAAGCCGCCCTTCTTGCCGGCGGTCTGCTCCCAGCCGGCGTTCATCGTCGCCTGCGCCTCGGAATTCTTGAGCAGCTGCATCACGCGCTGGTCGCCTGGCTTGATCTGCGCGAGCTTCTGGTAGGCGTCGCGGGCCTTCGCCCAGTTCTTCGCGAGCTGGTAGTACGTTGCGACGCGCTCGAGGAGCGCGGGGTCCTTGTTGCCGCACTCATACGCCGCCTCCACGGAAATCGCGGCGTGGTCCTGCTTGCCCGCCGCTTCGGCGGCCTTGACCGCCGCCTCGATATTGTCGGGATCGAGAGGGTTCTGGCACATCAGCTTTTCCGCCTCCGCCATCGCCTCGACGCCCTGGCCCTTCTTGACGAGTCCGAGAATCTTGCTGCGCGCAATCATCGCGCCGAGCTTCGCGCCTATGCCGGTCTTGCCGTTGTGCTTGAAGTTGGCGATCTGCGCGGTGCGCAGGAGTTTGCGCGTCTCGAGGATGTCCGGCGCGGCGGACACCGCCTCCATCAGCATGTCCATCGCGAGTTCGAACCGCCCGGCTTCCAACGCCTGCCGGCCGCGATTCGTGAAATTCTGGGCCTTTTGTGCAAGATCGACTGCCATTTCAAAACTCCTTTTCCTTTGAAAACCTCGGATTCACCGCAAACTTCCGCGCCGTCTTCTCACGGCGTGACGGCGAGACGCTCGTCTCCCCCCAGCTCCTCCAGCACGCCTTTGGCCTTGTAGGTCTTGAGCATGAAGTGCGTCGCCGTGGAGAGGACGCCGTCGAGAGTGGAGAGATCGGCCGCGACGAAATGCGCCACATCCTGGAGGCTGTCGCCGCGTACGAAAACGAGCAGATCGTACGTGCCCGACATCAGGAAGCACGCTTCGACCTGTTCGAATTTCGCGACGCGCTCGGCGAGGCGCCCGAAGCCGCAATCGCGCTGCGGGGTGATCTTCAATTCGATTACTGCGTGTACGTCGTTCATGGTTGTCGTATGCTTGGAAGGTTGTGTTTGCGGGAAATGCACCGGCGCGCCGGCGCGCATGCTCAATATATATATTGTGTTCCCGGCGCGCTCTACAGCGCCAATGCGTCATCGACGATCTGGCGGGCCATGTCCTCGGCGAGACGTTCGGCGGCGTCGCGCTCGCCCGTCAGGATATCGTTGCCGGCAAGGAACGGCGCGCTCGCGGTGTATTTCCTGTTATCGACAAGCACCTTGCCGTTCTTCTTGTCGATGAAGCTGACCTGCGCCGTCACGCGCAGCGTGTATTCGCGGTTGCGCTCGCCCGTCTTGCGCGCATAGGCGACGGCATGGCTGGAAGAATCGCGCACGACGCCCTGGATCTCCAGGGCGCATTCGCCGGGCGCGGCGAGCTTGTAGGTGCCCTCGCGCGCGAATTCGCGCAGCGTCTGCCTGGCGATGGCGCTGCCAAGCCCGGTGACGCCGGACTCGTTGCGGAACACCGGCACATCGACCGTCCGCATATCCTGCGCGACGCCCGGGCGCCAGCTGTAGCTGGAGCACCCCGCCAGCACCGTGGAAAGCGCGGCGAACGCCGCGAAAACGAATCCTGCTTTCATTGTCTGCGCTCCTCCTCTTCGAGTTGAGCAAGCCGCGCGCGCGCCGCGTCGGCATGTCTGCTCGCCGGGTAGTCTTTGAGAAATTTCCTGTATGCGTCGATGGCGCTGCGCTTCGTGCGCGTGCGGGAATCGTAGAATTTCGCGGAGGCGAACGCATCGTCCTCGAGCTTGCCGACCGCCTCTTCCAGCCAGGCGGCGAACTGCGCGCGCACCTGCTTTTCCTTGGCGCCTTCGCCGGCCAGTCGCAGGAAGTCTATGGTGTCCTTGCAGCGCTGCCTGTTGTACTCGTGCACTCTGAGCACGTGCATGCGCACGGACGCTTCGCGGTAGAGCGCCGTCTGCGCCTCCGGAGTCTCCGGGTGGAGATTGCGCAGCGTCTCGTAAACCTTGGCGGCCTCGTCCCAATCGCCGTCGTCTTCGCGGAGCTTGCCGATGCGCAGCATGGCGTCGGGGACGAACGGCGCGCCGGGCGCCCTTCTCACGACGGCCTCGTACGCGCGGCGCACGTCGATGGTGTTGGCGAACCGCACGAAGAAGAACCGCCTGCCTTCCGCCTCCATGAGCTTGGCGACTTCCCAGAGGCGCGTGGAGATCGCGTCGTAGTCGCATTGCATGGTGTAGTAGTCGAGGAGGTACTTGTATTCGTTGAAGGCCTCTTCGTATTCGAGATAGTGGCGCAGATACAGCTCGGCCAGCTTCTCCTGCGCGATGCACGCCTCGGGAGACGCCGGCCACTCGCGCACGAGGGAATCGTAGCCGCGGCGCGCCGCCCTCCAGGACTCCGCCTTCTCGCATTCCTCGGCGTAGGCGAGCTGCTCTGCGGGGTTGTCCTTCGCCGGACCGTTCAGCCACGAAAACCAGCGCGGCGTCTTCTTTTCCAGCGACAAGGAGGCTTCGTCGCGGTCGAAGCCGGGATATGCGTCCGTCGCCCAGCGCGTGCGCGAAGTCGGCGTGCCGGCGACGCCGGCGCCATGCACGGCCGCTGCCGCGCAACCGATCAGTAGCAAGAGATGTATTCTGGCTTTCATTCGTTTCTACCCTCGCCGCATATTATACCATAAAACAGCGCGCGTAATCGCCGCGCCGTTTCATCTTTATTCGGCTGGCGCGGCGGCGGCGCCGCCGCGCTTCACCGAAGCTTCAGCAGCGGATAGTAGAACGCGCGGAAGAAAAGTTTCGCCGGGAGCTGCCAGCCGTACCGCACCAGACGGACGAAGAAAAGCCCGATGCGTTTCATGCGCGATGCGTATCTGCAGATATGGCGGATGCGCGCGCCGTCCTGTCCGTCGAAGAGCGCCGCCACCACCTCCCGCCTGTCGCGATCGGCGATCTTCCGCGAGGACACCGGCGCGTACATGAACCAGAACAGCAGCGACAGCCACTGGTTGGCCCACACCGCCGCTATATCCTGCGGCACCGAATTCTGCTCCGCGAAAATCGCGATGGAGATGAAATTCTCAGCGATGTTGTAGATTATGCGCGACGACGCCTCGGCGAGCGCCGAACCCTGCCTGCGCCTGTAGATATACAGCGGCTCGTCCATGTACGCAACGCGCTTTGCCATGTACAGCACGCGCGCCATCCATTCGGCGTCTTCCATTATCACGCCCTTCTTCTGGTAGAGCGCGTGCGCGCGCAGGAACGCCGTGCGATAGCAGTTCAGCCACGTGTAGCCGTGGAAGGCGCCGCCGTTGCGTCCGATCTTCCGTATGGCATCAAGGCCGCTAAAAATCGCCTTTTCGTCGAAAGCCCGGAAATTCGTGATCTTCCGCCGCGCCTGCGGGCTGTCGTTCCCGTCGGGCATGGTGAACGCCGCGAACGACAGGACGTCCACCTCGCCGATTTCGCCGAGTTTGCCGGCGAGCTTCTGCAATGCGAATGGCTCCAGCCAGTCGTCGCCATCAACGAATACGAGATAGCTCCCTTTCGCATGGTCGATCGTATAATTGCGCGGCAACGATCCCGAACCGCTCTTCGGGCGGGAGATTACGATGCAATCGTTTCCCCTGTCCGCCCATTTGCGGCAAACCTCCAGCGACTCGTCTCTAGATTCTTCGACAACGCAGATGACATCAAAGTTCCGGTATGTCTGGGCATCGATTGATGATAGCGCCCTCGGCAAATACAACTCCGTCTCGTATCCAAGTACTACTATGGTAAATTTTATACTCTCGTCCAATGTGAATTTTATACTCTCGTCCATTCCTCGCCTCCTATACATATTGGCAATTATATTATATCATATTATCGATTTCGCGACAAGGGCACCTTGGCCACCCCGTTATTTCGTATTTATGCCACCTAAAGTGCTTGATTTCGATATATCTAGCGGTTTGCCGCCCCTCTCCGTACGACCTCGCCCCCCGCCCCTGCCGCCCCAAAAACCGATACCTATCGCACGGCAAACCGATACATATCGCCTGCCGAAGCGATACCTATCGTCTGGCAAACCGATACCTATCGCCTGGCGAGGCGATAACTATCGCTTGGGGAGGCGATAACTATCGCTTGGGGAGGCGATAACTACAAGGGGGGTGTCTCGCGGTGCTGCGGGAGGGATGCGAGGTGGAACGGCAAAAACCCCGAAGGGGTGGCGCAACGATCTCAAACGGCGTCGCGCCATCCGGTTCAAGGTCGCGGACAACTATGCTTGGCCGGTCTGGAAGTGGCGGAGATTCTTGCCGTCGAAGTAGCCGAAGGAACGCGCCGACCCGCCCTTCGGGAGGGAAACCGAGCCGGGATTGAAGATTTTCATGCCGCAATCGAGCTGTTTAAGTTCCGGGATGTGCGTATGGCCGTGTGCGAGGACGGTGCCCATGCCGAGAGGCGGAAGCGAATATTCGTTCCACCTGTGGCCGTGGGTGAGGAAAAACCTCTCTTCACCGGCGTCGAGCAAGGCGTAGTCTGACATCATCGGAAACTCGAACATTAGCTGATCGACCTCCGCGTCGCAGTTCCCGCGAACAGCGACGATCTTGTCTTTCAAGCCGTTCAGCCGCCTTGCCACGGCGACGGGGTCGTAGAAATCCGGGACGCCGTTCCGCGGCCCGTGGTAAAGCAAATCGCCAAGCAGCACGAGCCGGTCGAAACCAAGCCGCCCTGCCGCCTCAAGAGCAGCGTCAAGCGCCGACGGCACGCCGTGTATATCGCTGAAAAATGCTATGCGCATGCGTTTTCCTCCAAATTGGCCGCATCCAAGCCGCCGCGCGCAATCGCGTCGAAAGTTTTGACGGCCTGCACCGTTTCCCTGACGTCGTGGACGCGCACGAGGGCGACGCCGGCAAGCGCGCACCACACCGCAATAGATATATTGCCCCCCAGCGTCTTCCCGACGGTCTTTTCGCCCGTCAATCGTCTTACGATCCTCTTGCGGCTGGCGCCGACGGCGAGCTTTGCCGTCTTGGCGAGTTCCGGCAGCCGGTGGAGGATCGCCAAATCCTCTTCCCGCGTCGTCCCGAAGCCGACAAGAGGATCGAGAAAGATTTCCTCGCAAGCCGCGAACTGCGCGCGCGCGGCGACGTCTGCGCTTTGCAGGGGAACGATGATGCGGCGCTTGCGCTCCGCGCAAAGGCCGAGAAGCTCTTCGGCGCATCCGGGCATGACGCAATTCACCATGTCCGCGCCGGCGTCTAGAGCGCGCCTGGCAGTCTCGAAATGGTAGGTATCGACGCTGACGCGGGCGCCGCCGTCCGCCAGCGCGCGCACGACAGGCTCGATGCGCCGCCACTCCTCTTCCCACGGGACGGGCTCGGCGCCGGGCCGCGTGGATTCCCCGCCGACATCTATGAAATCGGCACCCTCGGCAAGCATATTGCGGGCGCGCGCGATGGCCTGCCCCGGCTCGTAATACTTGCCGCCGTCGGAAAACGAATCCGGCGTAACATTGACAATTCCCATTACAAGCATCTTCTCCAGCTCCCGTTTCGCGCCCTTGCAAGGCGCGGTGGATAAAGGCGCGGCGCGGCCGCGCCGCGGTCACATCGCGCCGTTCTCCCGGCTTCTGCGGAGGCGCAGCTGGCCGCATGCGGCGTCGGCATCCTTGCCGCGCGAGCGCCGCAGCATCGTCTGCACGCGGTTCTTCATCAGCACGTCGAGGAACATGAGCATCGTCTTCTCCGGCGGCGTGCGAAAATCCGGGCGGTGCGAAACGGGCGAAAGCGGAATCAGATTGACTTTCGCCATCGGCACGCGCCTGACGAGCGCGGCGAGCGCCTCGGCCATCGCGCGCGAATCGTTTACGCCGTCGATCACGGTATATTCGAAAGTGATGATGCGCTTCGTGGCGCGCGTGTATGCGGCGCAAGCTTCGACGAGTTCGTCGAGCGGCCAGCGGCGGTTCACCGGCATGAGCTTCGAGCGCAGCTCGTCCGTGGGGGCGTGCAGCGAGACGGAAAGCTCGAACTGTATGCCCTCGGAGGCGAGGCGCGCGAAGCCCGGCACCACGCCGCACGTGGAAAGCGTTATGTGCCGCGCGCCGAGATTCGGGCCCTTGCCGGCGTTTATCACCTTGAGCGCGCGCATCGTCGCGTCGTAATTCATGAAAGGCTCGCCCATGCCCATCACGACGATGTTGGTGATCGTGCCGCGGCGCCGCGCGAGCATGTATTGCGCGACGATTTCATCCGCGCCGAGCGAGCGCACGAGGCCGCACGCGCCGCTCGCGCAGAACGCGCAGCCCATCGCGCACCCCACCTGCGTGGAGATGCACTGCGTGAAGCGATCCTTCGCGGGAATCAGCACGGTCTCGACCGCCTCGCCGTCGGCGAAGCCGACGAGAAGCTTCTCCGTGCCGTCGACGCCTTGCGAGACGGCGCGGACGTCCGCGCGCGTAAGCGGGAATTCCTCGGCGAGGCGCGCGCGCAGCTCCAGAGGAAGCGTGGTCGCCGCGTCCCAAGTCTCGATCCAGTCGCGGTACAGCGCCTGCAGAATCTGGTCGGCGCGAAACGGCCGCAGGCCGCGCTCTGCCAAGAGCGGCTTCCATTCTTCAGGCAATATGCTCCATGCGGGAATCATGCGGCGGACGGATTTTGCTTTCGCGCCGCGATCAGCGCGACGGGGGGAAGGAACCGGCGCGGACTTCGCCGACATACGCGGCGAAGGCGTCGCGCACCACGTCGCGAAGATTCGCGTACTGCTTTGCGAACGACGGCGAGCGCTCGTTCAGCCCCAGGAGATCGTGCATCACGAGCCATTGCGCATCGCATACGGGACCGGCGCCGACGCCGATCGTAGGGATCGCGACGGTCGCGGTGATCTGCGCGGCGAGTTCGGAAGGTATGCACTCCAGCGTGACGGCGAAAGCGCCCGCCGCTTCCACCGCGAGCGCGTCGCGCACGACCTTGTCGGCGTCTTCGCGCGTCTTGCCCTGCTTGCGGAAGCCGCCGTAGGCGTTCACCGACTGCGGCATCATGCCGACGTGCGCCAGCACGGGAATCCCGCAAGCGGCAATGCGGCGAATCAGCGGCGCGAACTCCTCGCCGCCCTCGAGCTTGACGGCGTCCGCGCCGGCTTTTATGCACGCGACGGCGTTGGCGAGCGCGGCGTCTTCGCCGCACTGGTAGCTGCCGAAGGGGAGATCGGCGACGACGAGCGCGTCCTTCACGGCGCGCGCCACAGCAGCCGTCGCCGCGACGATGTCGGCAATATCGACGGGCAGCGTCGTCCGGTATCCGAGGACATTGTTGCCGATGGAATCGCCTACGAGTATCACGGGCACGCCGGCTTGGTCGGCGAGCGCCGCGAAACATGCGTCATACGCCGTGCAGCAACCGAGTTTCTCCTTGCCCTTCGCGGCACGCACCGCCTGGACATTCCACTTCTTCATTTCCTTCTTCCCGCTTTGATCCTTCTGCATCGCGCGCTTGCGCGCGCTTGGCGCGCCGGCCGTCCGGCGCCCGTGTTCAGTGAATATTGCCGCGCGAGGGGTGGGACTTCTCCTTGGGTTTGTCGAACTTGAGGAAAGTCGCGAAGCGCAACGCGTCCTCCGGTATCTCCCCGCCGGTGGTGTCCGGCATATCCTTCAAATCCGGGGCGTCGGCGTGCGTGTGATGGAACTTCGTCTTCGGCGCGACGACTTCGCGAAGCGCCTCCTTGAACGCGTCCAGCCCCTCGCGGCCCGTGCAGGAGACTTCGAGAGGCGAGACGCCCGTCTCGGCGGCAAAGCGCGGCAGATTCTCCTTCGCGGCCTGCTCGTCCATCTTGTTCGCCACGACGATCGCCGGGCGCGCGGCAAGCTCCGCGGAATATTCCTCGATCTCGCGCTTCAATATCGCGTAGTCGTTCCACGGCTCGCGGTTGTCCGTGCCGGCCATGTCGATTACATAGACCAGGACTTTCGCGCGCTCGAGATGCCGCAGAAACGCCAGCCCGAGGCCGACGCCGCGCGCCGCCCCTTCGATTATCCCCGGCACGTCGGCCATGCGCACCTTCGCCCAATCGCCATAGACGATAGTGCCCACGATCGGGTTCAGCGTCGTGAAAGGATAGGAGGCGATCTTCGGCGTCGCCGACGAAAGCGCCGACAGCAGCGAACTCTTGCCGGCGTTCGGGAAGCCCACCAGCCCGGCGTCGGCGATCGTCTTCAATTCCAGGCGCAGGCGCTTTTCCTCCGCCGCCCCGCCCGGCGTATGCTCGGTGGGCGCCTGGTTGACCGCGGACTTGAAATGGACGTTGCCATAGCCGCCCGCACCGCCCTTCGCGACAATCACGCGCTGGCCAGGCGCGGTGATATCGGCGACGAGCAAGCCCGTCTCGACCTCGTAAACCTCCGTGCCCGCCGGGACATCGACGACGAGATCCTTGCCGCGCTTGCCGTACATTTTCTGCCCCTGGCCGGGCGCGCCGTCCTGCGCGAAGCACTTCGGATCGTAGTACAGCGAAAGAAACGAATTGACATGGTCGGACGCGCGCAGAACGACGTCGCCGCCGCGCCCGCCGTCTCCGCCGTCGGGACCGCCGAATTCCACGAGCGCCTCGCGGCGGAACGACATCGCGCCATCGCCGCCCTTGCCGCTGCGCACCAGAATCTCCACTTGGTCGATAAACGTCTTTGACTTCATTGCGTGCTTCCCGGATGCAACCTTGCCGACAGGATATATTATACCAAAATTGCCCTTCGCCATGGGCGGTTTTCGGGAGAAGCCCGGAAATCCAGAAGCCCGGGCGTCCGGAAATCCAGACTCCCGGGCTTCCCGGCGCGGAAAGCCGCGCGGCTTTACTTGATCGCCGCGTGATACGACTGCAGCGAGCGCACTTCGCCCTCGCCGCTCATCGCCGCCGCGATTCCTTCGGCCGCGGCGATCGCCGCCGCCACCGTCGTGAGGTAGGGGACTTTGTACTTGATCGCGGCCTGGCGGATGCGGCAGTCGTCCGCGCGCGAATCGCGCCTTCCGGACGGCGTGTTGATTATCAGCGAGACCTGGCGGTTCTTGATTATGTCGAGAACATCCGGGCGGCCCTGTCCGATTTTCGCCACGACCATCGCTTCCACGCCCTTCGACCAGAGGTACTTCACCGTGCCTTCCGTGCCGACAAGCTCGAAGCCGAGCTTCACGAGATTGATCGCCGCCGCGACGACATCGTCGGACTTCTCGGAGAGCGAGACGAGCACCTTGCCGGGCTTCACCGGGAGCGGCGCGCCCGCCGCTTCCTGCGACTTGTAGTACGCCAGCCCGAAGGAATCGGCAAGCCCCAGGACTTCGCCGGTCGAGCGCATCTCCGGGCCGAGCACGGGATCGACCTCCGGGAACTTCTCGAAAGGCAGCACCGCCTCCTTGACGCCGTAGTAGGGGATGACCTTGTGCTTGTGCAGCCCGAGCCCCTTGACGGTAGCGCCGAGCATAAGCTCCGTCGCGATGCCCGCCATCTGCGTGCCGGCGACTTTCGAGACGAGCGGGACGGTGCGGCTGGCGCGCGGATTCGCTTCAATCACGTAAACCTTGCCGTTCTCGATCGCGAACTGCATGTTCATCAAGCCCACTACCTTCAGCTCTTCGGCGATGCGCCGCGTGTAATCGAGAATCGTCGCCTTGTTCTCGTCGGAAATCGTCACCGGCGGCAGCACGCACGCCGAGTCTCCGGAATGGATTCCGGCAAGCTCGATATGCTGCATGATCGCAGGAATGAAGACGTCCTTGCCGTCGGAAAGCGCATCCGCCTCGCACTCCAGCGCGTGGCAGAGGAAGCGGTCGAGATACAGCGGACGGTCGGGCGTCACGCCCACGGCCTTGGCGACGTATTCGCGCAGCATGATTTCGTCATAGATGACTTCCATGCCGCGGCCGCCCAGCACGAAGGACGGGCGGATGATCAGCGGGTAGCCGAGCTTGCCGGCGCACTGCACGGCGCCATCGAGATCGCTCGCCGTCATGGACTCCGGCATGGGTATGCCGAGCTTGTCCATGATCGAGTGGAACAAGTCGCGATCCTCCGCATCGTCGATCGAATCCACGCTGGTGCCGAGGATCTTGCACCCGGCCTCCTGGAGGCCGCGGGCGATATTCAGCGGCGTCTGGCCGCCGAACTGCACGATGACGCCTTCGGGCTTCTCCGCCTCGTAGATTTGCAGGACGTCTTCGAGCGTGACCGGCTCGAAATACAGCTTGTCGGAAGTATCGTAGTCGGTGGAGACCGTCTCGGGGTTGCAGTTCACGATGATCGTCTCGTAGCCGAGGCGCCGCATCGCCATCGCCGCGTGGCAGCAGCAGT
>DEWI01000116.1:0-24767 GCA_002363575.1 Verrucomicrobia bacterium UBA3214 | reverse complement strand
GCAGCAGTAGTCGAACTCTATGCCCTGGCCGATCCTGTTGGGTCCGCCGCCGAGAATCATCACCTTCTTCCTATTGTCCGAGACGGGGACTTCGCCGGGCTTGCCGTTGTAGGAAGAATAGTAGTAGGCCTGGTTCTCAACACCGCTCACGGGGACGGCGTGCCACGTCTCGACGCAGCCGAGCGCCTTGCGGCGTTCGCGAATCTCCTTTTCCGGGATGCTGAGGAGCTGCGCGAGGTACTTGTCGCTGAAGCCGTCCTTCTTTGCCTGCACGAGCAGGGCGTCGGGAAGCTCCTTGCCTTTGCAGGCGAGTATCTCCTCTTCCTCGAGGACAAGCTCGCGCATCTGCTCCACGAAATACGCCTTTACGCCGGTGCGCTCGAAAATCTGCTCGTTCGTCGCGCCCTTGCGCAGCGCTTCGTACATCTGGAAATGGCGCTCGGAATTCGGCACGGCGAGCATGTTCAAAAGCTCGTCCAGCGTGCGCTCGTGGAAATCCTTCGCGAAGCCGAGGCCGGCGCGGCCGCGCTCCAGCGCGCGTATCGCCTTCTGCAAAGTCTCCTTGTAGGTCTTGCCGATGGACATCACTTCGCCGACGGCCTTCATTTGCGTGCCGAGCTTGTCTTCCACCGCGCGGAATTTCTCGAACGCCCAGCGCGCGAACTTCAGCACGATGTAGTCGCCGGAGGGCGTGTAGCGCTCCAGCGTCCCGTCGCGCCAGTACGGAATCTCGTCGAGCGTCATGCCTGCGGCGAGCTTCGCGGAGACGAGCGCGATCGGGAAGCCGGTCGCCTTCGAAGCGAGCGCGGACGAGCGGCTCGTGCGCGGATTGATTTCGATGATGACGACGCGCCCCGTCTTCGGGTCGTGGGCGAACTGCACGTTCGTGCCGCCGATGACGCCGATGGATTCCACGATCTTGAAAGCGTCGCGCTGGAGGCGCGCTTCCAGCTCCTTGGAAATCGTTAGGAAAGGCGCGGCGCAGAAGCTGTCGCCGGTATGCACGCCGACGGCGTCGATATTCTCGATGAAGCAGACGGCGATCATCTGGTTTTTCGAGTCGCGCACGACTTCGACTTCCAGCTCCTCCCAGTTGAGGATGGATTCTTCGATCAGGCACTGGTGGGTGAGCGATGCGTCCAGGCCGCGCGCGCAGATGGTGCGCAGCTCTTCGATGTTGTAGCAGAAGCCGCCGCCGGCGCCGCCCATCGTATAAGCCGGGCGCACCACCACGGGATAGCCGATCTCCTTTTCGACGAGTTCCACCGCCGCTTCCACGGAATGCACGATTCCCGACTTCGGGGTGTCGATGCCGAGCTTCTGCATCGTCTCCTTGAAGACTTCGCGGTCTTCGCCGCGCTCGATCGCGTCGAGATTCACGCCAATCACCTTGACGCCGTACTTGTCGAGAATCCCCTTCTTCGCAAGGCTCATCGAGAGATTCAGTCCCGTCTGGCCGCCGAGATTCGGGAGGATCGCATCCGGGCGCTCCTTGGCGATGATCTGCTCGAGACGCATTTCATTCAGCGGCTCGATGTACGTGGCGTCCGCCATGACGGGGTCGGTCATGATCGTCGCAGGGTTGGAGTTCACCAGCACGACCTTGTAGCCGCACGCGCGAAGCGCTTTGCACGCCTGCGTTCCGGAATAGTCGAATTCGCACGCCTGCCCGATCACGATAGGGCCGGAGCCGATAATCAAAACCTTTTCGACGTCTGCACGTTTCATAGCTTTTCGAGGGTTTGTGGATTGTGGAGATATTGTCTTTCGCGTCGTTTGCGCGAGAGGCCGCCGCGCGGCCGTTTACGCATCCGGCCAAAGTTCGCGCGCCATTTCCCGCAGCTTGTACTTCTGAATCTTCTGCGACGCGGTCATCGGGAAGATGTCCAGGAAATGGACGTACTTGGGAATCTTGAACCAGGAAATCTTGTCCTTGCAATAGTCCTGCACGTCCTGCGCGGTAAGTTTCACGCCGTCGGCGGGGATGATGAACGCGGCGGGCTGCTCGCCGTATTTCTTCGAGGCGCAGCCTACGACGGCGACATCCTTGACGCCCGGCATTGTGCCGAGGAAGTCTTCCACCTCCTTGGGCGAGATGTTCTCGCCGCCGCGGATGATCAGGTCTTTCAAGCGCCCGGTTATGTAGTAGTAGCCCTGCTCGTCCATGCGCCCGATGTCGCCGGAGTGCAGCCAGCCGTTCTTGTCGATGCACTTGGCGGTCTGCTCGGGCATGTTGTAGTAGCCCTTCATGTTGCCGTAGCCGCGGCAGCAGATTTCGCCGTCCTGGCCGATCGGCGCGATCTCGCCCGTCTCCGGGTCGATGATCGCGACTTCGACGCCGGGAAGCGCCTGCCCGATCGTCTGGCACTTGCGCTCGATCGACGGCTCGAAATAGCGCGTCATCGTCATCACCGGGCCGGACTCCGTGAGGCCGTAGGGGTTGGTGATTTCGCGCATGAACATCTTGCGCTGCGCCTGCTGCATGCGATGCACCGGGCATGCGGAGCCGGACATTATGCCCGTGCGCAGCGAGCGGAAATCGAAGCGCTCGAATAGCGGGTGGTCGAGCATCGCGATGTACATCGTCGGCACGCCGTATGTCGCCGTGCACTTCTCTTTTTCGATCGACGACATCACCTGCACGGGATCGAACTTCTCGAGGAACACCATCGTCGCGCCATGGTTCACGCAGCTCATCACGCCCAGCACGCAGCCGAAGCAGTGGAAAAGCGGCACAGGAATGCAGACGCGGTCGCGGCTCGACAGATTCTGGCATGCGCCGATCCAGTAGCCGTCGTTGGCGATGTTCCAGTGCGTGAGCTGCACGCCCTTGGGGAAGCCCGTCGTTCCGGACGTGTATTGCATGTTTACGACGTCGTGGACGTCGCACTGCTCCTGGCGCGCGTAGTAGTCGGCGTCGGAGACTTCGCAGGCGAGCGCCTTGACTTCGTTGAGCGAATAGATGCCGCGGTGCTTTTCGCCGCCGAGGAAGAATACGCGCTTGAGGTGCGGGTAGCGCTCGCTCTTCAATTCGCCGCGCGGGCAGTTTTTCAGCTCCGGTATCAGATCGTTCAGGACCTGGATGTAGTTGCAATCGCGGTAGCCGTTGATAAGGAATATGTTTTCGGCCTCGGACTGCTTGAGCGCGAAATCTATCTCCGCCGACTTGTAGTTGATGTTGAGCGGCAGGAGTATGGCGCCGATTTTCGCCGTCGCGAACATCAGCACAACCCAGTGAGGAACGTTCGTCGCCCAAAGCGCGACTTTCTCGCCGTGCTTCACGCCGAGCGCCATCAGCCCCTTCGCGACGAGATCGACTTCCTCGCCAAATTGGAACCATGTAAGGCGGAAATCGCGGTCGGCATAGACGACGGCGTCGTTCTCGCCGCAGCGGGAGATGGTCTGGTCCAGAAGCTGCCCCAGCGTGTACGGGCGCGTGACGCGCATGTTGTGCCATGGCTTCGCGCCGGAGACGCTTTGCGTGAACGGCGGCTCCACGGGAGCCGTGCCGAACGGATCGGTCAATTTGAATTCTTTGCTCATTTGTTTTCCTCGTCCTTTCCTTGTCAGCGTAAATTTTTCCTTCCGCCCTTCCTGGTTGCGCACGCCCGCCGCGGCGTCACGACGCGCTCTTGGCGCCTTCGCCGCCGATCGCGAGCGCGGCGTGCCGAGACAGCGTCTGCTTTCTGTGGTGGGCGAACTGGTTGTGGCCGCGCAGCACCGGTACGCCGAGATGGTAGCGTATCGCGAGCGCGCGTATCACGAAGATCGACGCCACGCATATCGTCGCGCAGAGCCTGGAATCAAGCCCCGCCAGCCCCATAAGGAGATACGCGACGCCGCCGCTTGCGCACGCGAGCGCATACAGCTCCTTGCGGAAGATGAGCGGCACGGTGTTTATGCAGATATCGCGCAGCACGCCGCCGAAGACCGCGGTTATCACGCCCATGAAGATCGCGCACCACCACGCATGCCCGAAGCGCAGCGTCTTCTCCAGCCCGATCACCATGAAGAACGAAATCGACAGCGTATCCCAGATGTACCAGGTTATCTGCCCGTTGATGAAGCGCCTGCCGAAGACGGATATGCACACAACCGCGATGAACGATGTTATCACATATCCCGGATTCGCCATCCAGAACGGCTCGACATTCAGCATCGTATCGCGGAGCGTGCCGCCGCCCAGCGCCGTGACCAGCCCGATCACGTACGCGCCGAACCAGTCGAATCTCTTGACGCTGGCAAGACGCACGCCGGAAATGGCGCCCGCGAAAGTGCCGGCGTGCTCGAGAAGCGTGAAAAACGGGTCCTGCCCGATCCATTCGCCCAATGCGCTATACCAGTTCATTTGTTTGTCCGATTGGTTCGATTGGTCAATCCGCCTGTTTCCCCGTCTGGCCGTGCGGGATGGGTTTCCAGCTCTTCGTGGGGAAAACAAGCGTCCACAATACCGAAGCGGAGAGAATCAGCGAGAACACCGGGAACGTCGCCACCGCGAACCACCGCGGGCGACGCTTGCGCTTCGAAAGCGCCACCGCCGAAAACGCCGTTATCCAGCCCATGAAAAACACGAATACGAAGACCAGCACGGAAGTGAAAACGGCGATCACGTTGTCTATCGACACGCTGAAGAGCTTCACGAGCAGCGCGACGATGTTGAAGAACAGCAGAAACGCCACGCTCATACCCGTCAATATCGCGAAGTAGCTGTCGAACAGCCGCAGCGAAGGCCGGCGCACGAGCGCGCGCAGCCACGGCTTGAAATAGCCGCGCGCGACCTGCCAGCCGCCGGTCGCCCAGCGGCGCAGCTGCCGCCACATATAGCGCGCCGTCTCAGGCTGCTCGTCGGCGTAGTCGGCGCTCTCGACATATGCGACGCGGTGCGAGCGGATGTTGCTCTGCACGGTGAACTCCACGTCTTCGACCATCGTATGCGTCTTCCAGCCTTCCGGGCCGAGGACGCCGAGGAGGAACGCGAATCCCGTCCCCGTGAGCTTGCCGGAAAGCCCGAGATTGGTGCGCACGCGGTTGGAGAGTTCGTTCATCATGTCCCAGTACACCGTGTACCAGCCGGCGATGGCGTTCGCCTTCGCGTTCGACGAATGCCGCCGCCCGGTCACGATGGACTCGCCGTCGTTCAGAGCGTCGTTCACTTCGTCGAGCCAGCGATCGCATGCGATGTTGTCGGCGTCGAAGACGGCGATCGCGTCGTAGGAGCCGTCCTTAACCACGCGCTCGACGCCCCATGCAAGGACGTCGCCCTTGCCTGCGCTCGGCGTGCGCTTCTCCCAGACTAGCGCGCCCGCCTCGCGGGCGCGCCGGGCTGTGGCGTCGCTGCAATTGTCCGCCAGCACGATTACATCGCGCTTGTCAGCAGGATACTTGCCCATCGCGATGCTCTTGACGGGCAGGCGTATGACACGCTCTTCGTTGCGCGCGCAAATCAAAACGGCGAAGCGCAACTTTCTTCCGGCCTTCGGATGGCGGCGCGGGCGCTTGAGCAAGCCCACCATCACGATCGTCGAAGACCAGAAAAAAACGATGCTCAACCCGAGACAGAGCATATCGAACATCATTGCCGCCAGCGCATGCCCCGTCATTCCACCGCCTCGTTTCCATTCATGTTTCGACTCATCTTCCGGCCATCTCAAGCCTTTTAAAGCCTCTGGGGATATATTATACCATATTCTGCCCCCTCGTTAGGCGCTCGCGCTTCAAGATTTTTGCCGCCAGAAGGGAAAATCGCCGGGCGCGCCGCGCGGCTTTGACGCCGGAGCGCAGAATATGGTATAATATGCGCCGTCACGCGAGATTGGACGCACGATGCGGAACGAAAAAGAGTTTTTTGGCTTTAGCTTTTTTCTTGCACGCCTTTAAGGTGGCAGGGGAATGCAACGCATTGTCGAAAACCGCAAAGGATCACGACCCCCGCGCCACCACGGCGAGGGGGTCGCTTTCATTAAGGAAAAGACTTCGAAACCACAGAAAACCTGCAAGAAAGGGAATATGCAAGAAAACGCAAATACGCTAGCCGGCATCCGCGAACAGATCGACGAGATTGACAACCAGCTCGCGCAACTCTTCAAGCGCCGCCTGGAAATAGTGGAGAAGGTAGCCGAATCGAAAAAAGCCAGCGGAAGCGCGGTTTTCGACCCCGCGCGCGAGCGCGCCATCCTGACGAACGTGGCTGAGCAGGTCGGCGAGAAATACGAGAACGGCGCGCGCGCCTTCTTCACGACGCTTTTCGGAATTTCGCGGGCGCGCCAGCGCAGCGTCCTGCACGGCGAACATCCGCTGATCGGGAAAATCAAGGCCGCCATGGCGGCGACGGGGGAGAAATTCCCGACGAAGGCGCTTGTGGCCGTCCCCGGGATTGAAGGCTGCTACGCGCAGCAGGCCGCCAGCCTTCTCTTCTCCATCCCGACAATCATGTATTTCCATGGCTTCGACAAGGTTTTCGACGCGGTCGAGCAAGGCCTCTGCCCCTATGGAATCCTGCCGATCGAGAACTCCGCCGCAGGCAGCGTCGCGGCAGTTTACGACCAGATGTACACCCACCGCTTCCACATCGTGAAGGCGCTGCGTCTGAAGGTCAACCACGTCCTCCTGGGCGTCCATGGCGCCAAGCTCGCGGATATCCGCCAGATCGCCAGCCATCCGCATGCGCTGGCGCAATGCGGGGCGTTCCTGAAGCGCCGTCCCGGAATCAAGGCCGTGCCGGAAGCGAACACGGCTGTCGCCGCGAAGACGCTCGCGCAAAGCGCCGATTCAACGCGCGCCGTGATTGCGTCGCGTGCGTGCGCCGAACTCTACGGACTCGACATACTCGACGAGAACATCGCCGACGCGGCTTTCAACTACACGCGCTTCATCTGCATCGCGAAGAAGCCGGAGATATACCCTGACGCGCACAAGTTCTCGGTCATGATGACGCTCGCGCACCAGCCGGGCGCGCTCAACAGCATAATCTCGCGCTTCGCCGCAATCGACGTGAATTTGACAAAACTCGAATCCCGCCCGATCCCCGGCATGGATTTCGAATTCCGCTTCACATTCGATTTCGAGGCCAGCCCGCGCGACGAAGCGGTGCTGCGGCTTATCGCCGAACTCGCGGACGATCCTCAGATCGAGCACTTCACGTTCCTCGGCGCGTATGCCGAATAGACGGTAGCGCGGAACCCCCGCCGCTTTGCACCGCCGGTTCCGCGGGCCGTCGGCGCGCGGCTTCACTCAAAGCCGCCGCCGAAGCCTGCGCGCGCAAGCATTTCCAACGTAAGCCCGGATGCGGGGCGCGGCGTGGCGCGCGCGGCATATTTGCCCAGCGCGTCCGTCTCGAGATTGACGCTATCACCCGGGCGCTTGGCGCCAAGCGTCGTCGCTCCCGCCGTCGAAGGAATCACATCCACCATCAGCCAATCTTCGCCAAGCCCGGAAATCGTGAGCGATACGCCGTCGATCGCGACGGAACCTTTGAGAATGGATTGCGCCGCCAGCACGCGCGAGCACCCGATTTTCAGGCGGAAGTCTCTGCCGCGAGGGATTTTCGCGAGGACTTTGCCGCGCCCGTCCACATGGCCCTGTACGATGTGTCCGCCAAGCGGCGCGCCGGCGCGCACCGCCCTTTCGAGATTCACGCGGTCGCCGGGCTTGAGGCCGCCGAGCGTGCTGCGCTCCTCCGTCTCGCGCAGGACGTCGGCAGTAAAGCGCGAAGCATCGCGGCGCGCCACGGTCAGGCAGACGCCGTTGACGGCGACAGACTCGCCTTCCTCCAGCGGAGTCGCCCAAGGCTCGAAAACGATTTCCAGCACGAGGCCGCGTCCGCGCGACACTCTGCCGATCTTGCCGACCTTTTCTACCAAACCCGTGAACATGGAGTCTTTCGCAACCTCGTTAATGCAAACCGATATTCTATTTGACGCCGCGCAGCGGGAAACGGGCGAAAATGTCGCGGGCGGGCGCGCGGAACGCGTCTGCGACGGGGTCGCCGCCGATCACGACCGGCGAAAGCACGGTCAGCCATTCATCGACCAGCCCCGCCTTCGCGAGAGAGACGGCGAGCGCAAGCCCGCCTTCGCAGAGGACGTGCAGGACGCCCATGCGCCCAAGCTCCTCGAGCGCCTGCGCGCCATCGCGGAACACCAATGTCTCGTTCTCGCCATCCGTGAAGATGCGGGCGTCGCGCGGCAGATTTCCGCTGCGGGAGACGACAACGCGCAGGAGGCCGGGATTCGGGCGAACGCGGGAAGTGAGCGACGGATTGTCGCGCCGCACGGTCTCGGCGCCGACCATTATCGCATCGACCCTGGAACGCAGCGCGTTGGTGCGGCGGCGCGATGCCGCCGATGAAATCCACGCGGCGCAGCCGCGGCTGTCGCAAGTCCTGCCGTCCAGCGACATCGCCAGCTTCACGGTCACGAAAGGCAGCCCGGTGAATATGTGCTTCTTGAAAGGCGCGATCAACTCTTCGCAGCGTCTGGACACGGCCGCAGAACCGGCGAAACGCTCGCAGACTATGCCGGAGCGCGCGAGCGCCGCCTGCGCCTTGCCGGCGTTCACAGGGTTCGGATCGCTCGCGCCATAGACCACGCGGGAAACTCCGGCGGCGGCCAGCGCATCTGTGCACGCGCCGACGCGCCCGGCGCGCGAACACGGCTCGAGCGTCACGTAAACCGTGGCGCCGCGCGCCGCATCGCCGGCCGCTTTGAGCGCCACGACTTCGGCATGGTCGCCGCCCGCCCTTTCATGCCAGCCTTCGCCGACGATCGCGCCATCGCGAACGACGACGGCGCCGACGCAAGGATTGGGGCGCGTCCTGCCCTGGCCGCGCGCGGCGAGCGCCGCCGCGCGCAACATGAACTTCTCAGGCGTCATGTTTCTCGCGCGCTTTTGCGACCAGCGCGCAATTGTGGGCAATGCGGTCGAGAGTGCTGTTGACGAGCGCGCGCGCCTTCGGAGACGAATACCAGTTCACGAGATCCACGGCTTCGTTGATCACCACGGGAACGGGTATGTCGGTATTGCAAAGCTCCCAGGCGCCCATGCGCAGCACCGCCCTCTCGACGGTGCCGAGGCGCGCGACCTCCCAGTTCTCCATGAACTTTTCCAGCAAGGCGTCGATTTCGCCTTTCATCGCCGTCACGCCCCTGAAGCGCTCTTCCGCGAACGCAAGGAGCTTGCCGCGCACGGTCTGGCCGCCCGACCCGCCGTCTTCGGGATCGAGACTTTCTATCTGCTTCCAGAAATCCGCTAGAAACCCATCCAAAGCGTCGGGTGGATTCAAGTCCGCCGCCGCAAGCATCTGAATGGCCCACTCGCGGGCTTGTCGTCGTGTCGCCGTCATCCGTTCTCGCCTTCCTTTCGTTCGGAGAGTTGTATTATACCATATTTTGGCGCCGGGCGTCTCGCTTCCCACAAGCCTCCAGGCGGCGGCGCGCGCGCCGCCGGCTTTCAGCACCTTACAAGGGAAATGGACGGCGCGGCGGTCAGATGCATCACGAGCCGATCGACGCCGAGCGCGGCGCCTGCGGCCGCGCCTATGCCGTCCAGCACGCCGAGGAATTCATCGTCGAGGGGGTAATCCTCTTCGCCGAGCGCGCGGCGCTCTTCCCGCGCGCGGAGGAATCGTTCGCGCTGCTCGCGGCTGTCGCAAAGCTCCGAAAAACAGTTTGCCAGTTCGAGGCCGCCTGCATAGAACTCCCAGCGCTCGGCGATGTCACCTGAAATCTTTGCGAGACTCGCGCACTGCGGCGGGTAGTCCGTCAGGAAGACGGCGCCCATGGAAGCGAGCGCCGGCTCGATCTTCACGGCCATGTCGAAATCGAAGCGGTCGCCGTCCCAAGCGCCCTGCCATGGATCCCAGCCGGCGAAGCGGATGTAGGCTTCGCGCACGCGGAGCGTGGTGCAAGGCGCCGGCGGCGGCAGGCCTGCGGCGGCGTGCGCGGCGCTCCAAAGCTCGCGCATGTCGGAAGCGATTTCGCGATACGTCGCGCCGCGCCTGTACCACTCCAGCATCGTGAACTCGGGATTGTGGCGCCGCCCCGATTCGCCATCGCGGAAGCACGGGCCGATCTGGTGTATCTTGTCGAAGCCTGCGGCGAGCAGCTTCTTCATCTGCAATTCCGGGGAAGCGCGCAGGAAGCCGCCCGTGGCGACGCGCGGGCAGTCGATATGCGGCTCTGGGGCGGGCGCGGCTATGCGCACCGACGTGTCGATTTCGACGAACCCGCGCTCTTCGAAGAAGTTCCGCAAAGCGCGGATCGTCTTGGCGCGCTGCAAAATGCAAGTATCCATCGGCGACGGCGATGATGCTCCGTCCTTAGAGCTTCAAGAGCGCGGCGAGGCGCTTTTCAAGCCACGGAGTCACGTTGAAGAAATCGCGCAACGCGAGATATTCCGCGATCGCGGCGCCTTGGCGCGGCGCGATGCCATACTCGCATTTCAGCATTATGTTGCGCGCCGTGGCGTCGCTGGAGACGAACTCTATCACCTGGCATTTGAAGCCGAGGATGCGCATGATCAGCGCACGGAACGAATCCGTCAGAATATCGCAAAAGCGTTCGCGGAGGATGGATTGGCGCAGCAGCCCGGCAAACGCTTCGCGCGCCTGCACGGGACGCGAGGCGATGTCCGCCATATCCTTCTGAAGCTCGTGCTGGCAGCACGGCGCGGAAAGAATATAGCGCGCGCGCCATTCAACCGCCTTGGCGAGCGCCTCGTCCGTCGCCGTGTCGCAGGCATGGAGGGAAACGACCATATCGACTATCGGCTTCGCGCCGCCCGGCGAAAAGCCGGCGATGTCGCCGACCTCGAAAACCACGTCCGAAGCGCAATCAAGAGCCTGCGCCGTGGCGCGCGCGGCCGCTATCACGTCCTCGCGGCGGTCCACGCCGTAGATTTTCACTTTCTCCAGCCCCGCGACATTGACGAGATGGAAATACAGCGCGAACGTGAGATACGCCTTGCCACAGCCGCAATCTACGACGGTGAACACGGCCCCGGGATCGCGGCGCTTCTCCGCAATCCCCGAAGGGACGTGCTTGAGAAATTCGTTTATCTGGTCGTATTTGCCGCGCATCGATGCGCGTATGGCACCAGAGCCGTCGGCAATGCCGAGAGCGCGCAGAAGCGCGAGCGAATCGAATGCGTTGAGAGGCGTGTTCTTGACGCGGTCGTGCGGCTGTATGGCTGTCTTGCGCTCCATCGGCGCGGAGCGCGACGCCATGACGCGGCCTTTTTTCGTCACGCGGACATGCAGATCGCCGGTCGCGGTGATGAGATGGAGTTCGCGCGCGCCCTTCTGCGCGATGATTTCCTCGAGGCCGTCGCGCGCGTCCTTCTCGTCGAAGTTCTTCACCTGCGTCTGGCCTTCATCCACCATCTCGGCCTGGAAGCGCTTGCGCCCGCCTATCAGCACCGGGCGGAGCGAAATCTTGAACGAAGCGCCGCCGCGCCGCACCGACTGCACGAGCTTCATGAAGCCCTCGCCGAACACCCTGGCGCGAATCTCTTCCGCCAGACTTTCATCCAATTCGAACTTTTCCATTGTTTCAGTCGATTCCGGTTTTCACCTGTCCGGCTTTCCTGGCGTCCGCAGCGCCGCGGCTCAGCAGTGGCGGCGCATCTGGCGAGTCTGCGGGGGATCGATCACCTCGACGGCGGGGGCGTTCGCTGCGGCGGTCTGCCGCCTGATCACCCACATCTGCACAATCGAGACGACCTGGGAGAGCGTCCAATAGAGCGAAAGCGCCGCCGGGAAAGAGTAGAACATGAAGAGCATCATCACAGGCATGAAGACGACCATCATTTTCTGCTGGTTCTTGTCGCCCGTCGTGGGCGTGAGGGCGCTTTGCAAACCCATCGTAAGCGCCATGAGTATCGGCAGGATGTTCAGACCGCCGAACCACGGGAACCATGAATCCGCCCCGAGGCCTTCAGGCTGGGAAAGATCGCCTATCCACAGGAAAGGCGCATAGCGCAGCTCGACCGCCGAGCGCAGCACGTTGAAAAGCGCGATGAAGACGGGAATCTGTATGAGCATCGGCAGGCAGGAAGACATCGGATTGACCTTGTGGGTCTTGTAGAGCGCGAAAGTCTCCTGCTGCAGGCGCTGGGGATTGTCTTTGTATTTCGCCTGCAGCTCCTTCATCAGCGGCTGTATCTCCTGCATCTTCTTCATGCCGACGGTCGATTTGTGGGTAAGCGGCCAGAAGACCAGACGCACGAGAATCGTCAACAGGATGATGGCGATGCCGTAATTGGGGATTGCCGAGTTGAAGACGTTCAACACCCAGAGGATGGGGTAGCATACCCAGCGCCACATCCCGAACTCCATCACGTCTTTCATGCCTAGCTCCCAGAGAAGCGCCTGCTTCTTCGGGCCGACGTAAAACACGCTCGTCACGTTCTTGCCGCCGCCGGGCGCGAGAAGAACGCGCGCCGATACGCTCGCCGGGCGGTACGCCGGCGCGGCGATGTCGCGCGCGACAACCGCTTCGAAGCCGCCGTTCCCGGCAGTCGTCGAAGCAAGCGCGGTGACAAAGAAGCGATTCTTCAGCGCGATCCACTTCTGCGGCGCGGCGTACGGCACGACCGAAGAGGCGGGCAGCCCCGCCGCGGAACGCGATGAACTGCAACCTCCCGCAACGCCGCCGGCGAGATAATCCTTGAGTGGGGAATCGCCTTCATCGTGATGGACGACTTTGCCGCCTTTCACATCCATCTGCCAGCTATCGACGCTAAGAAGATCGTTCTTCGATTCGCCCATCGACATCGCGCCGAGCGAGAGCGCCATCGCCGCGCCTTCGCCGGGCATATACCAGTCGTCTTCGATGGTGACGCGGTAATCCGCGCCCAGCGAAACCTTGCGCCTGCCCTCCGCGCAAGCAAACACCACTTCGCCGGCGGAAGCGCTTTCGACGGCGAAAACCTTCGCCGCGGCAGGCGCGGAGCCGCGCAGCGGCGAAACCGCGCCTAGCGGCGACGCCGAGAAATCGAACTCCACAGGCGGATTGTCTTCGCCGGCGGGGCCTTCATTCTGCGCGTATTTCTTGAGCGTGGCTTTCTTTACCACTCCGCCCCACGTGGAAAGCTCGAGGCGCAATTCATCATTCTCGAGCGCGACAATCTCCTCTGGCGTCTCCGGCAGCGCAGGCGCCGCGCTCTCGGCTGCCGGCGCCGCAGACGCCGCAACCGCCGCGCCCGCCGGCGCTTGCGCCGCGTCCGCCGGCGCGCTCGCGCTTGCAGGAGCCTGCGCAGTCTGGGCATCCTGCTTCGCCGGACTCTGTGCAACGAGGTACCAGACCAGCACCCCGCCAAGCAACAGACTGATGATTTTCTCTGTCTTGTTCATTTTTAGAAAAGCCCTGGATGGTTTGAAAATTGCGCGGCTCGCGCCACGCTACTTCGCAAACTCCGTGCGCCAGCGTCCGCGCCCGGGCACGGGATCATAGCCGCTCGCGCCGAACGGATGGCACCGCATGATTCTCCATATTCCGAGAAGCGCGCCCTTCAGCGCGCCGTGCTTCTGCAAAGCCTCGATCATGTAATTCGAGCACGACGGCTCGAAACGGCATGCGCCGCCCATCAAAGGGCCGAGCGCGACCTGGTAGCCGCGAACGAGGTAAATCAGGATTTGGCGCATTTCCCCGCCGCCCACCTGAGTTCGGACATTACATCGGCGCACTTCTTGCCGTCCAACGACGATCGGCCTACGAATATCCAATCCGTCTTCGCCGGCATCGCGCCTTCTTTCTTCAGCAATCTGAAAGCCTCGCGCATCAAGCGCTTGGCGCGGTTGCGTTTCACGGCATCGTGGAAACTCTTCTTCGAAACCACCACGCCCGCCTGGACGGCGGCGCCGTCCCCTTCCAAATGCCAAGCGGTCGTCAGACGGCCGCGCACTGCGCGGCCACCGGCGAAAATCCGTTTGTACTTGGAGCCTGGAAGGCGAAACGCCATAATGCCGCCATCGACCGCGCCGACAGGATTGCGGACGGCGGAGCGCCGGCGATGGACGGCCCGGCCTCGAGGAGAACCAAGGCAACGCATCCACCGGCGTTCCACCATCCACGATCCGCGCTTAGACCTGCGTGAGACGCTTGCGGCCCTTCGCACGGCGAGCCGCCAACACCTTGCGGCCACCCTTCGTCGCCTTGCGCGCGCGGTAGCCGATTTTCCTTTTCCTCTTGATCTTCGAGGGTTGCCATGTCATCTTCATGATGCAGTTTCCTTTCTTCCTTCGTATTGCAATCTATCGCGGGAGAGCGGCGCTACTTCGCCGCCTCGCCGATGAAAATCGTCTTCTCGCGCCGGCAGAGCTGGATCGCCACCCCCCACGGATCGCGCAGAATGGCCATATGGAAAGCCGGATTGTCGAGCTTGAGCTGTTCGAGCGTGGCGCCGGCGGCGACGAGCCTATCGACATCGGCCTTGACGTCATCCGACGTGAACGCTACATGGAGCGTCATGGAATTCATCGCCTTGTAATCCGGAGCGGCGGGCGTTTCGCCCGTGCGATAGATTTCGAGGCCTGCCTGGCCGGAATCATCCATGATGAATCCCGGATTGGAGGAAATCCTCATGCCGAGATTCTTGCACCACCACGCCTTGAACGCTTCGGCGTCAGGCACGTCGATCGCCACATGTTCGAGTTTCATGTCGGAACGGTTTGATGAGGTTGATGTATCTGGACGGGCCGGGCAAGCGGCTTGCGGGGCGACGTCCGGGGAATTGCGCCATCGTCGACCGGTCGGGAATTTCCGCAGCGCGCGGAGGCGCCTGGCGCCCCGGAGAATCGCGATCGCCTTGCGCCGGCGATCGCGAGTCCGCCTGCGACGTGCGCCGCGGGATATTCCGCGCTACGGTTCTCAGCCTTCGGCTTCGAGCGCCGCATCGACCTCGTCGGTCGTCTCCATGTTCGTATAGACGTCCTGGACGTCTTCGAGATCCTCGAGCATGTCGGTGAACTTGTTGATCGCCTTGGCGACGGCCACGTCGCTCACGGGAGCGGTCATGTTCGGGATGAGCGTGCGCTCCGCCGAGTTCTCTTCATCGACGACGATGCCGGCAGCCTTGATCGCCTCGAGGACGGTCGTGAAATCGGCGCACTGGCACTTGACGGTGAAACCGCCGTCTTCCGCAATGACGTCCTCCGCGCCCGCCTCGAGCGCGACTTCCATGACCTTGTCTTCGTCGAGGCCGTCCGCCGCGGGGATCATGATCTGCCCCATGCGGTCGAAGAGACGCGCCGCGCTGCCCTGCTTGGCAAGCTCCGTGCCGTTCTTCTTGAAGACGTTGCCGACTTCTGCGGCCGCGCGGTTCTTGTTGTCCGTGAGCACGGTGCAGACGATCGCGATGCCGCCCTTGATGCCTTCATAGACGGCATCGACGAGCGCGGCGGATTCGAGTTCGCCCGTGCCCTTCTTGATTGCACGATCGATGTTGTCGTTGGGCATCTGCGCCGCTTTCGCCTTCGCGATAAGCGTGCGGAGGGTCGGGTTGTTGTCCGGGTTGCCGCCTTTGGCCTTGACGACGATCGTGATTTCCTTGCCGAGCTTGGAGAAGATCTTGCCCTTCTTCGCATCTGCCGCGCCTTTCGCGCGCTTGATTGTCGCCCAGTGGCTGTGACCTGACATTATTTTTGTCCTTCCTTTTTGTTAAGGGTTGAAATCGTTGGAATGGCAGCGGATGCGTCAGACCTTGTGGCGGTAGGTGATGCGGCCCTTGCCGAGGTCGTACGGGGAAATCTCCACCGTTACCTTGTCGCCAATGGCGATTTTGATGAAGAACTTGCGCATTTTTCCGGAGATATGCGCCAAGACCTCATGTCCGTTTTCCAGCTGGACCTTGTACATGGTCGCCGGCAACACCTTGGTGACTACGCCAGTCACCTCGATCGCCTGGTCTTCTTCTTTTGCCATTGTTCTTCCTTGTTTGCCTATAAACGCCGATATTTTACCAAAACCGCGGTCACGCCGTCAAGGGTGCAAGGAAACTTTTGTGCTTGCCCGGCAATTGGCGGGTGCTTCCGGGGGGGTGTTGCGCGTGCGCGGCAAAATATGGTATAATATGGGGCATATGGCACCATTGTTCGTTCCAAAGGATCGCAAATCGCTGTTCCGCCAATTTCTGGCGGGCATGTATGACGCTGTAGTCATCACGGACCCGAACGGGCACATACTCGAATCGAATCCGCGCGCCGAGGAACATTTCGGCTACGCACAGGAAGAGACGCTCGACAAGCCGATCTCGCTGCTCATCCCCGGGCTTTCGCCAGAGATCGTGCAGCGAATCCGCCGCGGCCTCGACGAGGACCGCCACATGATGCTGGACGCCAACGGCCTGAACAAGGACGGCGCGAAATTCGCCTGCGAAGTTACGGTTTCCGTGATCGACCTCATGGAGCCGGGCGACCTCGTTTTCACCGTGCGCAACGTAGAGCGCCGGCGCAAGACGAACGAAATGCTCCGCGCGAAGGAAGGGGCGTTCTCGATTTCGCCGTGCGCGCTGTTCTCTTGCGATCCGGACGGGCGCTTCACGAATGTCAACGCATCGTTCATCGCGATGTTCGACTTGGCCGACGAAGGCGCCGCGAAGGAGAAGTTCTTTACCGAGCTGATGGAGGACGATCCCCTCCCGGCGAATTTCAAGAAGGCGCTCGAAGGCGAAACGCACACCGTCGCGCTCGTCGCCGAAGGCGAGGACGGCGAGCCGCCTTCCGAAATCGAGATCACGCTCGCCCCGAATCGCGTCGGCCGCAAGATCAAGGGCGTAGTCGGCAGCATACTCAAGGTCTGAAAATGAGAGCGGCCCCCCGGCATGCAGCTGGCCTCGTCTCGCTCACGGTCGGCAAAACCGATCCGCGCTTTTTGCAAGACTTTCTTGCCGCGCGCTTCTCGCTCACCAGGCGAAGCGCGAAGGCGGTTGTCGATGGCAGGAACGTCTGGGTGAACCGCAAGTGCGTCTGGATCGCACGCTACGGCCTAGAAACCGGCGATATCGTCGAGCTTCCAGCGAGCGTGGCGAAGGCGGCGCAGCGCCAATCCGCGAAAACTCCGCTAGCGGCGGCGCCAAGCGCCGGCGCGGCGGCGCAGCGCCATATCCGCATACTTTGGCAGAACGGGAATTTCCTGGCCTGCGACAAGCCTGCCGGACTGGTGAGTTGCGACGATCCCCGCAGCGTGGAAGCGATTCTCCGCGTCCAGGAGGGGATTCCGACGCTGGAAGCGGTGCATCGTCTCGACCGCGACACGACGGGTTGCCTGCTGTTCGCGAAGAACCATGCCGCCCTCCTGGCGGCGATCGAAACATTCAAGACTCGCAAGGTATCCAAGACGTACCATGCGATCGTGGCCGGGCGCTTCAAGTACGCGCATACGAGAATCGACGAACCTCTCGACGGCGAAACCGCCCTTTCGATCGTCTCGCGGGAAGCGGCCGGCGACGACGCCAGCTTCCTGCGCGTGGCGATCGAAACGGGACGCACCAACCAGATACGGCGGCATCTCGCATCCGTCCGCGCGCCTATAATCGGCGATCGCGTATTCGGCTTGAAAGCCGTCAGGGACGCGCGCCTTATGCAAGTGCCGCGGCAGATGCTGCACGCCTCGACACTGACGCTGCCGGATCCTGTCGAAAAAGGCTCCACTATCAAAGTGCACTCGCCTTTGCCGGCGGACTTCCGCTCCACGCTCCGCCTCTTTGGAATGGGGAAGTAATTGCATGCGCGTTGTCAAGGCGACGGCGCACAATGCTTTGCGATGCCAGGCGCTGCAAAATATTCGACGGATTTTTTGTCAGAAACCATCTCCTCGTTCTCCTAGCCTTGTGTCGGCGCAATGGGGCGCAGGCAGATCAATGAAAGGAACGGAACAATGAACAAGAAAGCAATAATCATGGCGGTGGCGCTCGTTGCGTCGCTCGGTCTCGTCGCCGCTCCCCACCACGGCGGACATCACGGCGGGCCTCGCGGCGGCGGACGCCCGGTCGTCATGCACCATCACGGCCACCATCACGGCCACCACAGCGTCTGGGGGCGCGGCGGCAGGAATTTCTGGCCGGGCTTCGTCGGCGGCGCCGTCGGCGCGATGATTTACGATACCGTTCGCCCGCGGCCCGTGGTCGTGACCACGCCTGTCGTCACTACGCCTGTCGTCACTACGCCTGTCGTCACTACGCCTGTTGTCACTACGCCGGTAGTGACAACGCCGGTAGTGACCACGCCCGTTGTGACAACGCCTGTTGTGACTACGCCCGTCGCGACCACGCAGTCTGTCTGGGTTGAAGGACGGTATATCGACCAAGTGCAGCCTAGCGGCGCGATCGTCCGCATATGGCAGCCCGGACATTACGAGCAGCGCACCGTCTATGTGCAGTAGAAATAATGGCGAACGGCGGGCGAGCGGCATTTCGCGGCAATCATCGAAGCCGCCGGGAGCAGCCGCTCCACCACCCGCTGTTCGCCATTGCCGGTTATGATATTCATCGCATTATTCGCATTGCTGATCGCATCGCTGGCGCTGGCGGGGTTCTGCGCCGGCGCGGAGACGGGCATGCTGTCTCTGAACAGGATGCGAATAACCCATCTCGCGCGGGAAGGAAGTAAGTCGGCGAAAATCCTTTCTGCTGCGATTTCCGATCTCCCGCGCACGACGACCACCCTTCTCATCGGCAACAATCTCGCCGCCGTGCTTTTCTCCAGCGCCTCCGCGGCGTTCGCGGAGCGCGCGTTTCCCGGCAGCGCAATCGCGCAAACGGCTTGGAGCATCGCCGCTGCGTTCACCGTCCTTTATCTGAGCGAATTCCTTCCCAAGAGGCTTTGCGCCTCGCGGCCGCTCCAGAGAATGCTGCGCCTTGCGCCGTTCTGGAGGATTCTTGCGCTCGTGCTTTCCCCGCTGGGCGCCGCCGTCTCGCGCATGAGCACGTTTTTCGTCGGCCGCACGGCGCAGCGCGAGCGCATGACGGCGAACAGCCTCCTGCGCATCCTGCAAGACCGCAAGGACGGCGTGCGCATCACGGATTTCGAATCCGCCCTCATCAGCCGGATACTCGTGCTGAGAAAGAAGGCGCACGCCGTGACTCCGGAATCGCTGCTCAGCGCGCTCGACGACGAAAATTGATTTCCTCTCCTCGCGAACGCGCCGCATAGGCGACCGCGGAAAGAATACGATCCTTTTAGATTCAACAGCACCGGCATGGCAATGGATGTGGCAGATATTCTTGCGCGCGCGGAAGCGCGCAGCGAAGCTCTGACGGAAGACGAGCTTGCCGTGCTGCTCGCGCTGCCGCCGCGGAGCGCGCAGGAAGCCGCCCTTTTCGCCGCGGCCTACCGCGTGAAATGCCGGATCATCGGCAAGCGCGTCTCTATCCGCGGCTTGATAGAGGCGGGCAACGTATGCGCCAAGGATTGCTTCTACTGCGGGATACGGCGCTCGAACAAAAACGTCGGGCGATATTCGCTGGACGCAAACGAGATAGAAGCGCTCGCCGCGGAAGCGAAACGATTCGGCTATGCGTCGATCGTGATCCAGTCCGGAGAAATCGAGAGCGAAGAGCATACCGCATTCATCGAGGACGTCCTGCGGCGCATTGCGCCGCTAGATCTCGGCGTCACGCTCTCGCTGGGCGAACAATCGCAAGAAACTTACCGGCGCTGGCGCGAAGCCGGCGCGACGCGCTATCTGCTGCGCATCGAAACGTCGAATCCGGAACTGTACGCGAAGCTGCACCCCGCGAGCCACAGCTGGCGGCGGCGCGTGGACGCGCTGAAGGCGCTTGGGCGATGCGGCTACCAGGTCGGCACCGGCGTGATGTGCGCGCTGCCGGGCCAGACCGCGCGCGATCTCGCGCGCGACATCATCTTCTACCGCGACATCGGCGCGCACATGATCGGCATGGGCCCGTGGATACCGCACCACGATGCGCCGCTGCGGGAGCCGCAAGATTCGCGCATGCCGCCGTCCGACAAGCTGCATCTGGCGTTGAGGATGATCGCCGCCACGCGCCTATTCCTCCACGACGCGAACATCGCCGCTTCCACCGCGCTGCAGGCGCTCGCCGACGATGGACGCGAGCAAGGCATAATGGCCGGCGCAAATGTCATCATGCCGAACATGACCGACGTGAAATACCGCGCGGCCTACCAGCTCTACGACGGCAAACCCTGCCTCGGCGAAAACGCCGCGCTCTGCCGCGGCTGCCTCGAAAGACGCCTCGACGCCATCGGCGAAAAGATTCTCTACGGCCAGCGCGGCGATTCTTTGCGCTTCCGCGCGGCTCATGCGCAGGCGGACGCCGCAGGCGCTTGAACATGTCAAAGGGAAGGAGCGGATACATGAAAGAAACGAAAATCCTGCAATTCGGCGAAGGCAACTTCCTGCGCTGCTTTATCGATTGGATGGTTCAGAAGATGAACGACAACGCGGCTTTCGACGGCGCCGTGCAGATCATCCAGCCCATCGGCGAGAAGCTCTCGCCGCCGGCGGAAATCCTGAATGCCCGCGGCGGCAGATACCATACTTGCCTGCGCGGAGTCGAAAACGGCGAGACGCTCGAAGAAATCGAGGAGATCGCGTGCGTCAAGGGCGTGGACATGTGGCAGAATCTCGAGAGCTACGCGACGCTTCCGGAGCTTCGCTTCGTCTTCTCCAACACCACGGAAGCAGGCATCGAGTATGTCAAAGACAAAACGACTTTCCCGTGCAAAGTCGCGCGCTTCCTGAAAGCGCGCGCCGCCGCCGGACTCGGCGGCCTCGTGTTCATTCCGTGCGAGCTTATCGAACACAATGGCGACGCCCTCAAAAAGTGCATCCTCCGATATGCCGCAGACTGGGCGGACGATGCGCTTGCGCGCTTTGTCGAAAACGACTGCGTATTCTGCTCGACGCTGGTGGATCGAATCGTCGCCGGCCGCCCGGACCCGGAATCCGCCAAGCGCTATGCGGAGATGCTGAACGACGACGACGGCGCGCTCGTATGCGGCGAGCCTTTCCACTTGTTCGTGATCGAGACGCCGGCGGGGTTCGACCTCGAAACGATCCTGCCGCTCCGCAAGGCCGGCGTAAACGTCGTCTATACCGCCAACATGCAACCCTACAGGACGCGCAAAGTCCGCTTCCTCAACGCCACGCACACGACGCTCGTGCATCTCGCGCTGGAAAAAGGTTTTACGGAAGTCGCCGAATGCATCGCAGACGCGGAATTCAACAAATTCGTGCGAAAGGTGGTGTTTGACGAAATCTTCCCGACAGTGGCGCTGCCGGATGCGGAAAAGACGCAATACGCCGAGAGCGTCCTCGAACGCTTCGCCAATCCCTTCGCCCACCACAAGCTCGCGTCCATCGCGCTGAATACGATCGCCAAATGGAAAACGCGCTGCCTTCCCGTCGTTTGCGACTATTACAAACGATTCGGCAAGCTCCCCGAAGCGATGATGCAAGGCTACGAGGCGATCGCCCGCCACTACGACAGCTTGAAGTAGCCCCCCGCACCCGCGACATTCAGGACGACACGAAAAGGAGCAAGCGATGGCAACCGCGGCAAAACCCTTCATCAATCCAGATTTCCTGCTTACCACCAAAGCGGCCAGGGAACTTTACCATGGCTACGCCGAGGCTATGCCTATCATCGACTACCACTGCCATCTCCCGCCGAAGGAAATCGCCGAGGACAAGCGCTGGGACGATATAGCCGATGTCTGGCTCGGCGGCGACCACTACAAATGGCGGCAGATGCGCACCAACGGCTTCGAAGAGCGCTTGTGCTCTGGCAGAGGCGAAGACGGCTCCGCTTCGGGCTGGGAGAAATTCGAAGCCTTCGCAAAGACGATGGAGCGCCTCGTGAAGAATCCGCTCTTCGACTGGTCGCATCTCGAACTCACGCGCTATTTCGGCGTCACCGAGCGCCTTTGCCAAGAATCCGCCAGGCGCATCTACGACAAATGCAACAAGCGGCTCAAGGCGAAATGGTTCTCCGCGCGCGGCCTCATGGAGAAGTCGAATGTCGCCGTCGTCTGCACTACCGACGATCCAGCAGATTCGCTTGAATACCACCTCGAAATCGCCAAGGCGCCCTTCTCCGCGCGCATCCTCCCGGCATGGCGGAGCGACAACGCCTCGAAAGTCGAAAACCTCAAAACATGGAATGCATGGATCGACAAGCTCGGCGACGCCGCGGGACTCGCCGTGAAGACGCTCGACGATTTCAGGGAGGCGATGCACAAGCGCCATGATTTCTTCGCCGCCGCAGGCTGCGTCGTCTCTGATTACGGAATAACGGAAATCTTCGCCGCGCCGTACACCGAAGCGCAGCTGCGCGCGATTTTCAAGAAGGCGCGCGCCTGCAAAGCCCCGCTCTCGCCCGACGAAGCGCTCAAATTCAAATCTGCATGGCTCTACGAAGGCTTGAAAATGGATTGCGCCGCGGATTGGACGACCCAGCTGCACTTCAACTGCCTGCGCAACCTAAACTCGCGAATGTTCGGCCAGATGGGTCCGGACACCGGATACGACTGCATCGGCGATTGGTCTGTCGCCGGGAATCTCGCGAAACTTTTCGATCGCCTGGAAAGCGAAGACTCACTCCCGCGCTGCATACTCTACTCCCTCAACCCGAAAGACAACGAGATGCTCGCCTCCCTCATAGGATGCTTCCAGAAAGCCCCGGCACGCGGCAAACTGCAACTCGGCGCGGCATGGTGGTTCCTCGACCAGAAGGACGGCATGCGCAAGCAGATCGAAGCGCTTTCCGCCCTCGGCTCGCTCGGCACCTTCATCGGCATGCTCACGGACTCGCGCTCGTTCCTGAGTTACACGCGCCATGAATATTTCCGCCGCCTGCTCTGCCAGAAATTCGGCGAGGAAATCGAAAAAGGCGAACTGCCGAACGACATCAAATGGCTGGGCGGAATCGTCGCCGACATCTCCTTCAACAACGCAAAGGAATACTTCGGCTTCTAGACGGCTTTCCCGCGCCGAACGCGGAAAGCCGCATCAGCGGCTCGCATTTCTGTATTCGCGCATGGAAATCCCGTAGCGCCGCTTGAACAGGTTCTTGAGCGCGTTGGCGTTCTTGAAGCCGCACAAATCCGGTATCGCGCCGATCGCCAGGCGCGTATATCGCAAGCGCCGCGCCACCTCCGCAAGCTTCACGTCGGTGATCAGGCGACCTACCGGCGTCTTCTGCGTTTCGCGGAAGCGGAGATCGAGGAGCGCACGCGAGACGCCGAGATACTCCGCCACGTCGCCAGGCGAGATACCCTCCGTCGCATGCGCTTTGACGAACTCCTTCGCGCGATCCACCAGACTTTGCGCAGGCGGCAGATGCGACATGGATTCGCGGATGACGACATGGTCGACGCCGAAGAAGATATGGCGTCTGCCTAGCGGCTTGCGGCTTTTCATCATCTTGTCCAGCAAAGCGGCGGCGGCCATTCCTTCGGCGTGGAAGTCAGGCTCGATGCTGGATATTCCCGGTGTCACGCTGTCGCAGATATACGGGTCGTTGTCGATGCCGAGAACGGAAATCCTGTCCGGCACCTTGATGCCGGCCGCCTGCGCCGCCGCGATAGCCTCGGCGGCGCGCATGTCGTTCGCCGCAAGTACGGCGGCGGGGTATTCCAGCCCTTTCAGAAACTTGGCCAGCAACGGCGCGTCCTCCTCGGCGGCCACCCCGGAAGGACCGTATATCTTCACGCCGAACGCTCCGCTTGCCGCGACCGCTTTGCAGAAGGCTTTTTCGCGGAGTTTCGACCACCCGTGTCCGAGTCTGTCGTTCACGTATGCGAACGTCCTGTAGCGCCCGGACTCCGAAAAAGCATTGACGGCGCTCTTGGCTATTTCGCCGGCGTCGTTGCGGATCACCACAAGGTTGGATTCCCTTTTCGCAAATTCGGGAGGCTCGTAATCCATCACCACGACGGGGCACGGCGCCGAGACGAGCGCGCCGGCGATGTCCGCGTTTTGCGGCCCGGAACAGACTACGCCATCCATTTTCGCCAGCAAGCCCCCGCCGAAAAAGGCGGCTATCTCGTTTCGTTCGCGCAGGAACCGCAGATTCCAGCGGTGGACGGCGCCGAGATACGCGAAAACGCCCGCCAGCTTGCGCTGCGCGGCGGCTTCGGAAAGAAACAAGGCGATTGCGACATTCGGTATGCCGGATTTCATGGTTGCGTATTATACCAAATGGGTGCCGACAAACGCAACGGCGTTATTGGCAAAGTGATAAACTTCTTATCTGTACAATGACAATTTCTTCTCGCCGTTTTGTATAATACCTGGCGATATGACAATGCGTCTCCAGAACACGGCAGGGAACTTGGCGTCCGCCGGGAAATGGCTTCTATCCATGCTCGTCGCAATCGCGCTTGCGAGCCATGCCGCACTTGCGTCGGAAGCCGTACGCGGCGCGTATCCCATCTTGACGACGCCATATCTCGCCGACGGCTCGGTAGATTACGACTCGCTCGTCAAAGAAGCCAAGTGGGCGGACGCGGCCGGCGTGGACGGCATCATCTGGCCGCAATCCGACGATTCAATCGACCTGCTGACGATCGAAGAGAAGAAGCGCGGCATGGCCGCGCTCGCCGAAACGGCGAAGTGCCTGAAGGCGCGGCTCTGCCTGGGCGTGCAAGGCCGCGACACCGCGGAAATGCTCGCGCTCGCGCGCCACGGGGAAGCGCTCGCGGCGCGCCATTGCCAAAGCATCGTCTTCATTTCTCGCCCCGGCGACGACTGCCGGACGCAAGCCGACCTTGAGCGCTACTACGAAGCGCT
>DEWI01000089.1 GCA_002363575.1 Verrucomicrobia bacterium UBA3214 | reverse complement strand
TACATGTTCGGGATCATCAGGAGAAGGCCCTGCGACGCCGTGAAGGTCGTCGTGAGCGAGCCCGTCGTGAGCGAGCCGTGGACCGCGCCTGCGGCGCCTCCCTCGGACTCCATCTCGACGATCGAGGGAATCGATCCCCAGATGTTCGTCTTGCACATGGATGCGAGTTCATCGCATGTCTCTGCCATGGGCGATGACGGAGTAATCGGATAGATCGCGGCTACCTCGGAGCACGCGAACGCGATTTGAGCGGCGGCGGTATTCCCGTCCACCATGATCTTCTTTGCCATGTCGGTTCCTTTTTTATCCTTGGAATCTCTTCCTGAAAAGATACGCCGTGTATTATACCATATTTCGGCGCGGTGTGCCGCGAGCGCCGAAAAGTTCGGGCCGCGGGCGAAGCGCCCCTCGCGGAAGGCGCCAGCTCTATTTTACCGCTTCTTCCTGCGAAGCGAGGAAATCGCGTGCGAGCGAAATGCCTTCCACGCTTTCCAGACCTCCCACGGCATCGGAGAGTTCGGAGCGGGAGATGGAATATCCGTCCGTCTTCGTCTTGTGCGTGAAGACAAGCTCGAAATCGCCGGGATAATTGAAGAGCATCAATATCGCATCGACGAGACTGCCCATCGGAGGAAGATCGATGTGGCGGGCGTTGAAAGAATACCGCAGCGTAGTGCCGACGCCTTTCTTGGATTCAAGCGAAACCGAACCTTCGCAAGATTCGCAAATCTGCTTGAGTATCGGCAAGCCCAGGCCGACTTTGCGCTTGTCGTGCTTGCCGGGCTCGGTGTAAAACGGGTTGAAGGCGCGGGAAAGCGTCGCCTCGTCCATCCCCTTGCCGTCATCGACGATGGAGACGGCGATTGTCGCGCCGTCTTCGACAATGGAAAGCGAGACGTTTTTCGCGCCGGCCTCGATAGAGTTCTGCGCGGTATCTGCGATTACATCGGCAAGCGTTGCGTGCATGTGCGGAGGAATTGCAAGTGCTGGATTGTTGCGGGCGAAGCCACGGAGCGGCGGCGCCAAACAGGGCCTGCCACCGCCAGAGCGATCAAAATGAAACAAGGCGCGGCGAAAGAGAGGTGGCGTGGAATGCGAACGCCTCTTTCAGGCCGGCGATGGAAAAAGCGGACAAGTCCGCCTCGGTCCACACGCGGGCGACGTCGTCGAGATTGTGCGCGTCAGAAGAGCGCGTTGGCGCATAGCCGCCGGCGCGCGGCATCCACGCCGCCTCGTCGGCGGTGCGGGAAAATTCCACCGCGTCGAAAAGCCGTTCTTCCGGAAGCGCGCCGAGTTGCGAATACACGGAGAAGGCCGAACGGTCGATATGCGCGGCGATATAGAGGCCGCCAAGTTCGTGGCATTTCGCCGAGGTCTCGGCTATCGTGCGCCGGCAGGCCATCGCGAGAATCCGCCATTCCATGTCGAGAATCTCGTCGTCCCACGAAACGACGGGCTGGTCGCCGAACGCATCCGGATCGTTTACACGCTTAGGCATTGCCGCGTAAACCCAGTCCGTCATTTCCAGCGCCTGTTCAGGAGTGTCGAACAAAGCGAGCGTGTGCACTTCTTCGGCGGTGCAGACTTCGAGACCGAAAAGACAGCCTAGACCAGCGCGCCGCGCGCATTCGGCTATCGCCGGAGCATTGCGCGCCGATTGATGGTCGGTGAGCGCGATGCCGTCCATCCCGCGATCTTTCGCGGCCTGGACGATCGCCGACGGCGCCATCTCGAGATTTGCGCATGGCGACAGGCAACTGTGGATATGCAAATCGAAACGCATGTGGGCAAGATGATTCCAGCGCGCGCCCGCGGCCGGAAATCACTTTTTCGATGGTGGCAAGGATGACAGCGCGAGCGCGACTTCGTACTGCGACAATGGGGTCGTCACGATCGCGACCTCCTCGCGCGCCGCGCCCTCCGCCATATCCGGGGGCACCGGGCGGTCGTGACAAAGCACGATCACCTGGCAGCCGACGAGCGTGCAGACGGCGATGGTGTTGAGGTGGTTCTGAATCGTCACGAGCGCGCAATCCTCTCCGGCATGGCCCATAACATCGGAAAGTAGGTCTCCGACATAGACGCAGGAGGCGACTTCATCGCCGCTGCCTACGGCGAGCGCGCCGCCTGTCTTCTCCGCGATTTCGCGCGCGTTCATGCCTGCGCCCCCCCTTCCGCGGCCTGCTGCGCATGCGGAATATTATAGACGCATACGACCTTCGTGAATTTACCGACCTCCGACTGTATCGTGAATTCGTCGGCGACGCGCTTGGAATTCGAAAGTCCCATGCCGGCGCCAAAGCCCATGGAGCGTATCCAGTCGTTCGCTGTAGAAGTGCCGTCGCGGCAGGCCCATTCGATATCGGGGATGCCGGGACCGCGATCCTTCGCGGTGATCGTGATCTTGTCGTCGGAAATCAACAGCACTATCACGCCGCCGTGCGAATGTATGCAGATGTTGATTTCCAGTTCGTAGGCGGCGACGGCGACGCGCCGCACGATCGTGCGGTCTATCTTGCGTTCGCGGAGGATGCCTTTGATCGCGTTCGCGGCATGGCCGGCGCGCGAAAGATCATTGTGCACGACGGCCCACTCCTTGCGGAAGAAATTCTCCTTCGCTTCTTGACGGACTTGATCGCCCTTCGGCGACGTCTTGCGCTCCAGCTTGCGTATCTCGACAGACAGCTCGTAGAGCAGCGCGCGCATTACATCGCGCTGAGAGACGATGCCGACAAGCTTGCGGTCGGAGTCCAGCACGGGGAAACGGCCGTATGTATAATTGTTGAAATACCTGAGCGCGAACGCAAGCGGCATGCCGGCTTCAAGGACGACGAGATTCTTGGCCATGTGGCTTTCGCATGCTTCGTCCATCCAGCAGCCGTCGAGGCCGTTGATTATGTCGTTTACCGAGACGATTCCGTAGAGGCGGCCGTTCTCGCTGACCGGCAGGCCGGAGATACGATTGTCGCGCATCAAGCGCTGTGCGTCGCGAAGAGTCGCCTTGCGGGGTATGGATATGACCTGCCGCTTCATGACATCGCGAACCTTGAAACGCTGCAGAAGCTCCATGATGATTTCGCTCGAATCTCCGCCTAGCGCTTTGGCGTCTAGCGGAGTGCGCGCGAGGATTTCATCGTCGCTCGTGTGCTGACCTTGCAGAATTACCGGATTGTATTCCATCGGACCGTCCAAATGGAGAATTTAGTGTTTGCATGCAACGGGGCCGTATGCGCGGCCGCGCTCACGCGCGTTCTTCCGCGACGAAAGCGTCGTGGAGACGCACGCAGGCGTCGTATTTCGACAGCGGACTCGAAACCAGCGGAATCGCCAGATCGTTCGCAACCTTGATCATCGTCTCGGAAAGCGGCTTCGCATTGTGTATCACTACGCCCATGGCACCGACAATGTGCGCTGTGCGTATGGACTGGTCGCTCGCGAGCGACGTCAGCAAAAGAATATCGTCGGCGTCGTTGAGCAGGACATCGCTCATCAAATCGTTTGCCACGACCGCGCCTACTACGCGGGGGCTGGAAGCATCGCCCGCGATCAACTTGCCGTCGAGAATCTTAACAACATCCGTGATTGTCATCGCACACTTTCCTTTCCAATCTCTTCTCCGAGATTATTTCTGCCGGGTATTTTACCATTTTTCGGCTATCGCAGTCAAACGCCGGCGGACTGCTGGAGTTTACGGAAAGTGTAAAATTAAATGAGTCAAAATAGGAAGGCAGGATTTCGCGGTGGAAAGCAGAGACGGAAAAGAAGCAAGGCAGAGAACGGAAGCGGAAGGGAAAAAGGGAAAGAAGCAACAACCAAGAAGCATCGCGCGGGAAAAGCACAACAAGGGCGCCGCAATATTCGGCATCATGGGGTGACTATGAAAAGCCATAAAAGCCCGAACAGGGTGCCAAACGATATTGTACCATAAACCACGTGCCGGGCGCGCACTTGACCTTCAGCCAAAGGCTGTTGCTTGCCTCTGACTGGAACGCGAACATACGGGCCGGACGTGCGATAGCGTGGCTTAAGGTACATGCCGGGATGACTCCAGTCGCGAGACGGGGCGACTCCGGTCGCAAGGCGGGGCGACTCCGGTCGCAAGGCAGGGCGACTCTAGTCGCAAGGCGGGGCGACTCCAGTCGCAAGGCGAAGCGACTCCAGTCGCGAACGCGGGCGACTCCAGTCGCAAGGCGAAGCGACTCCAGTCGCGAAAGCGGACGACAAGAATCACTGAATGGTGCGACAACGGACGCAGGAGGGTCCGTCACGGAGAGAACGGGAGCCGGAGCGGGCAAAGCAGGCGAAAGGTCTGCAAATAGTCCGGTTATTCGCAAGTTTCGTAGGCATTGGCGCGCGCGCGCCAGAGCAGAAGAAACACTATCGCACCGGCGGAGGCGACGGCGACAGCGACAGTGAGAGGCAAGCGCCAACCGCCTGTCGTTTCGGCGAGAGTGCCGAAGACCTTGCCGGCCACGGAAACACCGATGTAGGAAAAGAGCGAAATGAAACCTATGGACGTGCCGGCGTAGCGCTTCGTCGATGTGTTCGTGGCCGTAACGCCGGTAAGCGCCTGCGGGCCGTAAAGACAAAAGCCGGCTGCGCACAGCGCGGCGCCTGCGGCGAAGCCGCCCGCTCCTCCGCAGGGCAGAAGCCAGAACGCGCCGAAGAAGAGCGCCGTCGCCGCCATGAGGAAGACGCAGAGCCGCGGGGCGCGGCCGGCGAAGAAACGATCCGTCGCCCAGCCGGCGAAAAGCATGCCGGCGATTCCCGCGAATTCGAAGACCATCACAAGCGTTCCAGCCTGCGAGGGGTCAAGACCCTTCGCTTCCTGCAGCATAGTCGGGCCCCAATCGGCGACAAGCGCGCGCACGGCGTTGATCGCGAAGTTTGCCAGCCCAAGCATGATGATTACAGGATTGAGATAGACCCTCCGCCAGACGCCGGCGGTATCGCGACTCGTTGGAGCGGCAGCGCAAACGCTTTCGCACGCGGGCTTTGCGGCGGCCGGCCGTGCCGTTGCAACATCCGGGAAGCCTTCTTCCGCCGGCGTGCCGGGAAGGAAGAAGAAAAGGACGACGAGACCAAGCGCGCCGATTATCGCCATCGACCAAAAGCACCAGCGCCACATTCCCACGCCCTGCCCGGCGGCGCCGACGACGCCAAGCCCCATGATCACGCCGCAGATTTTCGCGACAAGCCCGCCGCCGACGGAATGCGATGTATTCCACACCGACATCTTCGTAGCCAACTCTTCGGGACGTATCCAAAAGGCGATGAGTTTGGCGCATGGCGGAAAACCCGTGCCTTGGAAAAACTGGTTCGCAACAAGCAGCGCGCCAAAGACGAACGCGAGCGTCTTGACGCCGCCGCCGAATACGGAGGCGATTTGCGGCGCGAAGCCGAAAGCGACGTTGGCAAGTATGCAGGCGGCGAGACCGAAGAAAAGCATCTTGCGCGGCGAGACGCGATCGCCGACTATGCCGTTCACGAATTTCGAGATGCCATAGACGAGACCGCCGGCGAAAAGAAAATTGCCGAGCATGGATTTCGTGATGCCGCAATCCTGCTCGAGGCCTGGCATGGCAAAGGAAAAATTCTTTCGCAGGAAGTAGAACAGCGTGTATCCTGCGATAGTGGCGAAAAGCATCCGCCACTCCATCGTCTTTCTGTCAGGCTTCATTTATCGCTTGGTTGTCAAATGTTGATGGGGAAAGAAAACTCAGCTTGCCGGGCCGGCCGCCGCATTCCCCGTCCACGGCGGAACAGGGAATGCGGACGCGAGGAAGATCATTTGGCGGCCGCCTCCCGAGCCTTGAGTTTGCGGATGACCGAGAACATGACGCTGGGGTAGTCCGTCGAAAATCCGTCGCATCCCAGTTCAAAAAGCTTGAAGTACACTTCTTCGGTTTCGCCGCCTGCGAAAGGAATCGAACAGACGGGGATGCCGTGCGCATGGAACTCGGCGATGATTTCCTTCAGAACAGGCGTTGACGGAATGAAGGGATCGACCGGATCGGCGGGGTCGTAATATGTGTGCAGCGACACGCACGAAATGAACTTGAAGTCTTTTTCGCGCAGCTTGTCCATCGCCTCGCGAAACCATTTGTCGGTGCGTTCGCGCTCTGCCGCCGAGCGATTCTTCGGCCACGCGCCCAGCCAAAGCAGCGACTTGCCGCCAGGCAGGATTTCATTCCACTCCAGAATCTTTTCATGGCTCGGCCCGGTGTAGTATATTTGATCCTCAACGCCGGCGGCCTTGGCTTTCTCGGCGATGTAGCGCGGCCCCGCCCCCTTCTCATCGACGAAGCACAGCCAATCGGGATGGCCCTTGATTGCCGCAAACGTCTCCTCGATAGTCGGGATTCTATGGTTGGAAAACTCCGGCGAGAGATAGCTTCCGACATCCACGTCTTTCAACTCGGCGTAAGTGACTTCGCGCGAAACGTTTTTCGCCGCTAATTCGGCGGATATGCCGCGCGCCGTGCGCTTCAATGTCTTGTCATGCAGCATTATGCCGACTCCGTCCTTCGTCTTGCGGCAGTCGCATTCAAGCGCCGATCCATTCTTCCAGCACCACATGAAAGTTTCAAGCGTGTTGTCGGGGCGCTCGAACTTGCCCCCGCCGCGGTGCACGTGCGAGAGATGGAGAAGCGATGTGCGGCCGCCGGCAGGCGGCCACTCTGTGTCGGCGCCGGCGTGCGCGGCGAGCGCGGCGGCGGAAAATGCAATGCAGGCGAAAGTCATTCTTGTCATAGTTCAAGTTCCTCTAAATCAAGACAAGCTTATTTTACCACACCCCGCCGCGAATGCGCAACTCGCCGCGGGTTGCAATTATCATCGCCGGAAATTATATGTTTCCATCCCCCCTTCGCAACGCGGCGGGCGAGGGCGCTTGGCAGGCGGCGCAAAGAACACGCGGCACGCGCATCGCCGCCAGCTTGCCGAGGAACGGGCGCAAAAGGAAAAGCGACGCCGGCTCGCGAAGGGGCCAGCGCCGCTTTCCGCTGCATTTGCAGCATCAGCGCACGAAAATCGTCAGCGTGCGCGACTTGAAGAGATCCGCATTGTGCATGAACGTCCAATCGGGATTCTCCCCGGCCGCATTCGCGCCGATACCCACATCGCAGGGAGCGGCGTTGAAACGGTTGTACGCAAAGACCGGCTTGCCTGCGGCGGCATCGTGAATCTGCAAGCAGCCGTAGCCCTGATTGTCGCGGGCGGTTGCGGTGTCGTTTATATCATAAACATCGGAGCTGCCAGGCGCGGATGCGAGTCCCGCCGCCTTCGAGTAATTGGACGAGAAGAATTCCACTATCGCCTCACCGCGCTCTCCTCCGGCGACGCCGGCGATGTTGGATTTCACGAAGAGATTGCCCGCTTTCTGCTGGAAGAAAACCCCTTTGGCGTGCGGCACGCCAAGCATGGCCGCATCGGCCGTCCACGCATCCATCGCCGCGAGCACCCAATCGACGGTGCCATCCTTGCGCTCGAGTTCGAGAACGTATGCGACGCGCGAGAAGGAAACGGGCGCAGCGGCTTCTTTCTTCGTGCAGGCGGGCGAATACGCCTTCCCGGCAGGAATATCGACGGTTGCGATTTTCGTGAAGCCTTGGAGTTCGGGGAGCTTGAGGGCATCGCCCTTCGCAGCGCCGGCGCCAGATCGCTCCATCTCGACTTCGCGCGCATCTATTTCGAAACTGCCTAGAGGCAGCCCGGAATCGAATGAATACAGCGCGCCAGTCCACGGCTTCTGGGAAAGGTAGCGGAGCATGCGCGGCTTCTTCACGCCATCTGCCGCGACGACAAGCTCCGCCCCCTTGAGATTGCCCTTGTTGTCCGCTTTTTCATTCATGACTTTCGCGGGCGCGAACTTGCCGTCCGGACCTGCGATTTCGAAGCCGTCGATCCGCATGGAGTAGTCGTCGTTGTAAAAGTACCAGCGCTTCGCATTCGCAAAAGAGAGGACGAACTTGCCGTCTTCAATACGCCAATTTTCAAGAACGGGGGAATCGTCGATGATATTCGAGAAGCCGTAGTCGCGCTTGAGCGCGTGCAGGGCGAGACGCTGCGCGACGATCTGCTTGTCGGCGGGGTGGATAT
>DEWI01000036.1 GCA_002363575.1 Verrucomicrobia bacterium UBA3214 | reverse complement strand
TTGCGCCACCCCTTCGGGGTTTGTGCGTTCTTCGAACGATTTCCGGGGGTTCCGCGCGCGGTCAGCGCGCGCTTATGCGCGCTGAAGCGGCGTTGGCGCGGATTTCGGGCGCGTACATCGCCTCGACTGTCGCGGCGGGCAGGATGAATTCGCCGGGCGTAACTACACGCGCCGGATAGCGGAAGACGAACTTTTCGCCGGCGATCGCCTTGAAGAGCTTGGAGAAGACGAACACCCTGTCGTCGCGGACATCCGAACGCATCACCCACTGCGCGGAAGCGCGCGCGGCATCTTCTTCGAGAGTGCCGCGGACAGGCTCTAGCGCCGCCGGAAGCAAATCCTCGAATACGAGATCGGAATATGTTCTTGTCTCTTTCGAAACGAACTCAAGCTCGACATAGACAAGGTCGCCGCATTCCAGCCGCCTTTCCGGAGCGAGCGCGTTGCCGTCCTTGTCAAGCAAACGCTTCTGGAGCGCGACCGCCGACGAAGCTGCGGCGAGTTCGGCGGTTTCGGGAAGCTCGGCCTTGCGCCAGCATATAAACGCCGTGGCCGCGCCGGTGTTCACGAACGTCACGGAGCCGTCGGCATTGTCGTGGCGCGCGACTTCGAGTTTGTCGCTTTCGCCGGACGGCGGCGCGAAGCGCCGGTAGTACGCGCCAAGCGCGAGCAGCGCGTGCGCGTTTGTATCCGTCGTCCCCCAGGAATACGTCGTCTTGTCGCGAAGCGACGTGAGATAGAGCGCAAGCCTGGGGATGCGCGGATCCTCTGCATCCAGCTCGAGAAGCGCGAGCAGCGCGAATGCCGCCTCCTTCAACGACTGCGGAGCGCCGGCGGACGCGAGAAGCTCGCGCGCCCTGGCGCGGTCGCCGCCGGCGATGAAAGCGCGCGCGAGCCGCGAGCGCGAGAGCGCATCCATCTTCGCGCGGGCGTCGTAAAGCGCAAGCATCCTGTCGCGGCGCAGCTCTCCCGCGAGCGCGAGCGTGTGGCAGGCGTACGCGGAGACCGTGGCATTCGTCGAAAGCGCCCAGGACGAGAGGAAACGCAGAACGCGGCGGCGCGCCGCCGGATTGAAATTCGCGCCGGCATTGGCCGCCTCGACAAGGAAGTGCGCGGCATAGAGCGAAACTTCGCGATCCCACGGCGCGGACGTGCAGTCCGGCCACATGACGAAATCGGTTGCGCGGATCATCGATTCCACCCTGCGCACGCCGGCGGCCACGTATGCGGAAAGGTTAGTGGCGGCGGCATTCTCCCGCGTCGCGGCGAGTATGCCGCCGGATGCGACGAGCGGGAAGATGCGCGAAGTCGTCTGCTCCAGGCAGCCGTGCGGATATTCGGCGAGCCACTCGAGCGCGGATGCGAGTTCGCCAAGGCGCGAGCCGGAGACGGAGAACGAGCGCCGCACGGTCTCGCCGGGCGCCGGCGCGGGGAAGGAGATCGACTTGCCGGGCGCGAGCATCTCGACTCCGGAAGATTCGCGCCACGGCATCGCCGGGCGCACGGGCAGATGGATTTCTTTTTCGTGGACCTCGCCTGCGCCGGTCGCTGTGAAAGCGAGCGTCGCCTCGCCAACGCCCTTCGCGGCCAGGCGGAAGACGGCGATCTTCGTCTCGCCGTCGGCAAGCTCCATTGCGCCATTCGGCGCGCCGCCGTCCTTGGCGAATTCGACGGGCCCTGAAAGCGCAAGCGAATACGCCGCGCGCATCGGCGCCCCGGAGCGGTTGGAGAGCGGCATCGACACGCTGAAGACATCGCCCGGCGCGGCAAAGCGCGGCGCGTCCGGCTGCGCCACGAGTTTCGGCGCTACTTTGCGATGGATCGCGGCGGCGCCCGCAGCGGCCTTCGTCCAGGCTACGGCGGTGACGCGGATTTCGCCGACGAATTCGCCGAGCGCGAAGCGCGCCCTCGCCTTGCCCTGCGCGTCGAGAGGAATATCGGCCGTCCAGAGCGCGAGGGGCTTGAAGCGCCGCGTCGGCTGCGGGCTGACGCGCGAAAGCAGTTCCGCGCCGAAGCCGCCGCCGGTTTTCATTCCCGAAGCCTTGAGTGCGGGGTCTTCGTAAACCGGGAGCAAACGGTCGTAGAGATCGAAGAGCGGATGCGAAGCCATGCGCGGCGTCGCGAAGAACCCGATGGGGTCTGGGCGTTTCTCGCCGGTCAGCAGATTTATGCCTTCATCGACCACGCATACGGTGACAAACGCATCATCGCGCGCGCCTTGGGGGAGTTGCGCGGAGATCGCGACATCGACGGCGGCGCCATCCGCCGCGCCGGTGGAGACGGTGGCGTCGAGCGCGAGCGGTATCTCCGCATCCTCCGGACGCACGGAGACGATCGTCTGGCCATGCGCGCGCACGGCGAAGCGCCCGTCTCCGGGCTTGACGGCCTGCACTACGGAAACGGCGACATCGACATTGGGCGCCCATGCGCGCGCGGCGGCGGGCAGCTCTAGCTCCGCCGTCGCGTTCGTGAGTGCGACGACTTCGCGCCAAATCAGCGAATCTCGCGCGATCGTGACGAGGGCGTTGCCGGCGAAAGGCGAGCGCACCACGAGGCGCGGGGCCTCGCCGACGCGGTAGAAAGGCTTGTCGCAGGAGATCGAGACTTCGCCCGGCCGCGAGAGCCTGGCTGTGACGCCCTCGCCGGCGCCATGCGCACTTAAATAGAATTGACCCGCGAACGAGACTTCGCTGGCAATATCTGCAATCGTCAAGACGTAATCTCCCGGTTCGCTCACGGGAAGCGTAAGCACGGTATCGCCGTCGGGCAGCGCGGGCACCGGGATTTGGTCGGCCACGATCTGGCGGATGCGCTCGCTATCCCACGTCGCCCAGCCATCGTCGTTCTCGCGCATCGAATACGAGGTCTCGATTTTCTCGATGCGCGCGAAGAGGCGCTTTTGCTCCGTCGCGCGGCGTCCATCCGGCATGACGCATGCGACGTCGATCTGCGGGAAGCCGATCGCCGGCTTCTCCATCCATTCCGCGAGCGTCGTGCCGATGTAGTAGGGATAATAGTGGAGGATGGATGAAACGCGCGTCGATGCGGCGCGCCCGCCGTCTTCGAATACGGTCGCCTGGCCGGTCGCGCGCACCGCCGCTTTCGGCAAGCCGGAATCGGCGAAGAGCGGCGCGGCGAACACATGGCGCCCGGCATCGTCGAGGCGCGCTTTCGC